>NZ_JADEXP010000348.1 GCF_015207065.1 Leptolyngbya cf. ectocarpi LEGE 11479 | reverse complement strand
ACAATCATTGTCTTAGGTGGAGGCTCTAATACAAACTTACGCTCTTGATTAGCTTCGTATTGCTTTCTTTTTAGATATCTTTCCTTTAAATCTTCCGCTGTTTGAGAATCTAAAGCAATAGGCTCTATCCATTTAGAGAGCACATCGCGTAATACTGGCACCTCATCACATGCAAGTATTGAGTCATTAATTTGTTCAACACTATCCATATCTAAATAGTAATCAATTAATTTTGCATATATTTTTTGTGCTCCTTTAGAGGTAGTCGTCTTAAGCTTTTCGGTGAGCCACCCAAAGTCTTTAGGTAAAAGATAAAATTGGCTCCATCTACTCCGATTAGATAGCCATAACGGATCTTTTTCTGAGTCTTGAATAATTAATACAATGCTTTCTAAAAGGAGACGACGCTTATCATTATCTTCCTCAATGTACTCCTTCCAGGTTTCTTCATCATAGCTATCTACTATTCCGGCATATTGCTTCATCCTGGGCACGACCATCTGAGCAAGGCTTATTCTAATATCTGAATCTGTTAAATGTTCCCATGCCTTGAAAATTAACTTACTGATCAAATTAGTAAACGGATGATAGTTGTAATCATGAATTCCTTCCTGTTTTGCAAACCACCTAAGAGTTAAAGCTAGATCCTCTACTGGAAGACGTTCTATAAAATCATGCGCTAAGAAGTCTTGATAGTAAACCCCCAAATAACTAGCTTTAGGTGGTATCAAATGAGCGAGAACTTCCTCTGTTTTTAGATACTGGGGATATGTTGCTTTTAAGCCATGTCCCTTTAAGTCATCTTCTGGGTCATCCTGCTCACGAGTGACTAAATCTATTAGTTGCTCATGGGCCGAATTATTATCAGTATTAACTACAAATCTTGCAGCTCTTTCCCTGACTCGATGGGGTTGATTTACATCTAAAGCTATCTTTGCTAAATCTGAGGCAATGGTCACCAGATTGCATTCTTCAGCTATGTCAATAGCTACATATCTAGATTGAATATTTTTTGATGAATCTGAAATGTATGAGTTTAACTGCTCTGGCAGCCCAGGATAATTCAGCTGCTTGTAGTGATCAAAATTATTTTGATGGATAAATTCTCCATTTTCTCGATAGGGAGATTTTCCAGCGTTATGTAGTTCTAAAAAAGAATCTAATATCTTAGACTTAGTATTTTGATCAATATTTGATAAATCGCTTTTAATTAAAATATTTGCATCTGTTTTTATGACTTTCTCCAGAAAGTCACTTCTCATATTAGCTAGCCACTTTGCAATCTCTGCTAGTTGAGGAATAACTCTATTTTCATTGAAAATGAGTCCTTCTAACTGCGATAGATTCAACTCATTTTTTGTTAAGTACCAAGCAGCCAGAAACTCTGCGTAAGTTCTATGTGCCCAGCCTATTCGATGGAAGCTATATCTACTAAAAACTCCTGTCTCTAGAACTTCTCTAATTGCTTTTTCTCTGACTTCTCCTAAAGTTAGTTCTCGACAATCAATATCCTTATTAGAGCTATGTTCACCATATCGTCCAACCCATACTGCATCACGATTGCAAAATATGGTGGTTGTAGCGATATCCGCAGCAACGATCAAGCGCTCGTCTAACTCTAAATTCTTGTTAACTCCGGGCTGACGAGGATGATTCGGATCTTCATCGCATAGAGCACGGCAGCCCTCGAGATATAAATCAGTTAAAGTCTGATTTTCAGAAAATTGCTCATTTTCCTTGTACTCTTTGAAAAGAAAACGTAGCGTAATTGGTTTTATTGCAAAAGGAGTCAGACTTTTATGCTCAACTTCAGATATAAACTTCTGTGATTCAATCCCTTCATCATTAGCGGCTCTTTCTATATCGATACGACGGAGATGTGCAAGTTGATAAACGGCATAACCCTCGCCGTATAGTTCCTTAAGTCCTTCTTCCAAAACCTTAGGAAAAACAGCATCCCGGCAAGCTAAACGGATATGTAGTCGCTTAAGTTCTTTGCAATAAGTCCTAGTCCCTAAAATATCAACTAACTGTTTAGCCAGAATTGTACTTTCAGCTAGCCCTTCATCCAGGCTATCTAAAAATACATAGAGGTCATGCTTACCTTTCTGCCAATCAATGAATTGATTATTTTGAAGTAAGTCCTGCCTCAGATTTATACATGAACGCAGAGGAAGCGGCAGTATATCGCCGTCATCATCAGCGAGACTGTATGTGTAGTGTTCTAGTTTTTTTATTTCGTGAGACTTACCAATACCCGGTTCCCCAAGTAAAACCAGGCAGGGGATATCAGCAAGCTTTTTTAGTTCGACCAGCTCAGGGTTGGTATACTTGCCCCATTCTGAGGTTGGGTCAATTAGGTAGCCGCGATCGCAGACTTGAATTTGCGTCCCTTGAGGATACCAAAATCGCTTCCAGTCATAGATTTTTGGTTGCTGCATGCTAGAAGGCTAATTGACCTTGACCAAGGATAACGCGTCCTAAAAGTTGGTTGCCACCCTTGCTAAACAGCGCAGCCATTAGCCATCTTCTACCCTTACCTCTTCCGGTATTTCTGACGGTTCTAAAACCACATCTTCGTATAGCTCAGCAAAGGAACCAGTAAAGTCAATACTCTTCAAGTCGAAAGTCTTATTTCCTGAGGTATAGGACTGCAGCACCCATAGCCCTGAATCATTGCGACGAAAGATTTCCACCCGCTGGTGCCGAGTGTTAATCAAAACATACTCTTGCAAACTCTCTAGAGCCTGATACGCCAAAAATTTATCTCCCCGATCGTATGCTTCTGTCGATTTAGATAACACCTCAACAACTAATTTCGGAAACCGCTTAAACATAGGTGTGTTCTGATCGCGCGGGTCGCAGGTCACCATCACATCCGGATAGAAAAAGCGATTACGAGCCTCTATTTGTGCCTTCATGTCAGACATGTAAGCTCGGCAGCCAGTACCTCGTACATGTGATCGAAGCAAGCTTGCCAGATTCAGGGAAATCGTAGCGTGGCTATCGCTTGCCCCGGCCATGGCATAGACCTGGCCATCAATATACTCATGTTTGATAGGACTTTCAGCCTCTAGTTGAAGATAGTCCTCAACGGTCAGATGCTGGGGTAATGCAACCATGGCAACAGTAGCAGATGTCTACATGGCTATTGTAGCCTCAGTCAAACTGATGCAGCTGTTACGCTTCCCATTGGCCATAGTGATGGCGCTGCGCCATGTCTAAGCCAGCAGCCAATTCACCATATCCTCCACCGTCAGTTTTACCTCTATGGCAAAAGCAGGTGCCGGCAACCGTTTGGCCCTTGTATCTATATCAAATGCCTGCACAGAAAAATCAGTGTTATAAACGAATACTGTTTGTTCATCCGGATCAATTAGCCAACCCATCTCACTGCCGTGGGTAAGACAATGTAACAACTTTTTAGTCACTTTTGTCTGGCTCTGATCCGGCGAGAGAATTTCAATCACCCAGTCTGGCGGCAGCAAAAACTGGTTCGCAATAGTGCCATCGGATTCACGGGGAATATTATCCTGTCTGAATACAGCCACATCGGGCACAATAGACCGATTGCCAAAGGTGCAGCGTAGCTCCGGAAATGCTCGCCCTAAGGCTCTAGGTGTGAGGACCATCTCCACCGCCAGGGTCAAATCTCGCTGAATCGTGCTGTGCTTCCCCTGGAGCATCGGCTTTTGGATAATCTGGCCGTCAATATATTCGTTAGCGGGTTTAGTTTCAGGCAGGGCCAGAAAGGCTTCTAGGGCGATCGGTTTAGCAGGCGCTTGAACCATGGCTGTGGCTATTGGCTTCTAGGTCTATCTATTGTAGCGGAGTCAATTGTTAAAGGAGCGGCAGGCTAGCTGAGTTAGGCTTGAAGTATCTTCTTCGTTTAGAGTTGTTTCGGTTTCACCTGCTGTCAGCCATAGCAAATATTCGGTGTTGCCTGCTGGTCCCCGGATAGGTGACCATGTGAGACCTTTAGAGTGCCAGCCCAGGCGCTGTGCAGCAATATATACCTGCCAGATAGCCGAACTGTGGTCTTTAGGATCTCGTACGACACCTTTTTTGCCGATTTTCTCTCTTCCTACTTCAAACTGAGGTTTTACTAACAACACACATTCTCTTACCCCAGCCATTAGATTCCAAAAGGCAGGAAGAACTTTTGTCAGAGAGATAAAGGATACGTCCATCACACCTAGGTCAGGCCGCTGAGCATTCTCTTCGTATAACTCTTCAGAAATAAGATGACGCAGATTGGTACGTTCTCTTAGGATTACGCGCGGGTCCTGGCGCAGCTTCCAGGCAACCTGACCGTAGCCGACATCGATGCCGTAGACCTGTTTGGCTCCGTTTTGTAGCAGACAGTCGGTGAAGCCGCCAGTGGAGATGCCGCCGTCTAGACAGATGCGACCGTCTACCTCCACACCAAATTCCTTGAGCGCCTTGGCTAGTTTCTCCCCACCCCGCGATACATAGGGTGATTTTTGCTTGAGTACGACCACCGCATCGTCTTTGATCACGGTTCCAGGCTTATCTATGATTGTCTCATTTACCTTGACCTCGCCTGCTCGAATACAGCGCTGAGCCTGCTGCCGTGAATCGCACAGACCTTGCTCAACCAGGTATACATCCAAGCGTTGTTTGGCCATTATGTGGCGCTCATTGGGTGGCGTTCATTGAGAATGGTGGGCAGTGCCCACCCTACCATTTTGCTGGGGGCCGATCACCCATAGGGGGATTTAATGGGCGCTCATACTTTTGAGTTTTTCGGGTTTGTCGTGAACTGCGAGCTTTTCTACTAAGGATTCGCTGGCTTCGTTCATACCGATGAGACGGGTCTCAATGCCTTTGGCCCGAAATTTTAGCACCACCTTATCGATGGCGATCACCGCTGTTTGATCCCACAGGTGGGAATTGGACAGGTCGATGGTGACGCTATCTAGCTCTTCGTGAAAGTCAAAGGTGCTCAAAAAGTCGTTTACTGACACAAAGAACAGCTGACCGTTGACATAGTAAATCCGATCATCGCCCTTTAGCTCGGTATCGATGCGGATGATTTTGGCAATCTTGCGAGAGAAGAACAAGGCGCTGAGGGCGATACCAACAATGACGCCAATGGCTAGGTTATGGGTGATGATTGTCGTAATCACTGTTACGAGCATCACGGTGGTTTCACTCTTGGGCAGCTGCCGCACGTCGGTGATGGAGCCCCAGTTAAAGGTACTGATGGAGACCATAAACATCACGGCTACCAATGCGGCCATGGGAATTTGTTGTACCCACTGGCCCATGGCCAATATAAAGAAAAACAGCAGCGCTCCCGCACTGAGGGTAGACAGCCGCTGACGACCGCCGGAGGTAATGTTGATTACCGACTGGCCAATCATGGCGCAGCCTGCCATACCACCAAAGAATCCGGTTACCAGGTTGGCAATTCCTTGGCCTTTGGCTTCTTGATTTTTGTCGCTGTTGGTATCGGTCATGTCGTCAATGACCGACGCGGTCAGAAAAGACTCCAATAGCCCCACAGCCGACAGCGGCAGCGCTACCGGTAGCACGATGCTCAACGTTTCAAAGTTTAATGGCACCTGGGGGAGGTGCAAAATCGGTAGGGTCGTGGGTAGGTCTCCCTTGTCCTGAATAGTAGGCAAACTGCCAAAGGGAGCTGCCAGATCGCCCAGAAAAGCTAGCGAACTGTCGGCAAAGGTACCGTTGGCTGCCATGCCTAAAACTGTCAGCACCACAATGGCGACCAGCGGCGAAGGTACTAGCTTGGTCAGCCGTGGCAGTAGGTAGATGATGGCTAAGCCTAACGCCACGGCCACATACATGGTGACTCCCTGACCGCCAAACTCAGGCAGCTGGGCCATAAAGATCAAAATGGCCAGCGCGTTGACAAAGCCCACCAGCACGGCGCGTGGCACATATTTCATCTGGCGACCTACTTTCAAGAAGCCCCAGACGATCTGCAGCACGCCTGTCAAGAGAGTGGCGGCAAGCAGGTATTCTACTCCATGGTTTTTGACCAGTTCGACCATGAGTAGCGCCATCGCCCCTGTGGCTGCCGAGATCATGCCAGGACGCCCCCCTACAAGGGCGATGACAATGGGCATGGTAAGCGAGGCATAGAGCCCCACTTTTGGGTCTACACCCGCAATGATGGAAAATGCGATCGCTTCTGGAATCAGTGCCAGCGCGACGACAATTCCGGCTAGCAGATCCCCACGCATGTTGGAAAACCAGCTGTTTTGGACTGAGTCCCAGCTAAAACGTGTACTCATAAGGTTGGTTCAAAATACTTGGGGAGTAGGAATACTATGGCGATAATAGATTTTGGCCTATTGACCAAAGTAGCAAGCCTACAAGAATACCCGCTCCGTCTTCGTATTCTCTTTTGTATTTGCCTGCATTTGCCCCTAGACACTGCTGCCGATTTGCCTTTAGATAGGCATAGGCAAAGAAATGTTAAGTATATTTACTTATTTCCCGTTGTGCTGTGACAACTGCCTTTGAACTCTGTGAGGTGCTTAGCCGCTCAGCCGGACAATCGTTCTTTTGCCTTATTGACCAGCGTTACCAAAATTTTTCCCAGGCTTAAGGAGACCCCTTGAACATTTCCAATTTCAACGTTCGCTCCCTCAATTTGCGCGCTCTTAAAC
>NZ_JADEXP010000347.1 GCF_015207065.1 Leptolyngbya cf. ectocarpi LEGE 11479 | reverse complement strand
TTGGGGTGCTGATCGTGAGTCCGGTTTATGTGAATGAGTATAGCGGCTATCACGGCTATCACCCAATTCATTTGTTGATGGTGGATCCCCGGCTAGGAACGCTCCAGAAACTCCAGGCATTGGTGGCTGAGGCCCATGATCTAGATATTGCTGTCATCCTTGATGTAGTCGTGAATCACCTGGCAGACAATATTGACTGGGAGGAATATGGTGGCCCATCGGGGGGTGAATTTAAGTATGTGCGCGGGGACAGCGCAGCGGTCATGCCATTTCCGGTGGAAACTCGCAATACGCTACTATTTCACGGTCCTGAATATACTGATATGGTCAATCAGCGGTTATTTGGGTTCCTAGAAGATTGGCGAACAGAGAGCAGCCATGTACGTAGTTTGCTGATAGATCACCTTAAATATTGGTTAGCTGTTACCAATGTGGATGGCTTTCGATATGATTCGGCGCGTCATGTAGGCGTAGATTTCTGGCAGCCTTGTGTAGCGGAGATTTCAAGATATGCTCGCTACTTGGGAAAAACAGATTTCTTGCAAATTGCGGAACATGCGGGCAGTTCCCATGGGGAGTTAACCGCTTACAATGGGGCGAATTTCTCAGGATTCTTAGATTATCCCACCCACTACAGTTTGAAACATGCCCTAGGCAATGGAGAATGGTTGGGTGGCTTTGCAGATTATTTTTGCGGCCGATTGGCACCCGGCTCTACCTATGCAGCTGGCTGGCGTAACAATCTGATGTTTTTGGACAATCAGGATACAACTCGCATCTTCCATGAGTTCTTAGTCCGTCATTCGGATCGGGCTAAGGCAACGAGCTGTTTACATTTCGCATTGGCCTGTTCCATATTAGGTCCCCAGAGACCGGCAATTTATGCGGGCACAGAGCAGGAGTTTTCCGGTGCCTTGGGGATGCATCAGCGGGAAGATACAGGGGAGTGGATCGGTCATGACTGCCATGTGCGGGAGGATATGTTTGATAATCCGGCCTGTGTTTGGAAATTTGGGCCGATTAATCGAAAAGTATTTCAGCCTTACAATCAGGAACATGAGACATTTCAGCTAATTCATACATTAGCGGACATGCGCAGACAGATGGTCAATATTCAAACGTGCGATCGCACCATTCTCATCGCCAAGGACCACGGTTTACGATGTGTGCTCCTCCATGATGCCCAAGGAACACCTCCCCTTCTAGTGGTTATGAATCTGGGCACACAGCATCTTATAGAAACCGATATCCCAATTCCCGAAAGCCATGGCAAGATTATAGATTTAAAGCTGCGAGTCACTACCGCTGGCGGCACGCTGGAGTGGATTGATCAACGATTAAAAGCTCAACTCCCTCCTTTTGCGTTTGTCCTAGGACAGCTGGAAACCTACCCATGGCCGCTCTCAAGAGAACCTTGGTATAGTCTTAAGCAGCAGGATTGGGCCGTCAGTCGCGAAGAGGCAATAAGTTTTTAGCTTGTACCCTGTCTCTAGGGTGAATGCATTCATGATATAAAAGCCATGGCCAGCGAACAGCCTTCTCAAAGCTCAGATTCTGACTCTTCTGATATACAGATCCCCTGGCTCTATCGTTTATTTTCCTTACCTCCACAGATCAAAAACTTTATTCTTTTTTGGTTTGGTCAATCGCTTTCTCAAATTGGTACGCGGTTGACTGGATTTGGCCTGGGCATTTGGGTTTATCAAAATACTCAGGCGGTAACCCAGCTGAGCCTAGTTTTCTTCATCACTATGTTGCCAGGGGTCGTCTTAACTCCATTGGTGGGTGCGTTAGTAGATCGCTGGAATCGACGCTGGATTATTTTTTTTAGTGACTGTGGTGCGGCCGTTGTCACTGCAGCACTGTTGCTGTTGCAAATGAGCGGAAGTTTACAGATTTGGCATACTTATATTTCAGCATTCGCCACATCGCTGTGTGGATGTTTTCAGATGGTTGCTAAGGGGGCAGCCATCCCTATGATGGTCAGTAAGCAGCAGCTTGGACGAGTAAACGGGATGCTGCAATTTAGTTCAGCCCTCAGTGAGATTTCAGCACCAGCCCTGGCCGGTTTTCTCGTGGGTACCCTAAATTTAAGTGGGTTACTGTGTCTGGATTTGGGCAGCTATGCCATTGGCCTGAGCACCTTGTTGTTTGTATCTATTCCCCAACCAGAGCCTGACACATCGTCTTTTCAAGATCGCTCACTACTGAAAGAAATTTTCCAGGGCTGGAATGTTATTTCCTCACAAGTTGCCTTGCTGATTTTGCTGGGTTTTATGGGACTTTATTTCTTTGTTAACGGTATGGCTCAGGTGCTACTTAACCCATTGGTCCTTTCCTTTTCAAGTGCTCAAACCTTCGGTAGCGTCATGTCTTTAGGCGGCATTGGTATGGTGATAGGGAGTATTTTAATGAGTATTTGGGGAGGCGGGCACCATGCCCTGCAAAATTTGTTCGTGGCATCGTTCATTGGCAGTGTCGGGTTAGTTATTGCCGGTACTAGACAATCGATTCCTATAATTTCTTTGGGACTATTTATTTCGTTTTTAACCTTGCCTATTATTATGGGAACCAGTCAAACCATTTGGCAGCGGTGTGCTCGCTTGAGCCATCAGGGGAGAGTTCTTTCCCTCGTAGGTACGTTCACAGGGTTGTTGGCCACCATCGGCACCATCAGTGCTAGTCCTTTAGCTGATGTTGTGTTAGAGCCTATGTTAGCTAAAGATGGCCTCCTTGCCAGTACGGTTGGTCAGTTGATTGGTATTGGCGGTGGGCGTGGGATTGGATTTCTAATGATCCTGGCAGGCAGTTTACTTGCAATTGTGTCTCTAGCTGTATATGTCTATGTTCGCTGCTTAAATCTTGATAGTACGCTACTTGAGTCGCAAGAAATTGTTGAATCAGAACCGTTGGTCACGACATAAGTATTTCTATAAATTTTTAAACATTGATGGTATCTGATACAGAGAATAACCGCAATCAGATTGACCTTTCTCTGATTATTCCAACGTACAATGAATCTGATAACATTCTTCATCTAGTTGATAAATTGAGCTTTTCACTAGAGAGTGTTATCTCTGGAAAATATGAGTTGATTATTGTAGATGACAATAGTCCAGATCGAACCTGGCAAATTGCCCAGTCATTAACAGCTCAATATCCTTCATTACGGGTCATACGACGGACAGCGGATCGGGGACTTTCCTCAGCTGTAATTTGTGGTTGGGAAGAGGCTGCTGGTGAAATACTAGGAGTTATGGATGGGGACTTACAGCACCCACCCGCCACACTCCTACAAATGTTAGATGAGATTAAAAAGGGAGCCGATTTAGTTGTTGCCAGTCGCCATATTACAGGAGGTGGCATCAGTGATTGGCATATTGGGCGACGCTTCTTGTCTCGTGGAGCCCAACTGCTGGGCTTACTGATATTGCCTGAGATACTCACTCAGGTATCAGATCCCATGAGCGGCTACTTTCTGGTGCGTCGTGCTGCGATCGCAAACAAAACGCTAAATCCCATCGGCTATAAAATTCTGCTTGAAGTCCTTGCCAAAGGAGAAATCAGTGAAATAGCCGAAGCGGGGTATATCTTTCAAGAACGCCTGGAGGGTGAAACTAAAGTAACTTCCAAACACTATTTTGATTATTTGCACCACTTGGTGCGGCTACGCATTAATCTATTTGGCCGTCTGCTTAAATGGTCATCAATAGATGATAAGGAAGAAGAGCCGTGGTTACAACCACCTATTAGATTCAAAATTTTCGTTATTATTCTGATTGCCCTAGGTACCTTTTTTCGCTTTACTCACTTAGATCAAAAAGCTTTTTGTGGCGATGAACCCTGGACAGCCTTAGCTATTTCTGGCCATACGGTTGCTGAAGTCAGACAAGAGATTAACGATCATAGGAACCCATTTAGCATTTCAGCTTTAGATACCTATCAACACCTAAATCCAGATCGAGGGGTTGGTAGTACCATTAACTATCTTGTTACCTCAGATCCACAACATCCGCCGCTTTACTACGCAATTGTGAGGCTGTGGGCACAGCTTTTGGGCGATTCTCCTGCTGCCCTTAGAAGCTTATCAGCCCTAATCAGTCTGTTTCTCCTTCCCAGTGTCTATTGGATCTGTTTAGAACTATTTGAATCCTCAACAGTGGGTTGGATCTCCATGGCATTAGTGGCAGTATCTCCCCTACAAATATTTTTTGCCCAAGAGTCTCGGCAATATAGCCTTTGGATGGTAACAATTTTAGTATCCACTGCAGCATTCCTGAGGGCAAGCCGCCGTCAAACTGCAAGTAGCTGGGGAATCTATTGTCTGAGCACAGTTCTGGGACTTTATACCCATCTTTTAACAGGTTTAGTTCTGATGGCCCATGGTGCATATGCACTTATGCGATACGGACTGCACCATCGGAAAATTGTATGTAGCTATTTGCTAAGTACACTCATATCCAGCTGTCTATTTCTACCCTGGGCCATTATTTTAGTCAGGCATATCAGTACAGCAATAAACTTAACATCGGGTTGGGGAAAGAAGCTAATTGATAGCCCCCTAGATCTTATTGCTATTTATTTTGCACGATTGAGTAGACCACTTTTTGATCTAAATTTAACGTCTGACATCCATTTATTTGATTCATTTAAATTAGAAGGGCCTGCGTACTACAGTCTATTTTCACTGGTATTGGGTTTAATTATACTTACTTCCTCAGGATATTTTCTCGTTTGTAAATTATCTAGTAAGCCCACGCATCTTTTAATTATCTTAATCGCTATATTCTCAGGAATTTCACTACTCGTCTGGGATTTAGGTTATGGCGGAGTCCGATCTATACAAATTCGATACCAGCTGCCATTCTATCTTTTTGAAGAGCTTACTCTAGCCTATATATTAGGGCTTGGCATTGCCCAGAGCCAACTTTGGAAACGAAAATTTTGGCAATCTGTACTGCTACTAACAATAACTTTTGGTTTAATTTCAGATATTAAGTTTCTACATGATGGACACTGGTGGAGTCGCTCAGAAAATCAGTTCACAACTCGGGTTGCCCAGGTCATCCAGCAATCAGAAACGCTCGAAAAGTCTTTGATTTTTGTTGATGAATCACCTGTCAGACTTGGTGATCTTCTGTACTTAAGTCGCACGTTATCTCAAACCTATCTTTTATCGGCAGCAAATAACGTAGCAATCACAATTCCTATGGAATATGATAAAGTCTTCTTTCTTGAGAAGAAGACTATTAGATCGTTTCAAGTATTAGAGAAAAACGATAGCTACGTATTAGATGAACTTATAAAACCCCAAAAAACTAGTCCTAAAGGGTTATGGCAATTTACGAGAATTAAAGTGTCTTGATAAGGGAAACGTCAGCGATGGGTCAAAATTTTAGAATTAGCAATTTCATCGATAGGCTGGCGACAGATGAGTTGTTAGCGTTTTTTAGGCACCTGACGAGATTTTCTATTGTTGGATTAAGTGGAGTATTCCTAGATCTAGGAGGCTTTTACTGCTTACATCAGATGCTTGGGTGGACGATAACACCAAGTGCTATGGCATCAACAGAATTAGCAATCATCAATAATTTTCTCGGAAATGAGAACTGGACATTTCGGGATATATCAATGCTGCGGCCACGCTTTCGGGATCGGATGCAGCGATTCATAAAATTTAATTTGATCTGTTTGGTCGGTTTAGTTCTCAATATTCTAATTGTAGATCTCATGTTTTACACATTTGGAGTTAATGAGTATGTAGCGAAAATTATTGCGATCGCAGGCGTCGTCTTTTGGAACTTTAACGTTAATTTGAAGCTCAATTGGCAGGTGAAAGAGCAAGCGAGCGAGCCAACTGGAGAGGAGAACACCCAAAAAGAAGGGATAACTTCTGATGTTTCAGAGCTGATCAGCTAATACACTCAAATCACTCAACAAACTAGCCTGCTGTGGTTGCAAAAAAAAGTGGTCTCCGGGAAAGAGTTTTTGTGTAAATGGTCCACTGGTCTGCTGCCGCCATGCAGCCAACCCTGCTGGCTTGGTATGAGTATCAGTGGTACCGCTGTAAACCTTGATAGGACAGCTAAGCTGTGGCTTTGAACGATACTGGTAGGTCTCCAGCATAGTAAAATCTGCTCGCAACACTGGCAAAAATAAATCCAGCAGCTCTGGGTTTTCGAGAACCGCCTCAGGAGTCCCGTTATAGTGACGAATAGCGGCAATAAATTCTGTTTCGGGTAGTTTGTGGATAGGCGGGACAGATACTGGAAAATGAGGTGCATTCCGACCGGAAATCACTAAATGGGCTGGCTCAATCTGTCCTTTTTGTTGCAGAGATCGCGCTACCTCGTAGGCTAATAAAGCTCCGAGACTGTGACCAAACAAAAAATAAGGTCGATCTAAATAGGGGTTGATCGCGTTAGTGACCGCCGATACTACAGCTGTCAACTCAGTCATCAGTAGTTCCGAGAAACGATGCCCCCGTCCCGGCAACTCAACGGCACATACTTCTAATTTGGAAGATATGGTCTCTGGCCAGCAACGAAAAATATGACTTGAGCCACCTGCATAAGGAAAACAAAATAATCGAATAGGTAACTGTTGCGAAGTAGACAAAACCTTCAACCAAGGAGTAAGAAAAGCCATGACACCGCTTTATAACGT
>NZ_JADEXP010000346.1 GCF_015207065.1 Leptolyngbya cf. ectocarpi LEGE 11479 | reverse complement strand
GCCGGTGGAGAAGTCTTAGAAACCCTCAAGCAAAAGCGAGCTAAGCCCCATCCACAGACGGTGCTGGGGGCCGGCAAAGTCGATGAAGTCGCCCTAGAGGCCCAAACCCTGGGCGCTAGTTTAGTCGTATTTGATCGGGATCTATCCCCAGCTCAGGTACGCAGTCTGGAGCAGCGCATCGGGGTGCGGGTGGTGGATCGCACTGAGCTGATTTTGGATATTTTTGCTCAACGCGCCCGGACAGGCGAGGGCAAGCTGCAGGTGGAGCTGGCCCAGCTGGAGTATCAGCTACCTAAACTCACGGGTCGAGGGCAGGCCATGTCTCGACTCGGGGGTGGTATCGGCACCCGTGGTCCGGGTGAAACCAAGCTGGAAACCGAACGGCGCGCGATCCAAAAACGGATTACGCGGCTACAGCGGGAGGTTAACCAGCTGCAAGCTCACCGAGCCCGGCTCAGACAAAATCGGCAGCACCACGAGGTGCCATCGGTGGCGGTGGTGGGCTATACCAATGCAGGCAAATCAACGCTGTTAAATACACTGACCAATGCGGATATCTATGCGGCGGATCAGCTGTTTGCTACCCTGGACCCGACTACCAAGCGGCTAGCGGTAGTCGATCCAGAAACCCATGAAAAGCGCTCCCTAGTCCTCACCGATACGGTGGGCTTTATTCAAGATCTGCCGTCTTCTTTAATGGACGCGTTTCGAGCCACGTTAGAAGAAGTGACCGAAGCCGATGCGCTGATGCATGTGGTGGATTTATCTCATCCGGCTTGGCAGGAACATATTCGCTCAGTGATGGGGATTTTGGGGCAGATGCCGACGACACCAGGGCCAATCTTGTTGGTGTTTAACAAGCTCGATGCCGTTGACAGTGACACACTGGCGGTGGCCAAGGATGAGTACCCCCAGGCGTTGTTTATTTCGGCAGCGCAGAAATTAGGGCTAGAGACCCTAAGACAGCATTTGGTGAAGCTGGTGGACTATGCTGTGGCAGGCTAATATTCTTATTAGGGAGCTGCGGCTAAATAATGTCCCCGATCAATCCGGTTTCGACTTCGCTCAACCTTCCAGCTTCGAGAGTTGAGCGAAGTCGAAACTCGCTCTACGAGTATTTCATTTGCGAGTAAGTCCCTTCAGCCTACTGTGCGGGCGTCTGGGAAAATAAAGGAGACAGCCGATCAAACTCTGAATGGCTCTGATTGTTCATCGAAGTGTAAGGGCAAGACACTTTCAATATTTTCAGTGGGGTGGGGGACGGTGTAGTGGGCGGTCACTTTGCCGTTATTAGGGCAGGCGTCAGCCGCTTTTATCCCCGCCTCCATGGCCCTATCGACTTCACCCACACGGCCTCGAATCGTTACAAACTGACGTCCGCTATCGGCCTGATTAATACCTAAAAGGGAAACCTGACCTGCTTTAACCATGGCATCCGCTGCTGCTAGTGAAGCTGGAAATCCGTGGGTTTCAATTACACCGATAGCGTAAAGCATAGGGAAATGGTCCGATTAAAAAGCTTCCTTTCTAAATATACCTGAGCCCCGACAATCAACCCCTGCGGGATGATCCATTTTGAGGTGGGGATACTGAATGCGGATTCTGCACAATTTGTACCACCCTTGAAAACCGATTCGTTATTCTATCTGCTCTTCGAAACAGTACCTAGCATTCTGTTTGAGCTGATTGGGCAGCCAGCACTCGCACCAGGGTATCGGTTTAGCTCAGTTGAACTAAAGCAAACCGCTTTCCGCATTGATGGGGTCTTTCTGCCTCCCGAGGGCAGTAATCAGCCAGTCTATTTTGTAGAGGTGCAATTTCAGAAAGATCCTCTGCTGTATCGTCGTCTATTTGCGGAAGTATTTTTATTTTTACAGAAGCACCCTGATGTGAAGCAGTGGCGTGCAGTTGCAGTTTACCCAAGGGCTAGCCTGGAACCAGACGATAACGAAGCTTATGATTGTTTGTTAAAAAGCAATCAGTGCCAGCGAGTTTTCTTAGAAGAGCTGGACCCAAATCAGTCAGTGACTTTGGGGTTGGTTAAACTGATAGTAGAGCCTGTCAGTAACGCTGTTGCGCTAGGACAACAGTTGATACAACAGGTGCAGAAGCAACCTTTACCCAACCTGACCACTGAAGCCATACTAGAAATCCTTGAGACCATTATTGTCTATAAGTTTCCAAACCTTACGCGCCGGGAAATAGCCGATATGTTTGCCATTAGTGATTTAAGAAAGACAAAAGTTTACGAGGAAGGTCTTCAGGAAGGATTATCTCAGGAACGGGCATTAGTTGTTCGGTTGCTCAAACGTAAGGTTGGGGAATTACCTAAAGTAACTCTGACAAAGGTAGATCGGCTATCGCTGATGCAATTGGAGGATCTGGCAGAGGCGTTGTTGGATTTTTGCGAACTGGCCGATTTGAAGGCTTGGCTGAGCCAGTTAACCGAGAAAAGGATAAAGGTTTTAGAGGTGCTAACACCTCGGTTGGACACGTTGGAATCCCCCGCTACAGAGCAGATAGAGGAACTGACATTGGAGCAGTTAGGGCTATTGGAAAAGGCTGCAGCAGAGGATATGACCCAAGATGGGTTAGTGGATTGGCTGGAACAACAGTCGAGACATGGGATAGGTGAATAATGAGTCAAACTGCTGAGCTGAATAAGCGAAATGGTTAAAACACTTGCCCCAACGATCGGAGAAAAACGAGTTGTCTTGCCAAATCTTACCTGGCAGGGCTATCAGCAGGTCTTACACGCGCTACCGGCTACCCGTGCGGCTCGTCTTACCTATGACTGTGGTGTTTTAGAAATTTCCAAGCCCTTAGAAGAACACGAATGCTTCAGCGAGCTAATCGGTCTTTTTATTCGTATTTTGGTGGTGGAGTTGGGTTTACGACTTAAGTCGATGCGGTCTACAACGTTGGCTCGGGCTGACCTAATAAGGGGGCAGAACCGGATAATGCATACTACATTCAGAATCAGTCCAAGGTTGCTGGTAAGACGGTTGATCTGAAAACTGATCCGCCGCCGGATATTGTGGTGGAGGTAGATATTACTCATACGGATATTGACAAGAATCGTCTCTATGCCGACCTGGGGGTGCCGGAGTTTTGGCGATTTGATGGTGATGTCTGGCGTATTTATTGTTTGGTGGATGATGCGTATGAAGAAGTTGAGACAAGTCCAACGTTCAGCTTTGCGAAGAAAGAAGATCTCTATCGTTTTTTAGAAGAAGCCCGGCAGGATGAGGTTGAAGCGGAAATTAATTTAAGAAGCTGGGTACGAGACTTTATAAGTGAAGGTGGGCAAGCATAGAGATTGGTGAGCATAACGGTTATCTATAGGACCTGCCCATCCTACAACTTGCTTAATAATACTGATAGACAGACAAGTAAGTGGAGGAGTTAAATGGTCTAAGATATCTAATGATGTTTAGAGATAATGATTGGCATCTATAGCGTCTGTAAGTGTTACCTACGCCTGAATATTTAGAAGAGCTTGATCAGGCTCTAATTACTCATTAGAGCGGTTTGTATTTCGTAACCCTTTCGTAGGCAGCTTGACCTCGAGATATCTTAACAGCCTCGATATAGATGGCCCAGTCTTGGTCGCTTTTTTTTATGTTACAAGAACGACATAGCAGCCAGAGATTAGCTTCGTTCCAGCTCAACCAAGGATACTTAGATCGAGGTAGCTTGTGATCAATAGTACAATTCTGATCAGTTAGAAATTGATTACATTCGGGACAGTGAAAACCGCACTGCTCTAGAAAATTCGCTTTCCATTCTTTTCCTCTAGAACTATTTCGCCAGCTAGTATAGAGACTGTCAATAGTTGATTTTGCTATGATACGAGACTCTTTTATACTTTGTTTTAAGCGACGATGGTTACGCATGATTTTGCCAGCTATGTCACTTGATTGACTCATCGGACTCCAGAAAAGATAACTATATTATTCTTCTTTATAAGATTTTGTTCAATCCATTGGCTATGAGCGTTATAAAAGTCTGCTTCGCCTTGCTTAGATGCTGCTATTGCATCTTCAAGAGCAGTATGGTTTGATAAAATATCAGCTGCCAATACATGCATCGGATCGCTTACATCCTCAACCTCAGATGTCTGCTGTTGTAATGCAAGTTTGAGCGTTGCTAATATCTGACGGGTACGGATGCGAACCGAGCGCTGACCATAGCTATCTATTGATGACAGTACAGACTCGATAGCATAGGCAAAAGCACGTCCTACTTTCTTAGCTACCGGCAATTCTTCTGTCAAACGACGAGCTAGATAGTCAGAAGCTCCTAGTAACTTGAGCTGTTTTCGAGAGATGGTAGTCATGGTTTAGAAGACCCTAGCATTTCTTTGAGTAGCTGCGTTGCAGTCTTTGCTGCTCGCAAAATTTCGCTCTCTTCTACGTCTAATAGCTGTCGTAATTGTTGCAGCACTTTGTAGTACTGTTGTTCGATATACGTCCGTCGCTGCAGTTCTTCCTTATAATGGCCTTCAAATTGTCCGGCCTTGTTTTCTGCCACGAGGCGTCGACCGTTAGCAGAGAGGTTTGTTTTAGCTGATTCCATCAATAGCTTCACAACCTTGCTAAAAGCATCCTGAACCAGCGAATCAGAATTGAGTAGGGCTTCTAGTTCTTGCTTAGACAGCTTTTTATAATATGCTTTTCGTCCACCCAGTCGAGTCAATGCCATTTGTACCAAAGCATCTTTAGTGAGTGTTGACTTTTTTTGAGGAACTGCCATCACAAAATTTGCAGACGATGCCTTACGTAGGATTCTATAGTCAGAATACCTACACAGTAGGCAAATTTGACTATCTATTCATATCTTCATCAACTGCTAGCAATTTCTGACAATTTTTGCCAACACAGTAAAGAGCAGTAAATAGCTCAGTTTAATTTTCTACGAAAAAAGCTGCTTCTGCATATAACTCATCGCTCAACTAGAAATTTCCGTAACTTTTTTCTCTGTCCTGAGAAGCTACAAATCTTGAATTCAGTGGATTAGCCCGGTAGGGTGCGTTCTCAACGCACCGCTACGATAGCACTGCACCAATACGGCTTCGTCCATCAATTCGACGGGTGCATGCCATCGTGCCTGCTATGATCAAACCAGCAACCTGCTGATGCCGACCTGAACCATGACAGCCACACAACCCAGCAGCTCCCCAGTAACGCTATACGACACCGATTACATGCAGTGGATTACGACCACGGTGGATAAGCTGCGCCGTCAGGACTACAACCACGTCGACTGGGCTAACCTGATCGAAGAAATCGAAGATATGGGAAAGCGGGAGCGGCGCAGCCTAGAAAGTAATTTAACGATATTGTTACTACATTTACTGAAGTGGAAATATCAGTCTGATAAAAGGAGCGGGAGCTGGGCAGGCAGCATAGTCGAACATCGCCGTCGTATTCGTAAGGCATTAAAAGACTCCCCCAGTCTCAAACCTCAGCTAGAAAAAATGCTGTCCGAGGCTTATACGGACGCTATTAATCAAGCCGCTGCTGAAACTCAGCTTCCAGTAGATACTTTCCCAAATGAATGCGAGTTCAAGCTATCTCAGATTATGGACGATAGCTTTTCGCCGTAGTGAGCCCAGTAGGGTACGTTCTCAATGCATGTCTCCAAAAGAAACTCAACTGAGGTTTTGTTCGCATAGTTCGAAAAAGACTCGTAATCTTCCCAATAACATCGGCATATCTCCCACACCTGTCAACAGTGTTTCACTCACCTCACCATTGATCGCTAATCGATAAAACTTCCAGCCCTCGCCGTTGGTGACAATGCCATAGCTGTCAATCTCTTTACCCTGTTGTCGATGTAGCCACTGACAAGCTTTCATCTCTACTAAACACTGAGCTGCGCCTTGCTCAAAATCATCCTTTTTGGCTTCAATGACGCAAACGTAGGGCAACTCCAAATACGCTCGCCGCTCTGCAATTAAATAATCGGCATTACCACAAACATCTTCACCCTCTAAATAGGGGCCTTTCCAAACTTTTAGCCGTTGAGATGTCTCTAAGCCTTCTTCACAAATCGCATCGATTAACAGGGTTTTGGATACTTCTAAACTCTCTAGATCAAACCGCTGTAGTCGTTCTAATCGCTGTTTGAAAAAGTCACTGACTGGCACAGGTTCAGCCTCAATAGTCCAGCGCGTTAGCTCAGTAACCCCCAGATACTTAAAGGCATCCTTGTAATTAAAGCTGGAGAAGCTTTTCTTGCGGTTTTGAGTTGCTTGAGACATCGCTAGCATCCAGTAGTCTGCTTATATTCCATTATGGTAACTGTTATCAATTCAGACCTGACAGACGAAGCTCAATCAACCCAGTCAGGCTGGGATGTGTCATGACATGTATAGCTGACTTTCGGTGGATTACGCGAATGCTCGCTAATCCACCCTACGAAAACTATTTCAGAGCCAACCGCTAATCGACCCTGACTCGTTTGGTCAAAATCGCCATGACCTCATTGGGTCGCCCGGTGGGTAGGGGCTTGCTCCAATCGTTGGGTTCGGCGTAGTTGAGTTTGTGTAGCAGTGTAATGGTGTTACGGACACCGGTTAGGGTGCCAAGCAACGTGTGACGGACGGTCTCAAACTGGTGCTCGGGTAACGGAGCAGGCTCAGATTTCGCCGCGCCGTCAGATGGATATTGAAACATGGATTCTGATCTCCAAAACGTAGGGTTTGCGAAGGAAACCAGAACCGAACACCTTAGCAAACCGCACAAGATGTATGCACACCGGGGATGCTAAGGCATAATAACCA
>NZ_JADEXP010000345.1 GCF_015207065.1 Leptolyngbya cf. ectocarpi LEGE 11479 | reverse complement strand
GGGTGTGCCTTGAGGGGTAGGCGGTGGGGCGGGACTAGGTTTTGTTGCTGGTGGTTTAACGGGCGAGCGGCGCCTAGGACGTGATTTAGTCGATTTAGTTAGCACCCGCCAAGCGGCTCTGAAGCCAACGGCCACACTACGAGTAGTCCGTTTTGCCTGGTGGGCTTGCTGGCGCACATCATGCAGACTGTGGTCCACCTGTTTGGCAATGTTGCGAGCGCTATGGACGCTATCGGTCATGTCGTCGGCCAGTCCACTGAGATCAGCCCCGGTATTGCGCATGGCTTCTAGGGTGCGGGGCAGTTCTCGATCGAGGGTGTCAAAGAGCTTTTCGGCACTGCGAGCGGCACGGGCCAGGCCGATGAGTGCCGGTAGGGAAACACAGACCAAGGCTGCTAGACCGATGGCCAGCAAGAGGATAGATAGGCCTAGCCAGATGACGGGATTAGTCACGCTTGTTGTGGGGCGCAGTCTTTTGTGGGGCAGTCTTTTGTGGGGCAGTCTGGGTAAATTCTGCGCGACTGGCGGCCTGGCCAGCAATTAAGGCATCCTTAAGCCGCTCTAAGGTACTGTCCCAGTTTTGTAGCGTGGTGTGGGAGAGCTTGTCCGCGTGGAATTGCAAGCTGGTGGAGAGGTCTTCGATCAGATCGGGAACGGCGTCCGCTGACTTTTTGATGACTTTGCGGGTCTGTTTGCCACTGCGCGGGGCCATCAGGAGACCGATGACAGCGCCAATGGCTGTGCCTGTGACCAGGCCGCCAATGAAGTTATCAGATTCGTTTTGAGCCATGGGAATACCAATGATGAAATTGGATGAAAGTGCAAGGATGTTATAGCAACCGCCGTTTGCCCATTATCAGCCAGACCAGCCTTAGAAAATTGGCGACTTGCACTAGCCGCCGCTGCTGTAGCTGCCATCGCAAATGGAGTAGCTGCCACTGGTACAGATGGGTGCGTTGCTCAGTTAGGGTAAGGGTTTGCTGTGCTAAGGTTTGTTCCAATAGTACTGTCCAGCGATTGAGATCACGGTTGAGCTGGGTGACCTGGCGACCCACCTGAGCCATTCGCCAGGTGAGGGCGAAACAGAGCAGTGCGATCGCAACATTAGCTATGACAATACCGATAAGCATAGTGGTGTTCTTCAGCGTGGCTAGAGATGGCTAAAGTATGACTAAACCCGTGATGACAGTACCCGTGATGATACCGAAGATAAATTTTTCACTCAGAATTATCAATGGGAGGTCAACCGGTTTGCGTTTGCCTTTACCCTAAGTGGGTCGATCTATCGTCCAGTTGCCATGGTGCAAGCTACTGCCTCTGTTTTATATGTCAATAGTGCCAGGGGGCGGGTTCAAGGTACAGGAACTCGCCAAGCACCCTTCAAAACCTTAACCCAGGCCCTAGGGCAAGCGACGGCGGGGACGACGGTGCAGCTAGAAGCTGGCATCTATGGCAGTGGTGAGTCTTTTCCCCTGACTGTGCCCTCGGGGGTAACGGTGGTGGGTCTGGGGGGCACCGTTACCATTCGTGGGGGTGGTTTGCTGGCGACGACCGATGTGGGGCAGCAGTCGGTGACGCTGCAGCTAAAAGATCGCGCCCAGTTACGCAATGTGACGATCACCAATCCCCAATCCCAGGGAATTGGTATTTGGCTGGACCAAGGGGCCGCACTGCTGACCCAGTGTCGGTTTACCAGCTGTGGCCGCGACGGTGTGTTTGTCACCGGAGATGCCTTGCCGGTGCTCCTAGACAATGAATTCTCTGGTAATCAGG
The DNA here is from genome assembly GCF_015207065.1 of Leptolyngbya cf. ectocarpi LEGE 11479. Taxonomy (GTDB): domain Bacteria; phylum Cyanobacteriota; class Cyanobacteriia; order Phormidesmidales; family Phormidesmidaceae; genus Leptothoe; species Leptothoe ectocarpi. The sequence goes on along the minus strand of NZ_JADEXP010000345.1, from coordinate 5,070 downwards.
CCAGCGGTTTATTTATGGCCCGTCGTTCCAAGGGGGAGGTACGGCAAAACCGATTTGTGCGGACTAGCTATGGCATTGCCATCAGCGACCAAGCTGCCCCCTTGATCATTGACAATGACGTGATCGAAAACAGGGCAGGTATTGTCCTATCCCGTGCTACTCGCCCCGTATTGCGCCAAAACCGAGTGCGTCGTAACCAGACATCGGGGCTTTGGGTCCAAGAGACAGCGCAGCCCGATCTGGGGCAAAGTCAGGACCTGGGTAGCAATCAGTTTCAAGAGAATGGTCAGTGGGATGTGCGCAATGACAGTCGCCATTCCATTGTCTCCGCAGGCAATCAGATCAACCCCAACCGAGTCACTGGCTCCATTCGCTATGTGGCCAGTGAATTGCCGGATCCGGTAGCGGTACCGGCCCTGCTATTGGGGAGAGTCAAGCCCGAGCCTGCCCCTGCCCAACCCAAAACACCCACACCGCCGCCGCTTAATCTCAACAGCCGTTTTGGTGATGTGGTGGGACACTGGGCTGCCCCATTTATTGATGCCATGGCTGAGGCTGATCTAATCAAGGGGTTTTTTGATGGCTCATTTCGGCCCGATGTGCTGGTGACCAGGGCTCAGTTTGCAGCCCTGGTCATGGCTACTTTTCCGGCCACTGGCGGCAACAGTCGTCGGTTCAAACCGTTTCGGGATGTGCCGTCGGGGTTTTGGGCACGCCCAGTGATCTATCAGGCCCAGGCCCAGGGGTTTATCGCTGGGTTTCCAGACGGTACGTTTCGACCCAATGACCCCATGACCCGAGGGCAGGCATTAGTGGCGTTGATCAACGGGTTGCGACTGGGAGAAGGGCAGGCCTCAGAGCTAGGCGTGTATGACGATCGCGCCCAGGTGCCTCCCTATGCCGTGGAGGAAGTGGCCATCGCCACCCGTCGTGGCATTGTGGTCAACTATCCAGATATTGCCCAGCTGCGACCCATGCAGCCGATCACGCGGTCTGAAACCACAGCGTTGGTCTATCAGTGTTTGGTTAATTTGGGCCGAATGCAGCCCTTGGTTTCCCCGTTTATTGTTCGACCCAGTTCTAGCACCCGGTCTAGCGGCACTGTGAGTGCGGCCAAGGCGACCGTCGTTCACGCTTGGACCGATGACTTTTGGCAGCCCCTAATGGCTCAAAATCTACTGGCAGCTTCCAGGGTGCAGCAGCCTGATGTCCCCATGACTCGCGCCCAGTTTGCCAGTCTGGTAATTGCCGCTTTTGACCCTGAGTCCCAGCGTTATCCCGTGGCCTTTCGCGATGTGCCCTCCTCTCACTGGGCGGCTAACGCAATTCACAGAGCCTATCGAGCCAAGTTTCTATCGGGGTTTCCCGATTACACCTTTGCCCCGGAGCAACCCATTCTCAAAATTCAGGTGCTGCTGGCCTTGGTCAGTGGTCTGCAGCTGAGGGTAAAGGGCACGGCTGGGGTGCTCACACGCTATCAAGATCAAGATCAGGTGCCGCGCTATGCTATGGGTGCGATCGCAACCGCCACAAAGCTAGGTCTGGTTTTCAACTATCCCACTTTAGATACGCTAGCCCCCAATCAGGTCGCCACCTGTGGGGAAGTTGCTGCGATGGTTTACCAGGGTCTGGTGTTGCGGAAACGGATGCCGCCTGTGGTGTCACCATATCGGGTTGTAATATCGGAGTCATAAACACGGAGTCATAGAAGTAAAAGCCTAATAATTTGTTCGTGCCATAAAAAAAACTCAAGAGTGTTTTAAACAACACTCATATGATGGGATGATGGTGCGTAACGCTTTGTAACAAAAGTCTGGTAGTTACTAATTTTTGAGGACAGTGCAATGGCAGAAATCCAATTCGCTCGGGGTGTAGCTGAGGAAATTATTCCAGACGTGCGGCTTACCCGTGCTAAGGATGGTTCAGACGGCACTGCGACATTCTATTTTGATGAACCCAAAGCCCTAATGGAAGAAGGGTTTGAGGTAACCGGCCTCTACTTAGTAGATGAGGAAGGTGAAATGGTCAGCCGCGAAGTCAATGCCAAGTTCATCAATGGTGCACCGGCTGCCTTAGAAGCCAGGATACTCCTCAAAAGCGTTGATGAGTGGGACCGGTTTATGCGCTTTATGCAGCGCTATGCTGAGCAAAACGGCCTGGACTTTACCAAAAGTAGTTAGTCAGAGAGTTTTGGGTTTGTTGAGTTTTGAGGGGCTAAGGAGCGCCTTCAACGGGTGTGTCCTGTTTGAGAAAACACCTAAGTTCAATTGACTTAGCTCTCAAAACTCAACATTGACCCCATCGTTTTTAATTCATGGCGATTCCCCATCCCGATAGCGATTTTCTTTCGGTTGTCTGCGGTGTGATTACGGTGAGCGATACCCGCACCGTTGATACCGATAAGAGCGGCCAGCTGATTAAATCGAAGCTACGAGCGGCGGGACATCGGTTGGAGGCTTATCGCTTGGTTAAGGATGAGCCCGATCAAATTTCTGGCTTAGTGCAGCGGCTAGTCTCAACGGTGGATGTCATTATCTGTAATGGCGGCACCGGCATTGCGCCGAGGGACACTACCTATGATGCGATCGCAACGCTATTAGACAAAGAAATCCCCGGCTTTGGCGAAATTTTTCGTCAGCTTAGCTATGCTGAAATTGGCGCTAGGGCAATGGCTTCTAGGGCTACCGCCGGGGTGTATAAATCCACATTGCTTTTCCTGTTGCCAGGGTCGAGTAATGCCGCGGCCTTAGCGATGGAAGCGCTCATTTTGCCCGAATTGCAACACCTGGTGCGGCAGATGAAGGGCTAGCCTTGGGTGGTGTCGTTCCATAACCCTAGGTTCCCTTAACCGGTCCTTTACCTGGTACCTAGGGGGCGCCGTTATAGTAAATCTTGATTAACGTTTTCGTAATCGCCGCATGGTCGCCATGGTTCGATTGGGGGCGCTGGTGGGTCTGATTTTCCTCAGCAGCTGCTCGCAATATCTAAACATGTCTCGAATAGAGGCTGACATCCAGGATGACATTGAGCGCCAGGGGCGGCGGCTCACCCTTAAGGATGTGATCTGCCCAAATCGTGTGGTGAAACAGGCTGAGGCTTACTTTCGCTGTGTGGGAGAGCTACCGGATGGGGGGCAGTTCACCATCAATGTTACGCAGCAAGATGACCAAGGCACGTTGGATTGGGATGTGCCCAGTTCTAAGGTGCTGATTAATTTGGCCTCCCTTGAGGAAAAAATCCAGGCAGAGATAAGAGACGCCGTTGGCAAAAGCTTGGCCGTTGACTGTCGTGATACCTATCGCGTCAATCAGCGAGGCGATTCATTTGAGTGCGATGTTGTCGGGGCTGGGATTGTAGCCGCCGGTCGAGTTGAGTCAGTGCTCGTTAAGGTCAATGGCCAGAGCAATCTGGAATGGCAAGAAGTGCTGATTGGCGCTGTGCCTGCCGCACCCCAAGCCGCTGCCAGCGGAGCCGCTGCATCCGCTGAAGCCACTGATGAGAAACCGGATGTAGCGACTGCGGCAGCTAATTCGACGCCAGCTGCTGCAGAAGAGGATGAGGATGAGGATTAGTGGTGCAAACGTACTCTTGGATATAAGCTATGGCAACTGTATTTGACTTTTTAGCTAAGGGCGGTCCGGTGATGGTGCCCATTGTGGGCGCCTCGGTGCTGACAATTTCCTGTGCCCTGGAGCGTACCCGCTTTTGGTCTGACCTGTTGCGCCGTGAGGGCAAAATCGTCAGCGATGTGTTGGCGGCGGCACCGCGAGATTTGAATGAGGCAGCTGCGATCGCAAATCAGCATAGCGACACCCCCATTGGCCGATTTCTCTTTGCCCCGTTGCGATTGCGCAATGCCTCTCCCGAAACCTTTCGTCTGGCTATGGAAACAGCCGCAGATCGTGAATTTGTCAAAATGCGTAAGGGTGAAAAGCTACTGGAGACTATCGTAGCGATTTCTCCATTGCTGGGTCTTTTAGGCACCGTTACCGGTCTAATCGCCACCTTTTACAGCCTTGATATCGGCGGCAGCGGCGGCGGCGAAGGAGCCAGCCAAGCAGCAGCCGGTATTGGTGAAGCACTGATTACCACGGCGGCAGGTATGGTGGTCGCCATTTTAGCGCTGCTGGTACTACGGATACTGGTGACGCTCCAGAGTCAGCAGGCCGACTACTTTTCAGACGCCGGCAATGAGTTAGAGCTAATCTATCGGCAATCCTGGTATGAGCCCGCTTTACTCGCGTCAGAAAACGGTCATGCCGCCGAAGAACCGTCGGTTTCAGCCGCCTATCAGTAAAGCAACCGTTTCACACAACCTGTTGACTGAGCGGAGTCGAAGTCAACCCCCTAAGGGGCAGAGATTAAATAAACTCTATGTGAGCCGGGCTTCGACTCCGCTCAGCCCTCTACTACTATTACTGAGCTGGACTTTGTTGATTTCTTTATCCTAAGCAAGTAGCACTCCCCAACTTTCCTTTGATTTATGCCCCTAGGTAAACGCACAGAGAGCAAAATTCCCCATATTGATCTAGTACCGATGCTCACCGTCATGATGGGGGTGCTGGCATTTTTTGTCGTAGTTGCCGTTTCCCTAGGCAGCGAGCAGCTGATTGAGGTAGAGCTACCGCCAGAACAGACCGAGGATATTCCCCCAGACCAGCTGCCCTCCATTGAGGACATTTTTATTGTGGAAATGGATGCTGACCAGCAAACGTTACTAAATGGACAACCCCTAGAGGGAGAGGCGCTGACTCTAGAGATCGCAGGCTATCTAGAAGAAAACCCTGATAAGACTGTTTACCTGGTGCCTGATCAGACGCTGCCCTATGAGAATGTGATGCAGTTTCTAGGAGAGATGCGAGCGGTGGGTGGGGACCGGGTCTCTTTGGCGTTAGAGGATGACGAGGAGTAACGAGCCATGGGCTTAAAATCTCGACATCAACGTTCGGGTATACCGGAGGTAAATCTGGTGCCGATGATGGATGTGTTGATGACGGTGCTCACGTTTTTTGTCATCATTTCCATGGAGCTGAGCGGCGTGCAGATTTTTGGCGTGAGTTTACCCCAGGC
>NZ_JADEXP010000344.1 GCF_015207065.1 Leptolyngbya cf. ectocarpi LEGE 11479 | reverse complement strand
CGGCTGTGATGGCTCGGCTATGGGTATAAGCGCTTCACGTCGGGCTTCTGGGATATCGTCAGTGAAATTTGCCATGGATGCCGTCGAGGGAATCGAATTGTGTCTATTTGTACTGCGGCTAGTGTATGGCATCCCTGTTTTTTTGAGGTAAGTTCGTCCAAAAATCCTGTAAAAACTTAGAAAATATAGAAAAAGTCTGTTAACCCCTATCTATTGGGCCAACTTCCGTGGCAAACTTTTCATCAACGCATGCTATCCACCAGGGTGCAGCGTGCTTAACGCCTGTAGCTACAGGCATTGGGCGACTCATTGTTGGCGAGTTATGGACGTACTGAGGAACCCCCATGGCCTTTGAATATCCTGACAATTTGCAATACACCGATACCCACGAGTATCTAAAGATCGATGGTGACATTATTACCATCGGCATCACAGAGTTTGCCATTGACCAACTGGGTGATGTGGTGTTTCTAGAACTGCCAGATCTCAGTGACAACGTGGAAGCTGGTGAAAAGTTTGGCACCATCGAGTCGGTGAAGGCGGTTGAAGATCTGAAATCTCCAGTCAATGGTGAAGTGATCGAGCGCAATGACCAGCTGCTAGATGCCCCGGAGCAGATTGGGGATGACCCCTATGGCGATGGCTGGCTGATTAAGGTCAAGGCTGATGATATGGATGATCTCGATGATGATCTAATGACGGCAGACGAATATGCGGAACAGGTGGAGGGGGTTTAAGCGGCCCATTGCTTGAAAATCCCTATATGCCAAGCTTTTTCTACCTAGTCTATGGGTTAATTTTGGGACTTCACTAGGAATTACCAGTGAAATCCCTAGGGAAATAGGTGAGAATATGTACCTAGAGCCATCAGAGTTAATCTGATGGTTTTTGCTTTTGGGATCAGCAACGCCGTCAGTTTTATATTTTTTAGATTTAGAGCGCAATGTCCTACGAACAGTCTCAGCCGATGTCCGCCACACGTTCCAATACTTGGGCTAGTGAGTTAGCTACACCTAATGATTTTCCCCAGCGACACATCGGTCTGGCTGAGACGGATATTAACCAGATGCTATCGATGCTGGGGTACGACTCGTTAGCGGCACTCATTGGCACGGCGGTACCGCCGGAGATTCGCTTATCTCAGCCCCTATCGTTAGGCCAGGGGATGAATGAGCATGAGGCGCTGCAAAATATTCGTGCGATCGCAGCCCAAAACCAGGTACTCACCAGCTACATTGGTCTGGGCTATTACGGCTGCATCACCCCGCCCGTCATCCAGCGCAATATCCTAGAAAACCCCGGCTGGTACACCCAGTACACCCCCTACCAGCCCGAGATTTCCCAGGGTCGGTTAGAAGCCCTGCTCAACTACCAGACCCTGGTGAGCGACCTGACCGGTCTAGAAATTGCCAATGCCTCGCTGCTGGATGAAGGTACTGCTGCGGCCGAAGCCATGACCCTATGCCTGGGCGTGTGCAAAAACAAGGAGGCTAAAAAAGCCAAAACATTTTGGGTCTCGGCGGACTGCCATCCCCAAACCATTGAAGTCATTCAAACCCGAGCCCTGCCCCTGGGCATCAACGTGGTGGTCAGCAACCAGCCTGACTTTAATCAGCCCATGTTCGGTCTGCTGCTGCAGTATCCCGCCAGTACCGGCGCTATCCATGACTATACCAAGGTCATTGCCGCCGCCCACAAAGCGGGAGCCCTGGTAACCGTGGCGGCTGATCTGCTCAGCCTGACACTGCTCAAAGCACCTGGTGAAATGGGCGCAGACATCGCCGTGGGTAACACCCAGCGGTTGGGTGTGCCCCTGGGCTACGGTGGCCCCCACGCGGCCTACTTTGCCACCAAGACCGCCTATGCCCGTAAGCTCCCCGGTCGTTTGGTGGGCGTATCTAAAGACAGCAAAGGCAGACCGGCGCTGCGACTGACGCTGCAAACCCGTGAACAGCACATCCGCCGCGACTCGGCCACCAGCAATATTTGTACCGCCCAGGTGCTGCTGGCGGTGATGGCCAGTATGTATGCGGTGTACCACGGACCCGTCGGCCTCAAGGCAATTGCCACCCGCGTTCATCGGCTGACGGTAGTGCTGGCAGAAGGACTGAGTAAGCTGGGCTTTGAAGGACCGGAAACGCCATTTTTTGACACGTTGGCGGTGGATGCGGGGGACCAGGCTGGGGAGATTTGCGATCGCGCCCTCACCCAGGGCATCAATCTCCGCCGCATCGACGCCACCACCATCGGCATTTCCTTAGATGAAACCACCACACCTGAGGCGGTTGTCCAACTGCTCCGGGTCTTTGCCGGTGACCTACCCCTGCCAGCGGTAGACACCCTCAAGTCTGCCCCCATCATTCCGGCAGCACTGACCCGCACCAGCGAATACCTCACCCATCCCGTCTTTAACAGCTACCATTCCGAAACCGAGATGCTGCGCTACATGTACGCGCTGCAAATGAAGGATCTATCCCTGGCCTCGGCCATGATTCCCCTCGGCTCCTGCACCATGAAGCTCAATGCCACCGCTGAGATGGTGCCCGTCACCTGGCCCGAATTTGGTCAGATTCACCCCTTTGCCCCCCTGGACCAGACCCAGGGCTACCAGGTGCTGTTTGACCAGTTAGAAACCTGGCTGGCTGAAATCACTGGCTTTGCCGGTATTTCCCTCCAGCCCAATGCCGGGTCCCAGGGGGAGTATGCCGGACTGCTAGTAATCCGGCAGTATCACCAGTCGCGAGGGGACAATCACCGGACCGTGTGTCTGATTCCCCAGTCGGCCCATGGGACCAACCCAGCCAGCGCCGTCATGGCTGGTATGAAAGTGGTGGGTGTTAAATGCGACGACGACGGCAACATCGACGTGGCCGACCTCATCGCCAAGGCTGAAAAACACAGCGCTAACCTAGCGGCCTTGATGATCACCTACCCCTCCACCCACGGCGTCTTTGAAGCCAGCATCCGCACCGTGTGTGACACCATCCACCAGCACGGCGGTCAAGTCTACATGGACGGAGCCAACATGAACGCCCAGGTGGGACTGTGCAGCCCCGGCGACATCGGTGCCGATGTGTGTCATCTAAACCTGCACAAAACCTTCTGTATTCCCCACGGCGGCGGCGGTCCCGGTGTCGGCCCCATCGGTGTACAACAGCATCTGGTCCCTTTTCTGCCCGGTCATAGCCTGACGCCTACTTTGGGCACCGAGCAGTCCGTCGGTGCTGTCTCTGCCGCCCCCTGGGGCAGCGCCAGCATTCTGCCTATTTCCTGGATGTACATTCAGATGATGGGAGCCGCCGGTCTCACCTACGCCACCGAAACCGCTATTCTCAGCGCTAACTACATTGCCAAACGGCTAGAAGGTCACTACGACATTCTCTACAAGGGCAATGCAGGGCTGGTGGCTCACGAGTGCATTGTGGACCTGCGCAGCTTTAAGAAATCGGCCAATGTCAACGTGGATGATATCGCCAAACGCATGATCGACTACGGTTTCCATCCGCCTACCATGTCCTGGCCCGTAGCTGGCACCATCATGGTGGAGCCCACCGAGAGTGAGTCCCTCGCCGAGCTAGATCGCTTCTGCGATGCGATGATCGCTATCCGCGATGAGATTCGTCAAATTGAAGCGGGTGATTTCCCCCAGGACAATAATCTTTTGGTGAATGCACCTCATACAACAGTTGATCTGACGGCGGAGTGGAATCGCCCTTACAGCCGAGAGCAGGCGGTGCATCCCACACAGTGGACAAAGGATCGCAAGTTCTGGCCCACGGTGAATCGGATTGATCAAGCCTATGGCGATCGCAACCTCGTCTGCTCCTGCCTCCCCATGGACGCCTACGAATAACCCCGTAGGGTGCAGTTAGGCCCCGCCGTAACGCACCCCTCCAAACTGAACAGAAAATACACCTTCATGCCAGTTCTTTTTCGCTATAACGGAATTGAGTATCGTTTGTGGACTAACGATCACGTTCCTCCACATATCCATGTCCGTCCTGCCCAAGCTCGTCCTGAATGGGAGTAATACACACCCATGACTACTCATCCTGCAATCGAAACGAATATTGTTGAGCGTACTTCTGATCATTGGGAGATTGTAAACGCTCGCTACGAAAATAGTGAGTTTTACATTGAGTTCAAGGATGGCACTCAGGGCAAGCTGGCAGTGACTCAGTTTTCTGCTCTAGCCAATGCTACTGAGGCTGATTTTGAGGATTTACAAGTCAGTCCATGTGGCTTGATTCTAGAAAATGACTCTATCGAGTGGGATTATGCTGAAGCTGGGTTATACCAGCTGATTGTCAACAGTAATTCAGACAGTAATTCTGAAATGGATTAGTGTGTAGTCTATTGCCAACTGTTCGAGATTTTTTCTTTTCAAAAAGCTTTCAATCAATGCAGCGATGAAGCATCCTCAGCTAGACATAATTTTGGAGAAAGTAAAGCAGTTCCTTAGCGATCTGTATCAAGAAAAGCTGCAAAGCATTATTTTGTACGGCTCCCAAGCACGGGGCGATAGTCGCTTAGACTCTGATATAGACATTTTGGTAGTTCTTAGTGAGCCAGTAAATCCTTATCACGAAATTGATAGAACAGGCTATTTTATTGCTCACCTGTGTCTTGAGTTTGATGTGGTAATCTCGCGACACTTTATTTCTGCAGAAAAGTTTCAAGCGAAAAATACTCCCTTCCTGGCTAATGTCGGAAAAGAAGGCATAGCTGTATGACAGCTAATCTGAGCGCATTTATCGATAAAGCAAAAGAGAGTTTAGCAGCGTCTAAACTATTGGCTGATAATGGTCTCTATGATTTTGCTGGTTCAAGAGCGTATTACACTATGTTCTACATTGCTGAGGCATTTCTGTGGCAGAAAGGACTGTCCTTTTCGAGCCATTCTGCTGTTATTTCAGCATTTGGTAGGGAGATTGCTAAACCGGGTTCAGTGCCTGTAGAGTTTCATCGTTATTTGATCAATGCTCAAGACAGAAGAACCAGAGGAGATTACAGTATTGATGATGTCAGTCTGAGTGTAGATGAGGTTCAGCTCCTAATTCAGCAAAGCGAACAGTTTATTGCATTGGCAGAACAAAAATTATTATGATCATTTTGATATCAGTGCGTAGATTGGGCACCGCATTTTGACTAGCATTGGTTTGGAATTTGCCGTAGCTGACCTTTATCGTGGAATTGAGACTACATAAGTAGAATAGGTGCGTGAGTTCCCTCAGATAATCGTAACCGATGACTTCGCCTGACAATCAGCCGCCTAAACCTACACCATCCGAGCAGTTTTCAGACGTACTTATCAAGCTGCTGATTACGGGTAGTGGTGGTTCTACGCTGTATTTCCTCTTTAGTGAGCAGATTCCTTCGGCACTGATTGCGTTGCTAGTGACCAGTGGAGCAACGTTACTGACTTCCTTTGGTCAGGGACTCATGGCTCCCCTCAAAAAGGTTTCCAATAAGTGGGGGACAAAAGCAGGGACGGCTGCGGCTACACGAGCAGATAGTACCCTCGAAAACTGGTCCGGCATTGATGCCAAATATCTCAAAGCGCTACAGGCATACTGCTATGCCCTAGAAGTGGAAGGATTTAAGGCAGATCTGCCCCCGTTGGAACTCAAAGAAATCTTTGTGCCGATACGACTAGACTCAGACCCTAATAATCCAACGGATGCTGATTCGATTAAACGTATTTGGGATTTGTTGCCTAGGGACAAACAGCTGGTAAACGAACGCTATCGACGGCTAGCTATCATCGCAGCTCCAGGCTATGGCAAAACCACACTAACTCGCTATCTGACGCTTAACTATGCCGATCAAGCCCATAAGCAGTTTGGTGCCGCTGATCGATTGCCTATTTTGCTGCTGTTTCGGGCGATGCACGGTCAGATTCAGAATGAGCAAACACCGCCCTTGCCAGAGCTGATTTTGAGTCAAGTAAGCAAGCTGCCTCGCTGTCAGGATTTAGAAGTCTCGGCCCAGTGGTTTAAGCAGCGCCTGGATCAGGGTAAGTGTTTGGTGATGTTTGACGGCTTGGATGAAGTGCCCAACGCTCGGCGAGAACAGATTAGTAAGTGGGTGAACTGGCAGATGCAGGCCTATCCTAGCCAGTTCATTTTGACGTCTCGACCCCATGGTTATGACAGCAGCCTATTTCAGGGTATTGCCCGCGTAGGCATATTGGACTTTACGGTTAAAGACAAAGAAGCCTTTATTAACAAGTGGTATCGGGCAATGCTGTGGCATAAAAAGTGGGAAACCCTGTGGCAGCGAAGTCAAAGACAGCCTGACGGGCAACAGCTTTCAGAAGTGCAGGCTCGAGCGCAGTGTGAAGATGAAGCCGTTAAGGCTGCTAATGAACTCATGGGCCAAATTGTCAGGACTCCGGCGCTGAATGATTTGGCAAAAAATCCGTTGCTGGTGACAATCATCGCTGCCACCTACGAAGCGTTTGAATATTTGCCGGACAAACGGGTAAAGCTATACAAGAAGATGTTTGACCTGTTGTTAGAAAATCGGCCCTATCGGCGAGAGACAAAGTTGACGATAGCTGCAGTTGAAGAGAGTCAGCCAGTTTTACAACAGTTGGCGTTTAAGCTGACTGAGACAGGACAGGAAAAGTTTACCCCAAAGCAGGGTAGTAAGTGGATAGCGGATAGATTAGCGCAAGTAGAGCTATCAGAGCTAATTAAGCCTAAGGACTTTCTCAAAGAGATTCAAACCGTTGCGGGATTGCTGGCGGGGGAAGAGGGCGAACTTTATGAATTTACCCATAACAATAGTCCGGACAGAAAAGCGAGAGAAATAGCCAGAAAAGCTATTCAGGCACTAAGGTTTTGTTAACAGACAAACCCACCTGAATAGCCATGACATGCATCATACCGGGTCTACTACGAAA
>NZ_JADEXP010000343.1 GCF_015207065.1 Leptolyngbya cf. ectocarpi LEGE 11479 | reverse complement strand
GCATGGTATGACGACCTAAATAATGGTTTGCATGGGAGGCTCAGGATGATGATTGATCCATTTAATTCATCGCTCCAACCACCCAGGTGTCCTTGCTGCCGCCGCCCTGGGAAGAGTTCACCACTAACGAGCCTTTTTTTAGGGCCACCCGCGTTAGCCCTCCCGGATTTACATAGATATCTTGACCATTCAAAATAAATGGCCGCAGGTCCACATGACAGCCCTGAAATTCACTGTTGATCAATGCTGGCACCCGCGATAGACACAGGGTGGGCTGGGCGATATACCCCCTGGGATTAGCCTTGATCTGGTCGGCAAAGGCATCGCGCTCGGGCGCAGTAGCATGGGGACCTACCAGCATGCCATAGCCGCCGGAGGCGTTGGTAGCCTTGACCACTAGCTCGTCTAGATGATCTAGTACATAGTCCTGCTGTTGATCGTTTTCGCAGAGATAGGTGGGGACGTTAGGGATGATCTGTTCTTCGTCCAGGTAATAGCGCACCATGTCGGGGACATAGCTGTAAATCATTTTGTCGTCGGCGACACCGGTACCCGGAGCATTTGCGATCGCAACCCGGCCCTGACGATACACATCCATCAGTCCCGGCACACCCAGGAGAGAATCGGGACGGAATGCAAGGGGGTCTAAAAACTCATCGTCAATGCGACGGTAAATCACATCCACCCGCTGTAAGCCTTTAGTGGTTTTCATTTGCAGATAGCCATCTGCCACCACTAAGTCCCTGCCTTCTACTAGCTCAATGCCCATCTGCTGGGCTAGGAACGAGTGCTCAAAATAGGCGGAATTATAAATGCCTGGAGAGAGCAGTACCACCTGGGGAGTGGGCACACCATCCGGAGCTAAATGCAGTAGAGATGTGAGTAGCTGACTGGGGTAGGCATCCACCGGATTGATACTCAGGGCTTCAAACAGGGCCGGAAAAGCGCCTTTCATCACCCGACGATTTTCTAGGACGTAGGAGACTCCCGACGGACAGCGAAGATTGTCTTCAAGGACATACCAACTGCCGTTGCGATCGCGCACCAGGTCTGTGCCGGTAATGTGACACCAAATTCCCTTGGGTGGCTTTAACCCCAGACAGGGCTCTAAAAAACCAGTGGCCGACTCGATCACCTCGCGAGGGATAATACCATCTTTGATAATCTTTTGGTCGTTATAAATATCGTTCAAAAAACAATTTAGCGTCTCAATCCGCTGTTTTAACCCCCGCTCTAGCCACTGCCACTCGCTGCTAGGCACCACCCGAGGCACCACATCAAACGGGAAAATTCGCTCTGTCCCTTTATTGTCGCTGTAGACGTTAAACGTTACCCCTAGCTTGAACAACATGTTCTGAGCGATCTGCTGCCGCAGGGTGAGCTCATCAATGGAAATGTTGCTAATGCGCTGAACCAATAGCTCTGCTTCTGGTCGAGGCACTCCACGACTGATAAACAGCTCATCATAAAAATCACCAGGATCATAGGTTTTGAACACTAGTCGCGTCCTCAAAGCGTGTAATTTATTGATTAACTGTTATCGGGCCTTTGAATTGTAAACGTTCATACAAATGGAGGAAAATTAATACGGAATTAGGCAACCATCGCTAGCTGTTATCTATTGCAACTTCTCTGAATATTGCTGTTTAAACACTGGCCATGACTCGCAGGATACCATCTAGAAGATCGTACGTCGTCTATCCCTAGTGTCTTATAAATAGAATTTTCAGCTAGGGTAAGATTCAGGGAAGACTGTTATCATGTGCGATCGCAACTCGAAGCGAGCGGGCGATAACAACCTGTCACACACGCCAATTATGGGGAGGCTAAATCAGCTCCAGAAAAGAACTCCTTAGCTCAGCGCATGACCACAGCTAGAGCAAAAACGATCCTCTGGAGCGACTTTGGTACCACACTGACTGCAAAATTTTCGAGTGGCGGCGGGTGGCGATGCTGGCTGAACAGAGTCCATCTTCAACTCCATGTTCCCCATACGCATTTCCATAGGGCTCGTCGTCATTTGCATGTTGCCCATGGTCATCGGCTGCATTGGCTGCATGGGCTCCATTGATGGCATTGAGGGAGCCGTGGGTATCGCTGTTGTTGGCTGCACTGACAGCTGCTGTGCTCCGGCAACTGACGGCGCGCTACCGGTCATGCTGACGCTGTTACCTTGCACATAGATACAGATCTCTCCTTGGGCTGTAAACAGTTTGAATACAGCTCCTGTGGCACTTTGATACCCTTCTGGAGGGGCGGTCCAGGGACCTGTCGTCATACTGTTGCTGGCCTGCTGCTGCTGTCCCGGCGACCCCATTGATGTTGTAATAATGGTTTGACTTCCCTGATTGTCTAGATAGACATGATGACCAGGGGAGAGTTCACATATGTATGCCATGGTGAGTTTGTAGTAGCCGGAGCACCCCAACTTTTCAACAATCCACTATGATGACATTTAAATTGAGATTGTTAAAAAACATCAGTATTTCTTAATACCTGGGGCTGCCATTAGTTGTAAAGAGGATGGGTGCCTAGAAAGCGGGTGGCAGCAGAGGCTGGGCCTGTAATAGCTGATCTGGATTTAAGAGAAAAAGAATTGACTGATTGTCAGATTGTATAATCAGCCCGCTAACACATTGAATATTGACCCTAGCAGCATAGTTGGCGGGTAAGGGTACAATGTCGGACTGGGCAATCCGGCGGACAGTGGGGGCTGCTTCAATGGGTAGCCCAACTAACTCTCCTTTGCGATCGCGGATAATCAGTAGATAGCCATTGCCAAACTGCGTAGGCTCAAAATGTGCGGGCTCTGCGGCCAGGGCGGGAACCAACTGGGGTGAAGTCCCACCAAAAACCTGCTGGTTGACATCTAGCACCAGTAGTTCTCTGCCTTCATAGATGGTCAGTCCGGCACCAGAACCGTGATAATCTCCGTGGGTGTCGCTTTTAGGGACGACTTTTTTAACCGCAAAAATAGGTAACGCAAACCATTCTCGCTGGATTTGAAAAACAATAACCTGCCGAATGGTTTCACTGTGATGAGGTCTCAACCGTCGAGATTTTCGAGTAGATAAAATAGCCATGGAGATTTATTGCACTGTACTAACGGGTTGTTGTTGAAGTACCTGCTCAATCATTAGCAGTAGCTCATGATCCTGATAGGGCTTAGTAATGTAAGCAGTTGCGCCTAAACGCATTGCCAGCTGGCGATGTTTTTCGCTACCACGGGAGGTGAGCATGATAATGGGCAAATTTTTGAGCTGAGCATCAGCTTTTATCTCCGCTAGGACGCCGTATCCGTCCAGACGCGGCATTTCGATATCACAGACAATGGCATCCACGGATAGCCCTCCCAACAGTTGATCTACTGCGTCTTGTCCGTCTTTGCCTTGTTCTACGCCATAGCCTGCTTGCTCAAGTGTCGTTCTCAACAGCTGACGCATATTGATAGAGTCGTCCACCACCAAGATATTATTTTGTTGTGCCTGGGGTAAGGCTAGCTGTTGAGGTGGTTCGGGAGCAACACTGGACTGCAGCAGCTGTTGCCAGCGTCGAGGCTGATGGTCTTCATCCTGACTGTCTTGCTCGATCCATTCTAAGAGTTTGCTAGCATCGGCCAGGGGAACCACATGGCCGTCTTCCAAAATGGTGCAGCCTGTAAAGCCTGGAGGTAGACTGATAACATTCTCGACCTGACGAATAACAACTTCTCGTTCTCCCCAAAAGCGGTCAATATGGAGACCGCTTAGACGCTCGCCTTGGCTGACGATGATAATGGACGGCTCACTAATAATCGGTGACGCGTCTGGGGTGGGTGAGCGCAACGGACCGCGAAACGTTAACCACTTTTCCAGATGAATCAGGGGAACGGTTAGACCTTCCCAATTGATCACCTGCTGGTCTGGTGAGTCAAATACTTGTACGGTGTTAAAGCGAATCATCTCTTCCACGCCGTCGGTTGGAAACGCCAACCGCATGCCGCCGATTTCCACCAGCAGTACTCGCACAATGGAGAGGGTAAAGGGGACACCAATGGTAAATGTTGTCCCAAGGCCCGCCTGGGTATCGACTTTAATCTCACTGCGAATGAGTTCTAGATTGTTGCGGACTACGTCCATACCAATGCCGCGACCCGATAGGTTAGTCACTTGTGCAGCCGTACTAAAGCCAGGTTCAAAAATCATTCCCAGCAGCTCGCTCTGGCTCATGGTGTCTAGCAGCTCTTTGGTTAGACCCATTTGGTAGGCGCGATCGCGAATTTTATTCAAGTCAATGCCTGAGCCATCATCACTGATGGAAATCAGGGTTTGGTTACCTCGATGAGATGCCTGAATCTCAATGGTGCCCTGGGATGGCTTCCCCTGGGCCTGACGAATTTCAGCATCTTCAATACCGTGATCAAAGGCGTTACGCAAAAGATGCATCAGGGGATCGCGCAGCTGCACGGCCACAAACCGGTCAATCAGAGTAGATCCCCCCGAGATCTTGAGGTTCACGGTTTTGCCATACTGTAGAGACAGCTCTCGCACGGTTCTGGGGAAGCGTTCCACGATATCTGATAGGGGTCGCATTCTAGCCCGAGTCACATTGGTCTGCAGGGCTTTAGCAGTGCGGTTGAGATTGCTAGACGCCTGTTTAATCTCGCGCATATTGAGCTTGACATCGCTGGTCACCTCCCGCAGCTGTACCAGGGTTTCCCGCTGGTCCTGGGAGAGGAGATGCAGATCGCTGTAGCGGTCAAGTTCCAAACTGTCGAATGCTGGTTCGGCGAACGGCCCCAGCAGTGCTGATTCGAGACCTGTCTGGTGGGTCTGCAACAGCTGCTCATTAGGAGTCGTTTTGTATGGCCCGTGGTTTGCCCCCGGCACAGATGCATCCACAGACAGCTGGTTACAAAATGTCTGGAGCTGAGCATTATTCCCTTCTAGGCTGCCCATGCGTTTGGTGAGCAGCTTAATCAGGTCATCCATTTGATCCAAGCGTGAATTCATGGTGTTCCGCTGGATAATCAATTCCCCAAACAAATCGTTTATTTGATTGAGCAGCTTAATGGGGACCCGAACAGTATTTTCTGGCAGCTCTTGAGCCTTGGGGGCAGGCTCCACGGGCTCCACATGAATTTCAACAATTTCCTCGGGGTCTGCTTCTGTCTGGAAAAATGAGGCATATTCGGCCTGGGGTTCAAAGGAGATATCGTCAAATTCTGCTTCCGATGAAGCAGAGATATCTTCTAAACCTGTTTCACTGTCTAACAGAGCTGGGTCCGATAGGTCAGGGGAGAAGGCGTCATCAACCTGAAAGTTAGTCGGGTCAAAATCTTCTGGGTCAAGATCTTCAATGGCCGCCTCAATGCCAGTCAGATCGACATCGCCAATAGGATTAGCATCATCTGCGATCGCATCCTCGGTTACAGAGAACGGTATCTCTAGAGGCTCATTTGCTCCCGCTGGGGTGGTCTCAGCTGTCTCGGTCTCCTCTAACCCATTTGTAAGGGTCAGGTCAATAACCGTATCCACACCATGATCAATACTGGTATCAAATACTAACGCTTCAATGGCAGCGTTATCTAAATCACTATTAGCTGCTGTCAGAAAGGCTTCAAACTCAGCGATCTCTGTGTCAGAGTCTTCTGGAGACAGAAGCGGGGTAAAATCGGGAACCTCTGTATCTGTAGGCGGCCCATTCGTTAGCCCGTCACTCTGCAAGGGTTCGATGATAATATCGGCCTGCTCGTCATCTGTCTGCTCGTCATCTGTCTGCTCGTCATCTGTCTGCTCGTCAAGAGCATCATATGCCGGGTGGGGCTCAGGTACTAGGTCATCATCCGTTAGCTCCATCATGGTGGGTAGCTTATCCAACTTACCCACCATGACGAGAGCCTGAGACCGTTCCCACAGGGCTAAAGCCTGACGGGCAATCGGTTCAACCTGGCTAGGAGACGCCATCACCAGCTGCTGCTGAATTGAATGACATAGAGCGGTAAACGCATCAATCTGGAGCATTCTACCCAGATCCTGCAATTCCTCTACCATCATTTCCAATTCTGACTGCAGGCAGGGTAACCCCGGTGTCGCCAGAACCGATGTCAGCCGCTCCAATAACTCTTCAACTTCAGTACCAAACATGATGACAGCCGTGTCATCATCGGAATCTTCTGCCAGTAAGGCCAGTTCATCACTGGGCTGAACGTCCCCTAGACAGTCACGTAATTTCTCAAAAGTAGGCTGAGCCTGCTCCATCAGCCAATCTTCCGTAATCGGCAGCGCCTGTCGATGGAGTGAACTCACCTGACGCATGTGATCTAACCCCTGCAGGAGAAGCATCTCCAGCGCAGCATCCACCTGGATCGCGTCTCGACGAGCCCTAATAATTTTGAGTGAATCTTCGAATTTATGGGCCAAATGACTCATTGATGGACACTCGATCATCGAACCGATGCCCTTAATCGTATGCACTGCCCGCAAAGCCGCATCCATCTGTTGAGGGTTGATCCCCCTCTCGGCGAGTCCGATTAAACCTGATTCAATGGTGTTGAGATATTCATCAACTTCGTCTAAAAAGTTGAGCCAGACCTCACGATCTGCTTGTGACATGGTTTTAAGTTTAAGAGAGCAAAACTAGTTTGAGATAGAAGAGGGAGAAAGATGAGCATGAGCCGATCGCCGTGGAACATAAATCATCAGGTACACATCAATCTAGTCCCATGTCATCAACCACGGCTTACTCTGCTTCAGAGTTAACTTTAAACTGATCTACAACAGACTCCAGCTGACGGGCAACTTCCACCGTATTTTTGAGATTGCCGGCCACTGCGAGAGAAGAATCGGACGTCCGCTTGGATGCTTGGGTAATCTGCTGCATCAGCTGGGCCACTGTCTGAGACGTTACAGACTGTGAAATCGTTGCTTGAGAAATAGCTTGTAATAGC
>NZ_JADEXP010000342.1 GCF_015207065.1 Leptolyngbya cf. ectocarpi LEGE 11479 | reverse complement strand
CGTGGCTGCATCTTTACGATTGTGCTGATCTTTTTAGGAATCTTTGCCGTCGGCTATATTGCCAACCGATTTACAGAAGCGATTGTAAAAGGCTACTTTCAAGAAGGAGTGCGTCTAAACCAGCGTCGTAAACTTATGCAAGAACTCTCTCACCATTACATTTTGTGCGGATTTGGGAGGACAGGACGTCAAATTGCCGAAGAGTTTAGACTTCAGAAGATTCGGTTTGTGGTTGTCGATGCTGAGGAAGAGTCAGTGCAACAGGCACAGCAGCTGGGCTTTGTTGCAGTTCAGGGGGATGCCACTCTAGACGATACGCTCCATTTACTCAAAATTGAGTCAGCGGTGTGTCTAGTTTCTGCCCTGACGTCTGATGCGGAGAATCTATACACCGTACTCTCGGCTAGAACGCTTAACCCCCAAGTACGTATCATTGCTCGAGCCAGTAGTGAAGAAGCGATTCAAAAACTAAAGCGAGTGGGCGCAGATGCGGTGATTTCGCCTTACATTACCGGGGGCAAACGGATGGCCGCCGCTGCTCTCCGTCCCCAGGTGATGGACTTTGTCGACGGCATCTTTTCTGGAGGCGATCGCACCTACTATATGGAAGAGTTTTTACTGGACCCGCTGGTCTGTTCTCAAATTGGTCAGACCCTGAGAGAATCACAGCTGAGAGCCCAGACGGGAGTTTTGATTGTAGCCATTCAGCGCAACCAAGGGGAGCTGCTCATTGGTCCTACATCAGAAGTCCGACTAGAACCAGAAGATTTTCTGATTTGCCTAGGCACTGCCGAGCAGCTACAGGCTATGAACCGTCTTCTCAGCCCGCTTAGCCGAGAACCCTTACAACGACCTAATCGAGAATAGCAGCCGCAGTCAGGGTCCTGTAGGTTTTCCCTACAGCGGTAGCCGAATGTAAAATTTGGTTCCTTGACCCGGATTAGACTGCACCTCCAAATGGCCACCGTGGGAGTCAACAACGATTTGACGTGCGATCGCAAGCCCTAACCCAGTCCCCTTGCCCGCATCCTTGGTGGTAAACAAATAGTCAAAAACTTTGGGCTTTATCGCCTCAGATATGCCAGGACCGTTATCAGCGATGGTAACAGTCACCTGGTGCTGATCGAACTCGGAGCGAACGGTAATACATTGGGGATAAGCTTCTAGATCCGCAAAGCTAACCCGCTGACTGGCTTCGTCTAAAGCATCAATAGCATTAGCCAGAATATTCATGAACACCTGATTGAGCTGTCCTGGAAAACAACTAATTTGAGGGATATCGCCATACTCCTTAACGATCTCAATGGCAGGCCGCTGCTCATTTGCCTTCAAACGATGTCGCAAAATCAAGACCGTACTCTCTAGACCCTCGTGAAGATAAAAGAGCTGTCGCATCTCGGCATCAGCCCGAGAGAACATACGCAGACTTCTGCTGATATTGACAATGCGATTACCACTGTCTCGCATCGCGCGCGTCAGCTTGGGCAGATCGCTGCGTACATAGTCGAGGTCAACTTTTTTCAGCTGAGTTTCAAGGTCAGGTGCTGGTGCTGATAGCTGTTGTGCGTAGAGGTCCAACAGCCCTAGCAGATCGTCCATATAGTCTTGGGTTGCGTCTACGTTGCCAATGATGCAGCTAATGGGATTATTGATTTCGTGGGCTATACCAGCAACTAGGTTGCCTAGAGCCGACATCTTTTCGCTTTGTACCAGCTGTAGCTGAGCTTGTTGCAGCTCGCTGAGAGTAAGTTCTAATACCTGATTTTTTTGCTTTAGCGCTGACTCTAGCTGTCTCTGCTGAGTCACGTCCCGAAAAACGGTGAGACCGCACAGCTTGCCTTTGTACTGAAACGGCACCGAATGTATCTCAGCATTAAACGAGGTGCCATCTTTTCTAGTGCAGACGGCATTACAAAAAAACTCTTGTTTTTGCTGAATAGACTCTAAAAAGAATTCAAACTTGACATAGACATGGGGCCGCAGAACTTGAGCAGGCGTTAGCTCTAGCAGCTCCGTGTAGGTATAACCGTGCATTTGACAGTAGGCAGGATTAGCTGCAACTACCTGGGTCGTTTCAAGGTCAACGACCGCCAACCCGTCACTTACCGCTTCAAAGATTCTCTGGTAGCGAGCTTCTTGCTGTTGAATTGTTTGTAGTGCCCGCTGACTATCTTGATAAAGCCGCGCATTTTCTAAGGCGATAGCCGCCTGAGCCGCTAAAAAATCAAGGATCAAGATGCGCTCGCTGGTAAAGACGCCGCTGATAAGGCGGTTTTTGAGATACAAAATACCTACAAGCTTACCTTGATTAAAAAATGGTAAACACAGCAAGCTTTTTGACGTATTTTGTTTTAGATAGTCATCAACAACGGGCAGTGTAGTTTTTGAATCGTTGATAACAACAGCTTTCTGAGTATTTTTGACATACTGGATCAGTTTGACAGGAAGGTTAGGATTGTTGACAAGCGGATCGTTACACAGCTGCGTATCGTCTACGATAGAAAATGCCCTCACATACCATTCTCCATCTGTGTTAGGGAGCAGCAGTGCGCAACAACTTCCTCCCGAATTTTCGAGAATGATTTGGGTCAGCTGATGCAACAATTCATCTAGATGAATTGTCCGAGAAAGAGCCTGGGATGCTTTTAAGATGCTGGCAAAATCGAGCGTTTGGTTAAGGTAGCTGCTAGAGTCCTGAGTAGTGCTAGGGTAATTTGATAGGGTAGGTGCAGCAATTGTCATCAGGGTATTCAATACATCACCCGTTGCCGATGGCTGCAAGATAGGACGTAGCAGTTCGGGATAGCGTTTTTTTAGATCGGCTAATTTAGCCCCGGCTCCCCAGCGAGAATAACAATAGTAAGCTTCTTGCATATAGCCTGCAGCAAATTTCTCTTTGCCCCAGCTCAGATAAAATTTAGCGGCGAGTTCGTTGGCTAGGGCCTCTTCTTGAATGTAGGCGTTTGCTTTGGCTCCAGCTATGGCGTCATCGTACTTCTCTATAGCATCTAGCTTATGATCGCTTACCCGAGATAGCTCAGCCGCCACCAAATTGTATTTGTGCTGATAGTTTTCTGGAGCAGACTGACTCCAGTGCTGTAGTTTGCTCTGGTTCTTGCGAATGTCTTCTAGCCAGTCCGCCTGTTGAACGTCTGAGACCTGGAGATAGCGGGCCAGTTTGGCTAAGGAGCCATAAAAGTTCACGATAGGAATTAGCAGCGTTGCTGGCACCATCTGGGCGTACTCATCAGCCCGTGGAATGATATCGATAGCTTCTATCTCGTGACCAAATAAGTAATTGAGCATGAGGCGATTGACATAGATATATGCCATGGGCGTTGTCACGTTGTTTTGCTCAAACTGACGTAGCATGGCGTCGCTGTCACAGATATCTCCACTAATTCGCTGGGGTTGGTCTGTTTCTTCTTGCAGATTTGTGACGGCCTGGTGCCAAATCTGTAAAAAATTTAAGTAGTAGGTTTGTTTTATTTTTTCAACGGCCTGAGTATAGGCAACAAAGTTCTGTTTGACGTCTGACAGATGCTGTCCGGTTAAGTAGGCGTAGTACGAATAGATGGCAGCAGGCAAAGCGGCAAATTCTAAGTCTCCGGTTTCTAATCCTGCCTGGTAGGCTCTCTCTAAAGTCGATAGTGCTGCTCCGGCAGACTCATGCCAAATGGTGATATGGGTACCAATTAAAAACAAAATTTTGGCCTTAAATGTCTGAGTGTTGAATCGAGTCAACAGCTTGAGAGCAACTTCTCCAAATTCATAGCCCTGTTGAAAGTTCTCGCCACCACAGAGTAAAACTCCATACAACACATAGGCAAAGGCGGAGATAGGAGCATTACCATACCGAATCGAAAGATTGACCATTTCTAGGACAATCAGCGGCATTAGAGAAGGTGAGATCGCAAAGGCAGCCCCCCAAATTCCGGCCAACATCCTGAGGGCAGCCAGCTTTTCAGCCTCTGTCATTTCAGCTAAAGCTAGCAGAGCGTCTGGCTGCCTACCGGCCATCTGAGCGGCTGTTAGCGCAAATCCTTGTTCAATATTGGCGGTTGCTGGCTGGGCAGGTAGTTGAACGCCCAGATTCTCTAGCACTCCTAACCCTGTTTGAACCGCCTCCTGCAGCTGATTTTGAGCGATTTCAGCCTGAATTTTGACTTCATAGGCAGGAATTTGATCGAGTAAGTTAGGAACGTGCTCTAAAACCTCGTCAATCCACCGAGTCATGTTGGCATAGTCGCTGTGAAGACAGGCGGCTTCGGCTGCGGTGTTGTAGAGAGCGAGGGTGAGATTTGATGAATCATTCCAGCGATCGCAGTCTAGTAAATCGATACCATGCTGGCAGTACTCGACTGCAGCGCTATAGGCTGTAGCCAACTTGGCTTTACAACCTGCCCTTAGATTTAGCTTGGCTAGCTCAAGTTTCTTCTGGGAGGTGCTCAGCAGATCAGCTCCCATATTTAGCTGATTGATAATCGCAAAAATCCGGTCGTCCAACCTGTCTGCTGGTGTATCATCGAGCAGCAACTCACCGATGGCCAAATGGGTATGCTGCCGCTTGTCTTGATCAATCAGAGCGTAAGCTGCCTGTTGAACCCGGTCGTGCAAAAAGCGATATTCTATGACAACATTGGTAGGCCTGTCAGAATCTTGGTTCGCCCCGTCTTGAAAGAACTTATAGGTTTCACTTTGAGGAACAACAAACCCTGTCTGTAAAGACTTCCATAGATTTGTTGCTGCCTGCTCCTGATTGGTTTTACAAATCACTGCCAGTGTTGCTAAATCAAACCAATTACCGATACAGGCCGCCAATTTGAGCACATCCTGGGTGGCTGCGGGCAGCTTTTGGAGGCGCTCAATCATAAATTCCACCACATCGTCTGTTAGCGCCAGCTGACGTACCTGAGTCAAGTCGCACTGCCAGCAGCCTGCTGCAGGATCGAACGTGATCCAGCCATCCCCGTGTAGACCTTGCAAAAACTGAGTGGTAAAAAACGGGTTGCCTTTGGTCTTTTGATACACCAGCTGCGACAGCGGCCTAGCCAGTTCTACAGGGCACAACAGTGTGTCTGCCACCAGCCGATCGATATCGTCTGCCATCAGCGGCTTTAGCCTCAGCGTTTGTAAAGGCGCGCTGTTTTTCTGCTCTAAGGTCAGCAGTAATGGATGGGCTGGAAACACCTCGTTGTCCCGGTAGGCTCCCAGTATCAAAAGGTAGCCTACCTCGACTTCATTCAGCAGCAGCTTGAGCAAGTTTAATGAAGCCGAATCAGCCCACTGCAGGTCGTCTAGAAAAACGACTAATGGATGCTCCGGTGTGGTAAAAACCTGAATAAACTGGCTAAACAACAAATTAAAGCGATTCTGAGCGGCGGTACCAGACAGCTCGGGGATCGTAGGCTGCTCATCAATAATTAGCGCTAGCTCTGGAATTACCTCAGTTAGTACCTGACCGCTCTCACCAACCGCTAACAGAATTTTGGCTTTCCAGTCAGCGATGGCCGCGTCTGACTCTCCTAGCAGCTGCCCCATCAGACTACGGAAGGCCTGTACAAATGCAGAGAAGGGACTATTGCGATTGAATTGATCAAATTTCCCTTTAATGAAATAGCCCTTTTGTTGAGTGATGGGCTTGTGCACCTCGTTGACCACAGCAGTTTTCCCAATCCCGGAAAAGCCTGCTACTAGCATTAGTTCTGATGACCCGCCAGAGACCCGCTCAAACGCATTTAGTAACGTTTGAACCTCTGCGTTTCGGCCATAGAGCTTTTCGGGAATAGCGAAGCGATCGCACACGTCTCGCTGACCCACAACGAATTTAGAAATCTCCCCCCGGCTTTGCCACTGGGTAAGGCATTGTGTTAAGTCATACTTTAGACCAAAGGCGCTTTGGTAGCGGTTTTCAGCATTCTTCGCCATCAGCTTTGCAATAATCTTTGCTACCGTTGCCGGAACGCTTGAATTGACCTCATCCGCAGCGACGGGCACCTGAGACATGTGGCAGTGGAGCAGCTCCAGCGGATCCTGGCTGGTGAAGGGCAGCTGCCGAGTCAGCAGCTGATATAGTGTCACCCCTAGCGCGTAAAAGTCTGTCCGATAGTCAATCCCTCGGTTCATCCGACCGGTTTGCTCCGGAGCCAGATAGGCTAGCGTCCCTTCTAGACTCTGAGGAGCTTGAACTATTTGAGTCTCCTTCGACAGCAGCGAAGCCAGACTAAAGTCAATTAGCTTAATTTGCTTAGATTCTGGATGAATCAGAATATTGGCAGGTTTAATATCTTTATGGACAACCTGATGCTGATGCAGGTTGTGCAGCACAGTCGCCAGCTGGATAGCGATATTGAGAATGTCAGTCAGATTGAGGCTATAGTGTTGAATATACCGTCCTAGATCAAGTCCGCCAAAGTCTTCCATCACCAGGGCATAGCCGTTACCCCAGTTTTCTAGACTAATCGGGCGAACAATTCCTTCAATAGGCAGGTTTTTAGCAACTGTATATTGGTTCCGAAACTGTACGAGTTCCCTAAAACTTGGATATTCCTGGTCCAGAATTTTGATCACCACGGGACGCTGAGCCTCCGTTTCCGTCGCTCTGTAGATCAGAGTACGGATACCCTGATAGATACCTTCAATAAAGGTATAGCCGGGTAAATTGGCTGCCGTCCACGGATTGACAACGTTGGTCATGGGCTCAATCAGAGAGTGACGAGGTTGATCTTCAAAGTGCCCGAAATGGGCGTAATTTGCCAAATCAGGACAGGTAAACTTACCCAAAGGTTTGTCAGTATTGTAGCAGGGCTATTTCATTCTAAAAACGTCCATCAGTATGTCTAGCGATTGCTCACAGCATCGTTTTGCCTGAGCCATATTGGTCCAACCATACTCGCGATACAGGTTAAGCGCCATATTGCGTGCTTGG
>NZ_JADEXP010000341.1 GCF_015207065.1 Leptolyngbya cf. ectocarpi LEGE 11479 | reverse complement strand
TCTAACACAAATCCCGACCCCCGATTTTGCAGCGCAATCCCCGTCCCCGGAATCGCAATCCCACTGCCAAATCCCATAAAATTTGACTGAATAAACGACACCATCAGTTCATCATCCGCTGCCGCTAAATACACCGTGCCGCCCTTGGGTAGCCCCGGTTCTGCTAGGGGTATGGCGCGATCGCCAATCAAGTCTCGCCGCTGAGCGGCATAGGCCTTATCCAACAGCTCGGCTGTGGTTATATCCATCGTTCTCGGGTCGGCCACATACCGATGGGCATCGGCAAAAGCCAGCTTCATCGCCTCAATCTGTTGGTGATAGTTCACCACAGATTCCCTAGGCTGAGCACCCAGGTCAAAACCCTCAACAATATTTAGCGCCATCAGCGCCGCAATCCCCTGCCCATTGGGTGGCAGCTCTGACACCGTCAACCCTCGATAGGTGGTAGAGATCGGATCGACCCACTCCGCCTGATGGTTGCGTAAATCATCCAGAGAAAAGACTCCTCCCGTTGCCTCAGAAAAGGCCACTAGTCGTTCTGCTAACTTACCGCGATAAAAACTTTCACCTTCGGTTGTTGCTAACTCTCGTAGAGTATCGGCCTGCTCAGGACAGCGCCAGATTTCGCCAGGGCGCGGTGCCCGATCGTTTGGGAAAAAACATGCTCGAAAAGATTTATGGGCCTCACCGTCTAACGATAGATAATCTGTTGCCTGTTTCTGCCAGTTGCGGGCCGTGATCGGCGACACTGGAAACCCATTTTCTGCGTGACGAATGGCGGGTTCAAACAGGCGTCTAAATGGCAGCTTGCCCCAGCGTCGCCACAGGGTTTGCCAGGCGGAAACCGCCCCCGGTACCGTAGTTGCTAACCACCCATGCAGCGGCAGCTCTTCCAGGTCAGCCCACATGTCTGGCGAAAACGCCTGGGGACTTTTGCCAGAGGCGTTGAGACCATGGAGTTCACCATCCCACACCAGCGCAAAGGCATCTGAGCCCAAACCGTTGGAGGTGGGTTCAACGATGGTAAGGTCGATGGCCATTGCGATCGCAGCATCCACAGCATTGCCACCTGCCAACAAAATTTCGGCCCCGGTGGCGGCGGCTAACGGTTGAGAGGTGGCCACAGCACGCGATCCCAACATAACGGGGCGCGAAGATGTGTAGGGATAGGCGCTAAGGTCAAAGGGCTGCATGGGGTTAGGCACACCTTATAAAATTGGATTCTTCAAGCCGCTATGCTTACATTAGTCGCCAATACTTCAGCGTAGAACGTCTGTAACTGCTGAGTTGCGCTTCGCCAGCCCCAGCGTTCTGCCTCAATACGAGCATTCCGACGCAACAGTTCAATTTCCGTACGGGCCGCCAACAGTCGCTGGGTAGCTTTGATGGCTCCGTCATCATCGTGGGGGTCAAACAAGAAACCGTTGGTGCCGTCCGTCACAATATCTGGAATTCCCCCCGCATTGGCCGCCACCGTCGGACAGCCAGCTGCCATGGCCTCTAGTAGAACCAGCCCCAGGGTCTCAGTGCGTGATGGGAAAACAAACGCATCACCGGAGGCATAGGCCGAAGCTAGCTCTTCACCTTCAAGGTAACCGACAAAATTAGTCGCCGTTCCCGCAAAATGCTCCTCTAGTTCTTCTCGGTAGGGACCATCCCCCACCAAGGCCAGTCGCGCTTCTGGAATGGCTTCTAAAATAGGCTTAATCCGGTCAACTTCTTTTTCCGCCGACAGACGGCCCACATACAGCAGCAAGGGCGCATCAGGATGCCCCTCACTCAGCCGAGATCGCATCTCTCGACTGGCCAAGCTAGGTCGAAACAGTTCCGTATCCACCCCCCGCTGCCAGACTTTGACGTTTTCAATGCCGTGCTCAGTCAGCTCCTGCTGCATCGCCGTAGAGGTACACAGGTTGAGGCGGGCGTTGTTGTGTACCGCCTTCAGCAGTTCCCACAGCATGCCCTCAAACATGCCAAACCCATAGTGCTCTAGATACTTGGGCAGGTGGGTGTGGTATGACGCCACCAGGGGTATTTCCAACGCCTTGGCATAGTAAACGCCCGCTAACCCCAGGACAGCCGGATTGACCACATGGATCAAATCGGGGTTAAACGCTTCGATGCCCTCGCCAATGGACGGGCGTGGTAGGGCCAACTTTAGCTCAGGGTAAAGCGGCATGGGAAAGCCGGAAACCCCCTCGATTTTGGCCCCCTTATATTCCGTTAGACCCCCCTCTGGGCAGAACACACACACGTCATCACCTAAAGCCTGCAGCTGTTCAACGGTATGTTTGAGGCGAGTTACGATACCGTCGACTTTAGGAAGGAATGTTTCGGTAAACAGGGCAATACGCATACGTTTAGCGGTAGTAGGATGCGGATGTGTTAGAAAAACTAGGCATTGCTGATCATCGAGATGACTTTGAATATAAATAACCGTCCAATAGCAGTGGCTATAGATTCGGTCCATCCCCTTAATCAGCGATCGCAAATACTGAACTGTTGATTATTCAATCGCGAAATTGGTCCAGGCTCAAGCGTTTATAAGATCTTTTTTTGCCACAGATTTGACAGCGCACAGGACAGTTACCGAGACATAGGAAATGAGGTAAAGGGCTATGACCTCATAGATTTTGCACCTGGTGATGAAGCGCCCACCCACCCTGCACTCAAAGTTACAGGGCTAATTGAGGGTTATCCACTAGAAGGGGTTAAAGATCGCTGAAAGCTCTAGATATAGAGCCTCACAGCCCAACTGTCCCTTTAGTGGACAGCCCTCAATTAGCGTTGGGTTTTGAACCCGACGTGGGTTTTAGCCTCACAACCAACTAGATACAAGATCTGAATTACCCCATTTCCGCATGTTTAATCAAAAACCCATGCCCTAGCTTGCCGGAATCGGCGTAGGAGCCGGTTTTGACTTCTTGGTCCACTTCGATGTGCAGATAATCCTCGACGTATCACAGCGGTCAACGTACTTTTTAGCGATTTCTGTCACTTCTAGCATCAGCCCCTTGTCTAGCTGAGTGGGCTCTAGACCCATATCGAGGAAGCACTGGTTATCAACCACTAGCTCGTTTTCAGCCGCTTCATTACGGGGGTTTTCCATGTACTGAATTTCAGCTCCAGCGATATTGGCCACAATCCGGGCCAGGTCGCGTACCCGGTGGGTTTCAGTCATCTGGTTTAGAATTTTAACCCGGTCGCCTTTGGCAGGGGGATTATTGACGGCTAGTTCAACACAGCGCACCGTGTCCTGAATGTGAATAAACGCCCGTGTCTGACCGCCGGTTCCATGCACAGTTAAGGGGTGACCAATGGCAGCCTGCATCAAGAATCGATTGAGGACGGTGCCATAGTCACCATCGTAGTCAAAGCGGTTGATCAACCGCTCATCCATGGCAGTCTCGCGGGTGTTAGTCCCCCAGACAATGCCCTGGTGTAGGTCAGTTACCCGCACCTGGTCATTCTTGTTGTAGTAAGCAAAGAACAGCTGGTCCTGGGTTTTGGTCATGTGGTAGATACTGCCAGGGTTAGCCGGATGCAGAATCTGTTTTTCAATGACCTTGCCTGTGTCGGTAACCACCTGGATATCCAGATAGCCTTCAGGAATTTTCATGCCAGCGGTGCCGTAGCCGTAGACACCCATGGTGCCGAGGTGAACCACGTGGATATCTAGGTCAGACTCGACAATGGCGCACAGAACATTATTGGTGCCGTTGAGATTATTGTCAACGGTGTAGCGCTTATGCTTGGCCGACTTCATGGAGTAGGGGGCGGCCCGCTGTTCAGCAAAGTGAACAATCACGTCGGGGGCATAGTCGCAAATTAGATGCAAGAGTTTGTCGTACTCTTGGGCAATGTCGAGATTATAAAAATCAACTGTTTTACCACTAACGTCTTGCCACGCCGACAGCCGAGTGGACATGGAGCTAATGGGAGTTAGGGAAGAGATTTCTAGCTCATTGTCAATATTGCGGCGCGATAAGTTATCGACAATGGCAACCTCATGACCTGCGTTTGACAGATGCAGCGCGGTGGGCCAGCCGCAAAAGCCATCTCCACCTAATACGATTACTTTCATCCTTTAGCGCTTAAGCCTCCTTCATGATTAGCAAGAATTATACAGAATATGGGTATAAATCGTTATCTTCTGCCCTTGGGAGACTTAAGCAAGGACATGGAATTATGGGGCTGCCAACATTAAAAAAAAACTAACAAAACCTTTATACACCAAATGTTTTAGTAAATAAACTCGGTTGCCTATTCCCACAGCATAACGGTATTCTTCATTCTCTGTAAGAAGAAAAAAATGTTGCGATAGCTGCAGGGATGATTTGAGTTTGATTTACCTCTATAGGGGGATTACAAACCGGCCAGTTTGAACAGCCAAATTTGGGTTTCCTGACGATTATCAAAGTTATTGTCACTAACTAGAATTAGGCTTTGGCTGCCGTCGCTGAGTCTAGGCCCCAAGGTCATGGCTTCGAGGTTATCCGGGCCGAGGGGGGTAAGATCGGCAACGAGCCGTTTACGAATGGGAGTAATGCCGCTAGTGTCACCCTGGAGCGTTGCGATCGCACTGGTATCCGTCGCCACTCCAGTGGCCAGCTGGTAGAGCTTAATCGACAACCCCTGGAGACCAAAGGCACGCTCAATGGCCAAAAAATGCCCTCCCACATCGATGGATAAAATTTCCGACAGGCCGTTAACCACGGCACCTAGGGGGGCGTCATCCATAGCGTACCAGTGTTCTGATAGCAGGGTTGACTGGTTAGGGTCAATTAGATAATGGAGCCAGCGATTCTTAAAGGGAATTTCTGGGTCCAGGTCAAGATCCTGGTACAGCGGTCCCTCGGTGGCGGCAAACAGACGATACGGCTCGTAGGAGCCACCGGGAGCACTGATGGTCAGGGCTTCAAAGCCAATGTTTTCCTGGACGCCCTGGGTTTGGGTACCTGCGGTCTGGTCCTCATTTGAGCCAGGCTCCGGGCCAAACAGATACCGCTCTGGCAGACGAAAGCTGGTTTTGAACCGTCCAGTTTCCAGGTCAAATTCCTGGAGCTGGGGCAAAATCTGCTGCTGAAATGAGCCTTCGCTAGCGACAATCAGGCTGCGGCTTGGGGTGAGGGCCATGCCCTCAGCATCAAGCGGGGCGATGGCAGTCCCATCAGCGTCCTTAAAATCGGTGACGGCCTCAACGGTGACATCGTTGATGGCTGTAGGGCTGAGGTCTAAGCTGAGGGTGTAAAAGCGAGGACGTTGGCGGTCGTCGGAGAGGGCATAGTACTGGTTGCGAACTGACAAGTCAGCGCTGGCGCTATCGCGATCGTAATTAATGGCCGACAGGCCACCCACCTGGGTGCCCTCAAAGTCATCCATGGGGAGTACCACATGGTCCACTGCCGTTACCGATAGATCCAAAAACAGCCGTTGCTCAGCGTTTACCTGGGGCACAGCACAGCCACCCAAGAACAGGCCGAATAAGACCACCCAGAGGCATTTTCTCCACCAGTGCGTTTTCATAACCAAGTCGCCCCCATGTCCACAAACTCACCGCCCACAAACTCACACACCCTAGCAAACTAATGCCCTTCTTGTTGGGCCAGTCACCTCTAATTAGCCATCCCTATAATCATCCCCGACCGAGCTGGGACTACAATCTGTTGCGTATCTTCTGTAATCGAGCCCTGTCCCCATAGAATCATGGTCTTCTGGATCAGATCTGCTTCCATCAGATTGGAGAGCGCTATCTGTCCAGGGGTTTCAGCTGCATTCACCACTACAACAAGAGTTTCTTTCTCATGGTGACGAGCAAAGACATAGAGTTCACCCTCAGCGGCAAGCGTTTGATACATGCCTGTGCGTAGGGCCGGATGTGTATGCCGCAGGGCGATTAGCTCTTTATGGAGTGTAAGCAATGGCTGATTCCAGTTCTCTTCTGCCGGAAAACTCCGGCGACAGTCTGGATCATGGGCACCCGCTAGGCCCACCTCGTCACCGTAGTAGATGCTGGGTGCCCCCGGAAACGTCAGCTGTAACAACACCGCCAGCTCAAAACTGGACTGATCGTCACTGATAACCGTTAGCGCCCGGGCAATGTCATGGCTTGACAACAGATTTAGCTGGGTTAGCTGAATCTCCCAAGGATATAGAGCCAACAAGACCTCTATGGCCTGGGCATATCCCTGGGCATCCAGGGCCGGATAGGGAAAATAAGCAGGCTGCTCCACCAGAGACATCACCACCCGTTCTTTTGCCGTAAAGGCCAATGCCGGTCCCGTAAAGAGATAGTTCATCACCCCGTCAAACTGGGTGCCGTCTAGCCATTGTCGAGCATCGGTCCAAATCTCTCCCACAATATAAGCCTCTGGGTTAATGGCCTTGACCCGTTGCCGAAACTCTTGCCAAAATCCTTCAGCTTTCACATCAAAGGGAACATCTAGCCGCCAGCCATCAATCCCCTGACGCAGCCAGTACTCGGCAACCTGCATAATGTACTCCCGCGCCTGGGGGTTGTCGTGGTTAAACTCCGGCAGGGCTCGGTTGTCGTACCAGCTCTCATAGTTAGCCGACTTGGCCCCATCATAGGCAGACAGCGGCCAGCCCTCCACCTTAAACCAGTCCAGCCAGGGTGATGACGGTCCATTTTCAAGAATGTCGTTAAAAAAGAAAAATCCACGGCTAGCATGGTTAAAGACACCGTCTAGGACCACTTTTATCCCGCGTTGGTGGGCAGCCTCTAACAAATCGGCAAAGGCTTGGTTACCCCCCAGCAGCGGATCTACCTGATAGTAGTCGTGGGTGTGATACCGGTGGTTGCTAGCCGACTGAAAGATCGGGGTAAAGTAGATGGCATTCACTCCCAAATCTTGCAAATAATCTAGATTTTCAGCCACACCCCACAGATCGCCCCCTTTATAGCCATTACCCGTAGGATCGGACGCCCAG
>NZ_JADEXP010000340.1 GCF_015207065.1 Leptolyngbya cf. ectocarpi LEGE 11479 | reverse complement strand
TAGCCAAACAGGACAGGCCGGAAAAATCCTCCACGTTGATGCCTGCTATAGCTTTGATGTAAATCGGATTCCTGGGTTTGATCCCAAGTCACAAAACTCCTGGCATTTACGTCTGCCGGGAGGGTTACTGCTAGACTCCGTCGCTCATCCGCTTTCTATTCTGCTGCGATTTTTACCCCTTCCCGTCACCTCAACCCCAATTACTCTAAACAGCGGTACCCTACCCGATGGCTTACCCGATGAACTCAGGGTTCTGATTGATGCGGGTCAAGCGACTGGCACTCTGTCAGTCTCCCTGGGCACAAAGCCAGACTGTTTTACGATCAACATTTACGCCACGGAGATGACCATCCATCTCAATATTTCCAACATGGTGAGCGTTGTGCGCAAAAATCGTGCCCTGCCCAAAAAGCTGCTCAGGATTGCCGACAATCTGGACCAATCTCGACAGCTCTTCTTTAACACCTTTATCAATGCCTTTAAGGTCGCTACTGGGAGGGTAGGGGCTCCGGGAGATATTGCCCCCTTAATCAAGCAATTTTATAAAAGCCTAGATGACGGGACCCGCCCCCCTGTGACTGGAGAAGAGGGTCGGGCTGTAGTCAAATTTATTAACGAAATCTGGCAACAGGGGTAATCACCCATAGTGCTTAAATTCCATGTGCAGTCCACAGTAGGCATTAATTATGAAGGTTTTAGTAACAGGAGCGACAGGATTTCTCGGCGGCCATTTAGTTGCCAAGCTCATGCAAGCAGGCGACCAGGTCAGAATTCTGGCCAGACCTACCGCCAAGGTGGAATCGCTGCAGCAACAGGACGTGGAGATTGTCTATGGAGATTTATCTGATCAAACCTCCCTGAAGACAGCAGTAGACGGTGTTGACGTTGTTTATCATCTGGGAGCAGCCATGGGCGGCTCATGGGCTAACTATGAAGACATTACGGTGAGAGGGACACAGCGAATGTTAGAAGTTTCCCTGGCAGCTGGCGTTCAACGCTTTGTCCACATCAGCTCTTTAGCGGTTTACCAGGTGTATGGACTCAAGAGAAATGCCATCATTGACGAGACTCGACCCTGTGACCCCACCCCCGAAAAGGTTGGCTCCTATTGCCGCTCAAAAGTAGAAGCCGAGAAAATCGTTCTACAGTACTACGGCAAAGGCTTACCGGTCACCATTATTCGCCCAGGTCTCATTTATGGCCCACGGGGTCGAGTGATGTTTCCCCACATTGGTCAATTTCTTAAGAACAAAATCTTTTTGCTGATTGGTCAAGGTACTAATCTGCTTCCCTTTACCTATGTCGAAAATACCGTTGAAGCTATTCGGCTAGCAGGGGTGAGTGAAACAGCCGTTGGTCAAATCTATCAGGTCGTTGATGACAGTGAGATCACTCAGCGAGAATATCTCAATAAATTTATGGCCGCAACACGAAGCCAGTTCCCCACATTGCCTATCCCATTTTTTCTGTTTATCGTAGCGGCCTTCCTGGTAGATCGTCTAAAAACTGTTGGTCTCCTCAAAAGTTCCACGTTTTCCCAGTACGGCGTTATCTCTAAATATAAGAGCCTGAGATTTGACTCATCGAAAGCAAAGAAAGAGCTGAATTGGGCTCCCCACATCGGGATAGAGGAAGGCTTAAGCAAAACATTTGCCTGGTATAACAAGGCTCAAGCCAATGCATAGTCAAGGATTAAAGGCACTGATAAAGCGTTTTGACTTTTCCTATGTCTATGCATTTTTGGGAGAGGCCACACTCGGTCTAACGTTTGTTTTTTATATGATTCTGGGGCGTACCCTAGGACCAGAACAGTACGGAATTTTTACAGCGGCCACGGCACTGGGCGGTATTGTCGCTTTCTTTATTCAGTTTGGACTCCATGACCTACTCGCGCGTGAAATTGCGGCAGATCCTACAGAAGGTCCAAAATCCACCTCCATTTTTTTACTGATAGAGAGCCTCAATTTTTTAGGCGTTCTGATTGTCCTATTACCCATTGCCAAGCTATTAAATTTTGAAGGGATTGGCATAGTTATTTGTTATTTTGTGGTGGTTGCCGGTGCCTGCCGCTGTGGGAAACAAACACTGCGCGCAGTTTTTAGAGGATTAGGTAATTTTCGTAGCGAAACTATTTCTGTAACAGTCGAACGTTTAGCCATGTTCTTACTGGGAGGTCTAGTTTTAATCACCTCCAATAACCTGGCTGGGGTCGTCGCAGCCATGGCGTTTGTCCGTCTTGTCGATATTATCTGCTTATTTTACTATCTCAAACGTCAGACAACGATTACATCACCGATTACGCTCACAGGCTTTCGACGGGCCTTAAAAATGGCCTATCCCTTTGCATTATCGGGGGTTTTATGGGTCTTATACTATCAAATCGATATTTTAATGCTGAAGGTAATTGCCCCTTCAGCAGAGACTGGATTTTATGGGGCTGCCTATAGCCTGATTGAGATTTTCTCAGCTCTGCCCCGTGTTATTTTTTATGTCGCTCTAACAAAGTTTTCGAGGTGCTATGCAGAAGCGCCTGAACAACTGCCCGACCAAATTCAAAAGACGACCTACTTTCTATTGATCCTTGTTCTACCCGTCATTACCATTGCCGGTTTGGGGCAAACATTTTTAGTGCAGTTGACCTATGGGCAAGGTTTTTTATCATCCATCGACTCACTGGCCATCTTATTGCCAAGTTTAGCAATGAAAATGTTTGCTTCCCTGGTTCTATTTTTACTACAGGCCACCCGACGAGAGCGATTTCTCCCTCCTATCTTGCTGGCAGCCGTTATGGCTAACATTATCGCCAATGGGATTTTGATTCCTTTGATCGGAGCAACCGGGGCTGCATTAGCCACGCTACTGAGTGAAATCATTTTTGCCATTTCAGGACTGGCTTTAATGGGTCGCATTGGATATCGTAACGTGAGCCAGAAATTGCTAATTGTTTCAGCCATGAGTCTGCTAGTAGCAGTTATTCCCTCCCTGATGCTGAATGGCTTAAGATTACCGATTGCAACCGGATTAATGGTCTCTAGTATAATTGTTATCGGGTTTACAATGCGCTCAAAACAGCCCCTCAGCCAGGCTCAATAGTCAACCCTACAAACATCGACACTCTTTTCAGAAAACATTGACTCTACTGATGTTTCTTTAAAGAATATTAATCGCTAAAAAAGCTAGTTCAAAGTAATTCTTCAAGCGCAAAAACAAGAAGAGTAAAAACAAGTTCATCATTTCTTTAATATAAAAGGAATTTGATTAATCAAAAAATATATAAAGGCTTGATTTCTAGAAAAGATTCAAAGATAATTCAATCAAAAGGAAGACGTGTGAAGAGTCAAATAGATTGCAGAGCAAACGTTTGATCTCTAAAAGCCCCTGAAAATCCACTAAAACTCTTATTAATTCTCAATATAAACCCTTAAGGAGATCAAAGATGGCTGTTT
This sequence comes from Leptolyngbya cf. ectocarpi LEGE 11479, assembly GCF_015207065.1. Classification (GTDB taxonomy): domain Bacteria; phylum Cyanobacteriota; class Cyanobacteriia; order Phormidesmidales; family Phormidesmidaceae; genus Leptothoe; species Leptothoe ectocarpi. The sequence continues at coordinate 3,509 of NZ_JADEXP010000340.1, read as the reverse complement.
CACTGTCAGCTCAAAACAGAGTACTTGATGACAAGTATCCGATTGAGCAATGTATCTCTAACACTGAATCAGACTCATCAAAGTCACAGCTCTATTTATCTGTTATTGTCCCAATCTACAATGAGGTTGAGAATCTTACTAATCTAGTCGAACGTATTTCTGAGATTCTCAGTCGAGAGAGTTACACCTATGAAATTGTATGTGTAGATGACGGTTCCCGTGATGGCTCAACAGACTTACTGCAGAGATTAGCTACCACCTATCCACAGCTTAAGGCCATTCTTCTACGCCGCAACTATGGCCAAACGGCAGCAATGGCAGCTGGCTTTGAACATGCCCAAGGCCAAATCATTGTGACCCTGGATGGAGATTTACAAAACGATCCGCAGGACATTCCACTGCTTTTAGATCGGATTGAAGCCGGTTACGATCTGGTAAGCGGATGGCGTAAACAGCGACAGGATGCTGCACTCACTCGATTATTGCCTTCAAAAATTGCCAATTGGTTAATTGGTAAAGTAACGGGGGTAAAGCTCCATGACTATGGCTGTTCTCTCAAAGCCTACCGGTCTGAACTTGTTTTAGATCTAAAGCTCTATGGAGAACTGCATCGCTTTCTACCAGCCTTAGCCTTTATTGAAGGGGCAAGAATTACAGAAATTCCGGTGCGTCATCATCCTCGCCGTTTTGGTAAAAGCAAATATGGCCTGGGCAGAACATTTCGGGTGATGATGGATTTATTGACGGTCTATTTTATGAAAACCTTTTTAACTCGTCCCATGCATGTGTTTGGCGTGTTAGGAATGACGTCACTTTCAGCGGGCTCTCTTTTGGCAGCCTATCTTGTCTTTGTCAAGTTTATATTACATCAGGCCATTGGCGATCGTCCCCTACTGATGCTAGCCGTTGTTCTATTTCTCTCAGGAATTCAGCTGTTCTGCTTTGGTCTACTGGGGGAGTTGTTGATGAGGACCTATCATGAATCCCAGAATAAGCCCATTTATCGCATTCGCGAAAAGCTTGGGTTTTAGTATTTAAGCTTTAAGAAGCATTTATCCACCTACTGTTAGAACCACATCTGCTCGGGCTAGCATCTTGAATCATTTCGCTTAAAGAACACAGTCAATGAACCTTAATCAGATGAGCCCCGTTGGCAAACAGCGTCAGAATTCTGGACTGCAGATTGCCCAATGGTTGCCAATTACCTTAGTACTAATCCTGGCAACAGTCCTCTGTTTTTACCGCATTAATGGAGAAGGATTATGGCTGGATGAACTGACTAGCATTAGGGATGCGCAGGTCTTGCCGACGCAATCAATCGCCAATAACCTGGTGAGGCCGCTTTATTACATCTTGCTCATGGTGTGGATGAAGTTTGGCAGTAGTGATGCCTGGCTGCGAAGCTTATCAGTGATCTTTGCATTGATTGCTGTTTTTCTGCTTTACCGCTTGGGTCGGCGGCTTTTTGGAGAAACCGAAGGGCTGATCGCAGCAACTCTGATGAGTCTATCTCCTCTGTTTTTAAACCATGCGCAAGAGGTCAGAATGTATGCGCTGTCGGTCTGCATGGGTGTGGCAGGGACCCTCTGTCTGGCTCGGGCATTGACAGAAAAACAGTCGGAGGCTCCTCCTAGCCATGCATTGCTGGCGGGCTGGTGCGCATTTCGATTGCTAGCAACATTGACTGTACCGCTCAACATCACGTTACTACTACCTGATGTTTTGATTTATTGGCTGCGCTTTCGTCAGCAACGGGCGGCACTTATACGCTTTGGGAAATGGCTGGCGTTGCTACTTTTGCTGTGGTCTCCCTGCGTATTGTCAGTTCTGTATGAGACCTCTCCTGATTCTACCTATGCTTCCCATCATCCTGGTCGCAAGCCACCTGGTTTAGATAATGTGGTGCGAACGTTAAAGTTTTGGACGGTTTGGCCGTTTGCAGTCCAAGCAAATGCGATCGCAGCCACCTTCTACAAACTATTTACATTCCTAGTCGCCGGTTTAATGGGCGCAGCCCTGATTCAAAAACATAAATCTCCGCAAGTACTGTGGGCAAGTGCCTGGTTTGTCATACCGCTGGTACCCATTTTATTTTTTTCCTATCTATCGGTTCCCATTTGGGTCAATCGATATCTGCTGTTTGTCAGTCCCTATCTATTTCTCGTCCTTGCAGCTGGCCTGAGTCGACTATGGCGTCAGTGGCGAATTGCAGCAATCGCCATCGCCTTAGCGTATCTCATCGCTGTTAGCGGTGGTCTGGTGCGATACTACACCGTTCAGGATAGACCCGATTACAAATTTATCGTCGAAACCATTGAGCAATATGAACAGCCTCAGGATGTAGTTGTTTGGGGTCTCTTTGCACAAAGGATTATCCTTAACCATTATTATCAGGGTTCGACTGAGTTTTATCAGAACAAAACTCGGGGGATAAGTACAGATGCTGAGATTAGCACCTGGTTAGATAATTTTCCAGATATCTCCGAGCGTCTGTGGCTGGTGCTAAAGGTCAAGGATCAGGCATATCCTCGTTTTGAGCAACAGATTAAAACAAGATATGTAATTGAGGACGCCTTTGATTATGAGCAGGGATCTAAGGTGCTGTTATTAACTCAACAGTAAAATTTGGGCAGCAGCCAATTTCGTTGAAGATTAACCCGTACGAATTCCAGCTCTTGCCCAAAGCGATCCCCTGGTTCAGACCAAATATCCTTGGGTGGAGTTTCCCCAAAAAAGTGTCTGTAGCTCGCTAGGGTGTTTGTATACCAATCAACAAATTTGCCATGCTCGGTTCCTCCCCCCTGGGTAGGCTCATGGTGTAACGATGTTTGTAGAATTTTTGGACAAAATGTTTCCCAATAGGAGCGGGTATAGGTGAGATGTAAGTGCCAAACTTGATCCACCTGATCGGACGGGGTAACTGGGTGACCGGCAGCCACTGCTAAAAACGCAAACTTTTTATACTCCTCGATTACTCTGCAGGTATAGGCAAACGACCAACAATTTTCTTGGGCTAAGCGTTGGCTAAAGGAGAACTGGGCTCCTGGCTGGTCGAGGGAATAGGCCTGAAGCCGGTTGTAAAGCTCTGTTTGTTGAGAGTTCATAGTCAAAACCGTATTTATTGATTAACCACCGCCACCGCATCCACCGCCACCACAGCCACCGCCGCCGCATCCACTGCCGCCACTATCGCCGCCACCGCTCCAGCCGCCACTGTCGTGTCCACCCCAGACGCCAGCAGAACCTGAACTAGACGATGATTTACGGGGAATGGATCGATTAAATCTGCGATCGTAGTTACACCGTTGACAAGTATGACTAACTTCTCTTGTACCATAGCTATATCGGGTCGCTTTTTTAACAACTCGATTTGTGCGCTTGAGGGCCAGCTGGCCACAGTTGGGACAGCGTTTTCTGATCGCTATCACTGCCCCAATCGCAGAGACAATCACCATGCCCAGCCCAGCCCAGCCAAACAACGAAGCTGCCTTTTTTGGCGTCCAATAGTC
>NZ_JADEXP010000339.1 GCF_015207065.1 Leptolyngbya cf. ectocarpi LEGE 11479 | reverse complement strand
GTAAAAAATTTAGCTCGGTTGGATGCACAAAAAAACAGCCCGCTGGCAGATTGTCAGCCTATGGATAGATTACGTAATTCCCAGGCTTGTTCGAGCAATTTAGACCAATGCTTTCTGATTTGAGTCAGGCTGAGACCAAGTGCTTGGGATATATCTGCATCCGATAGGCCCTGCTGTTTAAGCTGAAGCAGCTTGGTTTGGCTTTGATCCATTTTTTCCTGTAGGTGATCCCACTGTTGAGGGGTAAGACCTAAGTTTTTTTCTAACTCGATACCCAGCCATTCATGGACGAGTTCCCAGTGATGGGTGAGGGCAAACCGGAGTAAATGATATTTGAAGCGTTGCTGTAGGTAGTCTCGCTCACGGGATGTCAGTCCCAGCAGTTCTTCGATCTCGCTAGCTGGCAGGTCCATCAACCGCAAACTAAAATAGTCGGCGCAGTCTGCTTGCTTCTTTTCTTTGAGGTAGCTCATCAGTTCAGCTACCACCCGTTCCCGGAGGCTATCTTCCGGTGGGGTGTCTGACTGGAGCAAAATTTCTTCCCGCAGCCGTTGGATAGGGGCATTTTTCCACCCCTGTTCATTGTCATTGGCGGCTTCAGTGGCCTGCTCAATGTCTACAGTGGTCTCGGGGGGCTGCTGTTTGGAAAATGTTTGGGCTCGCAGAATAATCAGCTGCTGGCTGCGGCCCCGGCGTAGGGGAATGCGGCGTTTACCGTAGCGTTCGGTAAATGCCATGTATTCTGCCAGCTCTAGGGCGGTGCGGGGCTGGTACTCCGCTGCCATTTGGTTTTCCCGACGAAAGGCGTTAATGGCTTCGCTGTAAAAGTTTTGTAGAAAATCCTCAATCAGGGAAAGGCGGGCCTGATAGCCGGTTTGGGCGTAGGGAATCGAAATATAGCGATAGATAATGGCACTGAGGGTACTGTGCAGCTCGATTCGGCCCCGTTCAGAGCTAAGTTTGTAATAGCGAATGCACTGATCCACTCGATGGTGAGCGAGGTTAAATGCCCAACTTTTTACATCCCCAGAATCTTGAATGCGTTGGCTTTCCGTACAAATACGAAGCGATTCGCTGCAGATGCGATCGGCCACAGCCTGGCAGCTTCTTTCGGAGGTTCTGGTCGCTTGCTTGAGCAACTGCAAAACGTCTGTATTCAGTGCTTCTACAAGTGTTGTAGATGTTTCCTCAAGCATTAGCAGGGTGGTCATTAGAGCTTTGCATGTCCCAGGCAATACCTCACCTGAGCATAGACAGTTTTCCGCACGTTCTAACAAAAGTCAGTAATTTTCACGAAACTATCAAAAAAGTCGGATGGATATTGAAAAACAAATTCAAATTTTGATTGAGGAAGCTCCGGATCAGACAACTGGGCAAGCTATTTCATTGATCGCTCCTCTACTCACGGAAATTGCGGGTCAGCTGCCGCAGCAGCTCTATTATGTGGTCCAGTCTCTCGGCCAGGGGTGGGTGATGACTACCCTGCGGGGTCGGCAGAATCCCAAGGCAACCAAGACGGTGGTTTATGCCTATCCGTCCTTAGCATCAGCGGCTTTAGGTGTGGCGGATAATCCGCAAATGATGGCGTTGCCCCATCCCAGCACCCATCTATTGTTTCAGCTGCTGTCGCTTAAGCGGGTGGACAGTCTTATTTTTATGCAGGAGAAGGGTAAAGGACAGGGGGTGGAGATACCTAGAACGATGCTAGAGCAGGTGCTGCGATCTCAGCTCCAGCAGCTCCAGCAAGAAAGCGAGCAACCAACGGATATTGCCTAGAGCGGCGATGTCCCCTGCTCCCCCTTCCCCTGACATGCCTCCCGCGTTACCCGATGGCGATACTCAAACATATCCGTTAGCCGCTGCAGTACAAACCCGCCAATTACGGGCTCGCTGGCCCATTCCATCGGCAGCGTAAATGTGATGTCGTCAGTCAGTCGCGTTTGCTCGCCCTCGGTCTCAAACCGATGGCGATGCGTCCAGGCATCCAGCGGGCCGCTTTCTTGGATATCGGTAAAGAGTTGGTTAGGTTCGTACTCATCGGTGTGTCGGGCGATCCAGGTAACCGGAATCGGACCTAGCCACAGCCGAAATTCACTAACGGCACCCGGCCCCAGCCCCCCTTCACGGCGAACCGCTTCGACTGGCTGCCAGGGTGGGGTGAGCAGCTTGAGAATATCTGGGCGTTCATGAAAGCGCCAGACAACTTCAGGCGCAGCGGCAATGAGGCTAGTGTGTTGAAACGTGGTCATATCTAGAACAAAAAATATCGCTGGGCCATGGGTAGCTCGTCCGCAGGTTCGCAGGTGAGCAGCTGTCCATCTGCTCGCACCTCGTAGGTTTCAGGATCCACTTCCATGGCGGGCTGATAGTCATTGAGCTTCATATCAGCCTTGCTCAGGTGACGGCAGCCGCTCACCGCCACCGCTGGTGTTTGTAGCCCAATCTGGCCAGCAATATCGGCTTCTACAGCGGCCTGGGAAATAAAGGTCAGCGACGTACTGGCAACGGCTCCGCCAAAGGCCCCAAACATGGGTCGCATGTGGATCGGCTGCGGTGTGGGAATACTGGCATTTGGGTCGCCCATCTGGGCCCAGGCAATGGCCCCACCCTTAATCACCAGCTCGGGTTTAACGCCAAAGAATGCCGGCTTCCACAGACAGATATCCGCCAGCTTGCCCGCTTCCAAAGACCCCACCTCATGACCGATACCGTGGGTAATGGCAGGGTTAATGGTGTACTTAGCCACGTAGCGTTTGGCACGGTGGTTATCGTTACGCTCAGAATCTTCTGCCAGGGCACCGCGCTGTACTTTCATCTTGTGGGCCGTCTGCCAGGTACGGATCACCACTTCGCCCACCCGGCCCATGGCCTGGGAGTCGGAGGCGATCATGCTAAAGGCTCCCAGATCATGCAGGATATCTTCAGCAGCGATGGTCTCCCGGCGGATGCGCGACTCAGCAAAAGCTACATCCTCAGGAATACTAGGACTGAGATGGTGGCACACCATCAACATATCCAGATGTTCATCCAGCGTGTTGCGAGTATAGGGTCGGGTGGGGTTGGTGGATGACGGCAGCACATTGGTTTCCCCGCACACTTTGATAATGTCCGGTGCGTGGCCGCCGCCTGCCCCTTCGGTATGATAGGTGTGAATCACACGGTTTTTGAAGGCGGCAATGGTATTCTCCACAAACCCAGCTTCGTTGAGGGTATCGGTGTGGATGGCCACCTGCACATCAAACTCGTCGGCCACACCTAAACAGGTATCGATCGCCCCTGGAGTGGTGCCCCAGTCTTCATGTAGCTTCAGCCCCATGGCTCCGGCCTGTACCTGCTCTACCAGTCCCCCAGGCTGGGCACTGTTGCCCTTCCCCATAAAACCCAGATTCATCGGGAAGGCATCCGCCGCCTGCAGCATGCGGTAAATATTCCAGGCTCCGGGCGTACAGGTGGTTGCGTTAGTGCCAGTGGCGGGGCCAGTTCCGCCGCCGATCATGGTGGTGACACCGCTGGCAATGGCGGTTTCAATCTGCTGCGGACAAATAAAGTGAATGTGGGAGTCAATGCCCCCAGCGGTGACGATCATACCCTCCCCTGCAACGGCTTCGGTGGCAGGGCCAATAATGATGTCCACATTGTCCTGAATGTAGGGATTGCCCGCCTTACCGATTTTGGCAATGCGACCGTCTTTAATGCCAATGTCCGCTTTGACGATGCCCCACCAGTCCAAAATCAGCGCGTTGGTAATCACCATATCCACCGCACCGTCCGCTCGGGTAATAGGGGACTGACCCATGCCATCACGGATTACCTTACCCCCGCCAAACTTGACCTCGTCTCCGTAGGTGGTAAAGTCTCGCTCTACTTCAATTACTAAGGCTGTGTCTGCCAGCCGTACCCGGTCTCCCACCGTGGGGCCATAGGTTTCAGCATAGGCGCGGCGATCCATCCGGTAGCTCATCGAAGTCTCCTGGGCGTGGGGGTAAAAACAAAGCCACTGGATAGCTTACGCTAGCTCCGGAATGCGGATGGATATATCGCGAACATTTTTAACCTTCTATTCGGCCCAGTCATTCGGCACAGCTATCCGGCACAGCTTTCTCGGCTCGGCAGAATTAGCAGGTCCCCTTCGATGTCTTTCCACTGCAGCCAGCCTTCTTCTTCGCTAGCACCAGCTAAGGGCTCACAGCCATTGGTGGGACGGGTGATGCGCACGCGAATCCAGTTGTCTTTAACTTCTAAAGGCTCGATCAGGCTACTGTTGGCGCTAATTAGGCTGAGGACATTGCGGCCCCGTTCGGGCTCAGCCCGCAAGACCTGGGTATCATTCTCACCCCGTAGGGCAACTATCTCCGCGTCAGCTAGCTGTTCTTCCCAAGAGGTATACGATAGCTCTAGCCCGCGATCGTCCAGCTGCTCGCTGTGAATCCAGGCACTGCCGCCATCAGTGTACTGTATCTGCAACCAGCCATCGTCACGGGCGGTTACGATGGGAAACGCCAGCAGCGTTGGGTTCACACTCACCATGGTAAAACTGGCATCTCGCCCAATGGCAAAGGCCTGTTGGCCGTTGGGAATCAGCCAACCCTGCCAAATCCAACCCCAGTGGGCACCACCGGGTTGGCTATAAAGGGGAAGTTCTACTTCCGACAGCCAACTGGCCTGAAGGTGGTCGGAACTTTGTGGGGCCAGATAGCCTACACCCAGGGATAGATCCGTATCAGCGAGATCCACGATGCCTTCTAGGCTGGGGATAATCGCCTCTGGCAACGCTTCGGAACCATTGCCAGATACCTGCCCTAATGCTGGCAGATTACCCAGCAGTAACGCCCCCTGTAGACAGGCGATCGCAGCAAAATGGTGTAGTCGTAGCATAGTGAATGTTCAGTGTGAATGTCAGTGTGAATGTTCGTTTTTCAGAACACGTTCAATAGTTGTACATAGATGCATGGGGTTGCTCTAGGTTGGGCGAACCTAATGTTTCCATCTCCAGAGAAAAAACTCTAGAGAAAAAACATTGGCGGTGAGCAAGCAGACACTTTCCTGATTCGAACAGCCTGTCTCCCTATCCGACCATCTCAATCTTTCGTAGCCTTGTCATCTGGCAAAGTGCTGATTTTTGAGGTGGCCTACAGGGAGCCTTCTATGAGCTGGTTAAAGCCGTAGACCTGACGTGCCCCAGCCAAGGCAACCAGCGTTACAGAGCGCTCGTCTCCCGGTTCAAATCTTACCGCTGTCCCAGCTGGAATATCCAGCCGCATCCCCTTACTCTGGTCCCGATCAAACTGCAGGGCCTCATTGACCTCATAAAAGTGAAAATGAGAGCCTACCTGAATCGGTCGATCGCCCCTGTTAGCTACGGTCAACGTAGTGGTAGCCCGACCGGCATTAAGTTCAATGTCGCCGTCGGCTGGCAACAGTTCCCCTGGAATCACTCTCGATACAGAATCATCAGACATTATCGCAACCCTCCAAGCTGACTAATTAAATCTTGCTGCATCTGATCCAGCTGCTTTTTCACCGTGTCCAAAGCGGCGCTTAGCTCTTGACTAGGTGACTGAGCCTGTTTGCTCAAGTCGGTCAGTCCCATATAGTGGGCTACCTTTAAGGCTAGTTCCACTGGCACCTTAAAGTCCGGCAGTACCCCGCTGCCTTCCCAATTCCCTCCGGTGACGGAGTTAAGTACCTGCCCTGTTGGCAAAAACATCCAAAAGTGATCGTGTAGGCGCTGTCCGGCTCCTGGATTAGCTTTCCCTGCTGTTGTTTCGCCAATCAGCGTAGCCCGCTTCAGCTGTTTGAGAGTATAGGCAAATTCCTCAGCGGCGGTGGCGGTCTCGGGGCCCGTCAGGATATATACAGGCCGGTCCAAATAGCGCGGTCCCCCCACATGGGGCACTGTCCAGCTTTGTTGGATACGCTGTTCAGCGGGCCAACTCACGTCGTTTAGATGCACGGCAGGATAGGCGGAAAGCAGGTAGCTACACAGCAGCGCCACCATGGCTGGTGAGCCGCCTCGGTTGTAGCGCAGGTCAATGATCAATCCTTCTGTATGAGCCACACAGGTCATGGCAGCGGCCAGAGTGGTCCCGGCAAACTCGGGTGGTTCAAATCCATAGAGCTGCAGAAATCCTAGGTTCCCCCCCAGACGTTCTACCCGATTGATGTCGAAGTTTCGCCGCTGGCTTTGCTGCTGCTGATAGGCGAGTTCCTCGGCTGTAGGTGGCGTGTCAGCGCTTAAATTTGGCAGCGGTGTGGGGCTAAAGTAGACGCGGACGCTGCGATCGCACGTCAGCGTTTGCAATTGATTTGTTAGGGTTTCTGCCAGCTGATGAGCGCTGACAATGTCACCATAGCCCCCTGCCTCTAGCCGCCGCCGAATATCCACTTGGGCCTTAGCCGCCGCTTCTGGAAATGCATAGCGGTCTAGGGCCTCAGCAACGGCTTCTAGGATCTCACTACGACTGGAGCGATCCAGATCAATATCTTGAAGACCGTCTCCCATCTCACCCGTTACAGAACCATCAGACTCAACCATAAAAACTTCTAAGCAATCAAATTATTAGATGTAGAGACGTTGCATGCAATTTATTCAGTAGAGGCGTTACATGTAACGCCTCTACTGAATTGGATTATGCACGGTAACTAGCTTAGTCCCATCCGGGAACGTCGCTTCCACCTGTACCTCATGGATCATCTCAGCAATGCCATCCATGACATCATTTTGACTCAGCAGCGTGGTCCCATAGCTCATCAGCTCAGCAACGGTACGTCCATCCCGTGCGCCTTCTAGAATAGCGGCAGAAATATAGGCGACGGCTTCTGGATGGTTAAGTTTGAGGCCTCGATCTTTACGGCGTTCTGCCACTAAAGCAGCGGTAAAAATCAGCAGCTTGTCTTTTTCTTGGGGCGTGAGTTGCATAGGATGCGAAGGAGACTGACTGTAAGAGATATTAAACC
>NZ_JADEXP010000338.1 GCF_015207065.1 Leptolyngbya cf. ectocarpi LEGE 11479 | reverse complement strand
GTCCCGTAGATGGACGTGTTGTGGGTCCGGCTATGATGGCATTAGTGCAGGTATGGGTAGCGAAGTTGCCTGGTGACGGTATGACTAAATTTTTGCTAGTGCTGATTCCGGCGTTTTTAGTGGTTGCGATCGCAATTCTATCGGTACAAAATGCCACCCCTGTCTCGCTCCGGTTTCTAGCCTTTCGTTCTGTAGAACTTCCCTTTGGTCTCTGGTTAGGTTTTGGCTTAGCCGCTGGGATGGTGGGCATGGCCAGTTTGCTGACCCTGTCCGGAGCTAGTCGACGTTAAGGAGAGGCTGACTAGCAGCTCCGTTGGCTGAGCGAAGTCGAAGCCAACGGAGCTAGTGGGACGATTATGTCATGACTGGATCTAAGTAAAAATCGCACCTCCCATGAGTTTTTCGTAGCGACGGTTGAGTTCTTTTTTAATCAAAGGCCACAGCTCGAGACTGGGATCCTCGTGGAGCAGCTCCTCTGCCGCTGTCCGCGCCAGTTCTAAAACCTCCTGGTCATTGACTAAGCTCGCTAGCGCAAAGTCGGGCAGTCCGGACTGACGGGTGCCCAGGACTTCTCCGGGACCGCGAAAGCGCAGATCCATTTCAGCAATAAAAAAGCCATCCTGGGACTGTTCTAAGACCCGGAGCCGCTGCAGCGCTGGTTCACTTTTGGTGCTGCTCATTAAGAGGCAATAGGACTGATCGGCCCCGCGACCCACACGACCTCTGAGCTGGTGCAGCTGCGATAGACCAAAGCGTTCGGCATGTTCGATCAGCATAACGCTGGCATTGGGAACGTCCACACCGACCTCTACCACGGTGGTGGAGACCAGAATTTGGGTGTGGCGATTGCGGAATGCAGTAATGGCAGCGTCCTTGTCGGCAGAGCTAAGACGGCCATGGAGCAGACCCACGTTAAATTCAGGAAAGACGACGTCGCTCAGGCGCTGATGTTCTTCAATGGCAGAACGTAGGTCTAGTTTTTCAGATTCGTCCACTAGGGGGAGCACGATATAAACCTGGCGGCCCTGGGCGATTTCGCGACGGATCAGGTCGTAGGCGTGGTTGCGATCGCGCCCTCCCAGCAGCGTTGTTTGAATCGGTTTACGGCCTGGGGGCAGCTCATCAATCTGGCTGACATCGAGATCCCCATGCAGGGTGAGGGCCAGTGTGCGGGGTATGGGGGTGGCGGTGAGGGTGAGCACGTGGGGCTGATCGCCCTTGCGTTGTAGCTTGGCGCGCTGAGCGACGCCAAATCGGTGCTGCTCATCAATAGTGACTAACCCCAACCGGTCAAACCTGACCGGGTCTTCGATCAGGGCGTGGGTGCCCACCAGCACGGGCAGTTCTCCCGTAGCCAGCTGGGTGTGAATCTCGCGGCGCTTGGCAGTTTTGGTTGAGCCTGTCAGCAGCTCTACGGGCAAATGCAGTAGGTTAAACCAGCCCACCAGTTTGCGGTAGTGCTGCTCTGCCAAGACTTCGGTGGGGGCCATTAGGGCCGCCTGATACCCAGCCTGGATCGCTGCCAGAATGGCGACGACCGCCACAACGGTTTTACCTGACCCCACATCCCCCTGGACCAATCGGTTCATCGGTGTGGACTGCTGCAAATCCACTAAAATTTCTTGCACCACTCGACCTTGGGCAGCGGTCAGTTGAAAGGGCAGCACATCATAGAACTGGTCGATCAGTGCTCCTGTTGGGGCCATATGAATTTGGGTTTGGGCCTGCTGCTGTTTTCGACGTGACAATAGACCCAGTTGCAAGTAGAAAAACTCATCAAACACCAGCCGCCGCCGGGCAACTGCTAGGGCTTCACTGTCCGGTGGAAAGTGAATATGGGCAATGGCAACTGGCAGCTGAATCAGGCCATGCTGGTTGCGCAGGTCGGTGGGAAATGGGTCACGAATTTCTATAGCAGCGGGTAGAGCTGCGACTACAGCTTTGCGCACCAATGTGGCAGGCACCCCCTCGGTTAGGGGGTATACCGGCACAACTCGGCCCACCGTGTCTGAGTTAATGGCTTCTTGGGCATCCCCCAGTACCTCTAGGTCCGGATCGTCCAGTGTGATGCCATACTTCCCTTTTTTGACCAGACCGGATGCGGCCACTGTAGACCCAGCTGGGTATAAGCGTTTTTGGCGTTCTTGCCAGCCCCGGTTACGAAACCGGGCACCTGCAAAAAAACGACTGATTTTTAGGGTGCCAGTACCGTCGTAAAGGCCGAGTTCAAAAATACTGAGTTTGGCATTACGGGGGCTATTGAAGCAGTTGCATCGACGTACGGTACCAACAATCGTGACCGTATCCCCTGCCTTGAGATCGCGAATTTTGACCTGACGGGCATAGTCTAGATGGTCACGGGGGTAGTAATACAGGACATCCCGCACCGTGTACAACCCCAGTTTTGCCAGGCGTTCGCTATTCTTGGGACCCATCCCTTTCAGGTACGTCAGGGCCTGATCCAGCGGGTGGCCAGACTTAGGTAATGTGGGAACCTTTGCCGCTATGGCCTGCGTTTTTGGCCGTTGGTTCTGGCTATGCTGACTACTATTGCGGCCAGACTGCCCAACGGTTTCAGCTACTTTAGGGCGAGTATTTTGACGGCTCTGTTGCAAAAATCGGCGGGTGTCGGCCACCAGATGCTGCCGTTGGGCAAAACTCAGGGCGCTGTATTTATCAAAGTCGTCCGATAAGGTCCGCCAGCGGTCCTGGTCGATGGGCGTTAGACCGCTGGGAATATGGCGCAAACTGTCTCGCAGAAACTCGCTAAATCGTTTTTGGTGTCCCTGCAGGTCATTAAACCCGGTTTCGGCTTCGACACTCAGGGCTTTTTGCAGACGGATCCAGTCGGGCTCGGCCATTAGTCGTTGGTCCAGCTTGCTCTCCAGGCATCTTCGGCTTGTGCGATCGCAAGCTGTCGCTCCGCATCCTTATAGGCATGTCCCACCCGTTTAAGGTGGGACATTTTCTTCCGAATGCGGTTTCGCCATATAGCAACATTAGTCTCAGCAAACTCAATTTCTGAGAGCCGCAAATGAATCACGACAAAATTAGGCAAAGATTCTAACTGGAGTAATCGGGGCATAGTAACATCCCCTTTAGGCGGGGCGCTTTGGTCGTCACTATCCGACCCGTCAATTTTTTTTGCAGAGGAGCCTGCAGAGATGTCTTCCCTAGCGATAATAGCGGCTGAAAGCTCTGTTTCATCTGGCCATTGGTCAGAATCAGTATCGTCTTGACCGGTGAAGTCGTCGCTTTTCTCGAAACTATCTTTTTCAGGGTCTGGCAGGATTTTGATAGATAATCTGACCAAATTTGGGGTTTTCATCGGAGTGTGGCCCAGACGTTCTGATTCTGATGCCGCATTTAGCAGAGCCGTCGGCAGTTCTGGCATCACATCAGCCTTTTGCAAAATATTATTTGCCTTTTCCGATACCGCCTTAAGCACATCCCGAATAGCCTTTTCAATTAAAATTTGTCGCCTCATCAGCTGGGCCGGCAGCATGGGACCATTATCAGCTGGCTCATCGCCCGTTGGCTTCACGTCTAGAGGCTCACTACCGATGAGCGTATGAATTTCGGCCAGAAATTTTTCTTGGGAGTGTTCTGACGATACGTCTTCTTGCGCCGAATCCTGGCCTTTGCCATCATCAGAGCTGCTGTTGTCTGCATCGGGATCAAGGGGGCCTTGCTGTGGACTCGCATTTGCTAAGTCAGGCTGATCTCTAAGCGCCGCCGCCTCCAGGAAGAGCTGTCTAATAACCGCTAGACCATCTTCCTCCGCTGGTTGTAAACTCAATCGCTTAGCCGTTTCCCACTTTTCATGCAGCTGAGGCTGGATACGGTTACCCAAGTCGCGAAGATGCTGTTGCAATCGATTGCGCTGGGATAGACTCAGACCCAAAAACTTCTCAGGATAAATCTGGGTGCAAACATGATAAGCCGCCAGCACCAATTGCCGCTTGCTAGCCTGACTCAAAACTTGTAAGTAGCTGTCGACTAGGGTTTCCAGCTCGGTGGCAATATCAGCAGTTTGCGTTTGAAGTTTAGAAAGCTGCTGTTCAATATGACCACTCGCGTTAACCATTAGCGCAGATGTGAGACAGAAAAAGTACATCAAACGCAGCACTAAACAGTGCTACGAACCCCAGTATAGAGCTTATGGAAGGTCCTGAGGCCTGAGGGCATGGGCGGAAGCTGGCTACTAGACATTTCAGGCATTGTTCAGAGATGCCCTCCACTCTCAGCTGTGGTAATCAAAAACTAGATTAAAGTAGGTACCGTAATGGACCTACCTTAATCTAATACAGAGCTACTTTAGAAAAAGTGTCACTGTCCGAGCAGGACTACTTCTTTTTCTTTTTGCTTTTCTTCTTTGCTGCCTTGGGCGCGGCGGTCTCCGCTGGCTTTTCCGCTTTCTCTGCTTTAGGGGCTTCCGGTTCAGCGGGCTTTTCCGCTGTCTTTTTCCCCGTTTGAGCCGCTACTTCTTCAGCAAAGTTTTCTTCTTTTTTCTCAATGCCCTCACCCAGCGTAAAGCGAGAAAATCGGCGAATCTGAATATTTTCACCCAAGGTGGCAACTGTTTGCTTAATCAGCTCTTCAATGGTGATATTTTGATCCTTGATAAAGGGCTGATCCATTAGAGACAGCTCTTTAAGACGCTTATCAATGCGCCCATCTACGATCTTGGCTCGAATATTTTCAGGTTTTTTGGCAAGATCCTCACGACCCATTTCGATCTCTCGCTCACGGGCAATGGATTCTTCAGGAATTTCAGCTGTTCTGACGACCTCAACATTGGGACAAGCCGCAATTTGCATAGCAATGTCACGTGCCAATGTCTTGAACTCGTCTCGGCGAGCAACAAAGTCGGTTTCGCAGTTTATCTCTACTAGAACACCCACGCGACCACCGGTATGGATGTAGCTTGCTACGAGTCCTTCTGCAGCTACGCGGCCTTCTTTTTTCGCTGCTGAGGTAATGCCTTTCTGGCGTAGCCATTCGACAGCCTTCTGCTGGTCGCCATCCGATTCCTGGAGGGCTTTTTTACAATCCATCATGCCTGCGCCAGTAGCATCGCGCAGTTCCTTTACTTGCTTTGCAGAAATGCCTGCCATTATCTCCTCCTGTACTAAATTTGGTTGACTGTGCTTTGCTTCGCGAGATGTATGATTCCTCGCGTTTACCAGCCTTAGGGCCTCTGCTGATACCAAGGCTGAAGTATTTAGCAGCCGATACCCATGACGGGCTCAGCTGCACAAATGCGGCATAAACATTAAAGGTTCGTGCTACTCGCTTTCTGCCACAGGGGTGGCATCGGCGGTTACAGGTACTGCTTCCTCGGTGGCAGGTGCTTCCTCGGTGGCAGGTGCTTCCTCAGTGGCGGCGGGTGCTTCCTCAGTGGCGGTTACTACCGCGTCATCACTACTGGCAGCAGGTGTATCTCCAGCAGCAGGAACAGCCGCCTCACCATAATCATAATCTTCTTCGGCACTTGGATAATCGGCATAGATGTCGTCTCCACTACCCTCGTCCTGTAGGGCCTGCCCATGGGAGCCTTCATAGATTGCATTAGCCAAGCTACCTAAGATCAGCTTGATCGAACGAATTGCATCGTCATTACCTGGAATAGGAATGTCTACAACGTCGGGATCGCAGTTGGTGTCTAGGAGCGAAACGAGGGGAATACCAAGCTTTTGACACTCTTGAACGGCATTGTATTCACGCTTGATATCAACCATGATGACTACATCTGGTAGACGACGCATCAGCTTAATACCGCCCAGATACTTCTGCAGTTTCTCTAGTTCGCGGCGGAGAACAGCGGCTTCTTTTTTGGGCCGTAAAGCTAGCGCACCAGTCTCTTGCATGCGTTCTAGCTCTTTAAGACGCTCTACGCGAGTCTTAATGGTAGACCAGTTGGTTAGCATCCCTCCCAGCCAACGCTGGTTGATGTAATAGGAACCGCAGCGGCTGGCTTCTTCAGCGACGATACCAGCGGCCTGACGCTTGGTGCCCACAAACAAAAACTTTTGACCTTTCTCAGCAGAACTACGAACAAATGAATAGGCATTGTCGAGCAGCTGCGCGGTCTGTACCAGGTCAATAATATGTACACCGTTACGCGCGGTGAAAATATACTGATCCATCTTGGGGTTCCAACGACGGGTCTGGTGACCAAAGTGAACCCCCGACTCAAGCAATTGAGCCAATGTTACAACAGGCATTTAATTTTCTCCTTCCGGGTTAAACCTCCACCTGGTGTGCATTTGAGCTATAAAAGTGCAGCTGTAGGCTACCTATATATCGCTAAAACACCCGAAATACCCAAGTGTGTGAATTATTGAGAGCTAAACTAGGGTAACACAGGACGTGTCTGGGCTTCTTTCGTAGTATTCAGTCGTTTTCGCTTGCCATACCTTTGTCTGCCATCTCTTTAATCTGCTATGGGAGGTTGCAATTTTGGGTAGGCTGTGGATGATTGTACGTGTGCCTGTCTTTAGGGGCACAGGCGTGTGTTCCTGATGTTTCCCGTCGTTAATTGAAGACTCTTGGTGCTTTATGACTGATCCACAACGCCCTGCTTCCATGCCGTCTGCACCACCGCCACCGCCTAAACGAGCGGCACCACCGCCACCGCCGGGAATGGTGCGCTCAGGCGGCGCTCGCGCGGCAGCCCCGCCGCCCATGCCAAAATCTGCTACTGGCGTAAGAGTTGGAGGCGGTCTGACGCTTGAGCGGATCGTTCGTGAGGCCTTTGATAAGGGATTTTCTGATGTTCACCTCGGTGTAGGGGAGGTTCCTCGCTTTCGTAATCGCGGGGAAATTGAAACGACAGACTATCCAGCAACGGACGAGGCTACTTTCTACGGTTGGTTGTCTGAGGTGCTCAAGCCTGATCAAATCCAAGACTTTAAGCAGACCATGGATTTTGATGGGGCGGCACACTTCGATTTTACCCGTGTGC
>NZ_JADEXP010000337.1 GCF_015207065.1 Leptolyngbya cf. ectocarpi LEGE 11479 | reverse complement strand
CACAAGCGATTGGGTGATCCCAAAAATTGATGTTTGACCAGGATAATAAGTGTTGACTAAGTCTTGAATTATAGAATCTTTAGTAGTCTCAGTCGATGTATTGCCATTAATAATGTTAGTAATATCATCGGCTAGTCTACCGCTGCCTGCTATCACCATGGTTTGGCGACCGACTGACAGGTTAAGCATCAAATCACTCAGGGAAATTTTTCCCCCATTGATCAAAATAGTAATTGCAGGATATTTTTGGGAAAATTTCGAAGCACAGTTGGCCAGCCATGGAGATTCACTACCCCAAGTAATACCTGGTATTAAAGCAAAATGTGTGTGATGCGCCTCAAGATTGATTAACTCTGTATTGTTATAACTATGGTCAGGGCATAGGGTATAGCCTGGTAAATAGACTTTTGCTTTAGGTGCAATGCCAACTAGATTAAAGCTGCCATTTATCTGTTGGCGAGCTTGACCCATCATTTGGATAACACCCGCATCTGTTCCACCATCAAAGACGGTGATTTCATACGTTTCCGCAATAGGAGCTAATACCTGGCTAAATAACTGTGAGACCCTGAGTTTGCTTTCAGGGCTCATTTTGCTTGCTCCACCAATTACCACCATACTGGAAGATGGATTGTGCAGTCCTAAGGCAGCTAGGGTTTCTGTATAACTCAGACTCTTGGAAACATTCAGAATACGGGCCGTTTGGCCATTGGAAAACGTATACTCAAAGTTAGTAACATCTGTAGAGTCTACAGGCATATTTATATCTCCTACTATCTAGCTGTCAGTTTGAAGGGGATAAACCCCGTAAGGAAAGGTGGTTCTGAGACATCGCTCTCATGATGTAAGAATGCCTGTCGCACTAGATGGATGGAGATTGAGATTGCTAAGCTAGGCTAAATATGCCCTTTTGACAGTGTTATTACACTACTTTACAGCTTGCTCTGGATAATATGTTGCCCACAATCTTAACTGTCCAAGCTCAGTGTATGTAGTGACTCGAAGGCTTGTGAAAGCTCTTAATATACGTTTACTCAGTGTTGTGGCTATTTGGAGTATTTTGTCTTCACTGCATGCTCATCACTTACCGCCTCACTTGAATAAGAAATTCGGAGATGTGCATACTTGAAAAAACCTTGATGTATCTTTAGAAAGACGTCTTTACTCTGCTGAGTAGGTTTATATGGGTCTGATGAAAACGGTGGCTCAATATAGGCTGTGCCTTGCTTATCAACAACCTAAAACAGATCGTTTAAGGCGTATGGCTGTGGTTAAACCACGGGCAAATGATATTTTTATTGGCTATGCTTCTCAGGATGGAGATTTTGTCAGGCTTCTAGATAAGGCGATTCGTGAGCAGGGTCTAGATCCCTGGATCGATTTCGATGATATTCCTGACTTTCAGCATTTTTTAAATGGGGATAAGACTTATCAGAAACATATTAAAGCTGGGATTGTGGGAGCAGATGTTTTTGTTTTAGTGATCTCCAAAGCCTCGCTCTGCAGTAAGACAACGATGCAAAGGCTGAGATTGGCTCAGCGTTTAAACAAGCTGATTGTACTGCTAGGGGAAGAGGGTGGCTTTGAAGAGCTGAATAAACAGCTATCTAGCGTTTTACCCAATCTACAGTATTTGGACCTGCAGGCACCATTAGTCAGTCAAGTATTTGAGCAAGTGGCTCGTAATATTATTCATTTACAAACATATATAAGACTGCTAGCACGTGCAACTGAATGGGATAAGCAAGGCCGACCCCAACAGTATTTACTGACACCTGAGGATCTTAAAGAGGTTAAAAAGCAGAAGCGCTGGATTGAGACTCATAAGTTAGGTCAGCAATTTCAATTTACGGATGTTCAGAAGATTTTCCTAGAGACTGTTGATAGAGTACATGAAACATCGGAGTATCTTGGAAAAAGTCCGCCTGATATATTTATTTCCTATGCCCGGAGTAATAAGACTTTTGTGGAGAACTTGAGTCAGGCCTTAAAGGATGAACGCTGGAAGATTTGGCTTGATAGCGACAGAATTCCTGTCGCTGCTAATTGGCGAGATGAGGCAGAAGAGGGAATACGCTATGCTCACACTGTAATCTTTGTGATTTGCCCTGATTCACTTCGATCTAAAAATTGTCAGTGGGAGTTTGAAAAGGCTAGGGAGTATAAAAAACGAATTATTCCTGTTATTAGCCATAGTATTTATGATCGAGATATTTTTCGAGCTATGGGACTGTCCTCAATTCACTATGTGTCTTTTGTTCGACAGGACCAATCCTTCCGGCAGTCACTTCATCAATTATTAGATGCGTTAAAGGTACATTTAGAGGATCTGAGATTCTATAGACAGTTGCTGGTGAAGGCTTATGAGTGGTCTGATTGTGAACGTGTCGATCGATTGTTAATGCCTCGCTATGAATATCAAGAAATTAAGCGGTGGTATAAAAAACGCCATGATCTTCAAAATGTGGATAATCGTGAGCTAGAGCCTTTACTCCCTCGACAAAAAGAGTATGTTCAAGCTAGCCAGCGATATTTGGCGTTGCAAAGAAAACGTCAGAGTCTAGCTGTACTGTCTGTAATAGGTATATTTTCAGGCCTTTCTTTTCTGCTATTGAGTACAACGTTTAGTGAGATTAGGGCATTAGTTAGATCCTTAGACGATCTCAAGGGTTTAGATGCATTAGTGACAGGGTTACAAGCTGGTAAACGTGTGCAGCATAACGCATTATTTGTAAGGTTGTTTCGTTCTAAATTGCGTGCTAAAGCGACGACGGCACTGCATAGAACAGCGCTCAAACTTCGAGAGATTAATCGGTTTGAGGAGCATGATGGAAAAGTATTTTCTGTGATGTTTAGTCCGGATGGTCAGCAGCTTGTTTCGGTTGGGGCTGATAAAACTGTTCGTTTCTGGAATTTGGGAAAAACGGGAGGAGAAAATAAGGATGGGCTATGTGAACAAGATGAACAGAAGGAAATTGGTTTTCATTCGACTTCTGTGATTACACTTGCCTATAGTTCAGATCAATCATATGCAGCGACGGGCGATGTCAATGGTGCTGTTAAAGTATGGACTTGTCAGGGACAACTGAAGAAAACACTGTCGGCAAGGCATCAAGTTCGAGATAGTGAGGGTAAAACTCAGGCGAGGCGAGTCAGCCGAGTTCAATTTAGCCCAGGCAGTCAGTATCTTGCTTCTGCCGGTAGCGATGGTCAAGTTTTTTTGTGGACTCGGTCTGATGAATTTAGAACTTTAATTCGGCTGGAGCATCAGGACCAAGTACCGATTACGACCCTTGTATTTAGTCCGAATGGAAGATATCTTGCTTCTGCTGATGTGCAAGGTCGTGTTTACCTGTGGGAGATCAATCATCAACATCAGAGTTCTCTTTCTCTTGAACAGGTCGATGTCTTTCAATATCAGGTGGCATCAGAGCTTCAAAGTCTGACTGCTTTGGTATTTAGTCCGGATAGTTCCTTGTTGGCCTTTGCAGGTGTCAGTGGTGATATCCAACTTCAAGATCTAAAAGAGAACAGCGAGCGGCTGTTGTTAGATCATGATGATATTGTCTATAGTCTTGTGTTTAGTTCTGATGGTAGAACATTAGCCTCTGCGAGCTTTGATGCAACTGTCAAACTCTGGAATCCGAGAGAAGAGGAGGGTAAGGAATTAATTCATACATTGAGGGGGCATCAGGGACCAGTATATCGGTTAGCTTTTGGGCCTCAGGATGATGTGTTAGCGACCGGTGGGGCTGATGGCATTGTGCGTTTGTGGTTGCGAGAAAAAGGGATTCAAATAGATTCTTTTGAGGGCCATGAGGATGAAATTGCAAGTCTTGCTTTTGCTCCTAAGCCTGTTCTGGGATATGCAACGGTGCTCGCGTCTTCGAGTGATGATGGCAGTATTCGGTTGTGGGATATTGACAGCCCTATTCAACCTTTACCTCACAAGAGTGATGTGTTTGATGTGACCTTTCGACCGGATGGCAGGGTTATTGCTTCGGGAGGAATACAGACGGTAAGGCTGTGGCGACCGGATGGTACGTCGAAGTCTGAGATGGAGTTTGCTAAGAATGTTAAGGTCTGGGCTGTAGA
The DNA here is from genome assembly GCF_015207065.1 of Leptolyngbya cf. ectocarpi LEGE 11479. GTDB lineage: Bacteria > Cyanobacteriota > Cyanobacteriia > Phormidesmidales > Phormidesmidaceae > Leptothoe > Leptothoe ectocarpi. Next base: position 2,905 of record NZ_JADEXP010000337.1, on the reverse strand, counting down.
CTATAGTCCGAGCGGAAGGATGTTGGCTGCAGGGGGAGCGAATGGTCAAATCAGGCTGTGGAGACCAGAGATTGATACGGTAGAACCTCTGCAGGTGCTGACTGCACATCCTGTGGTTGAAGATACTGATGGCAGTGATCAGGGGGTGTTGGATCTAAGCTTTAGTCATAATGGTCAGTGGCTAGCCTCAGTGGGGACTGATCGGACGCTGAAGCTGTGGCGGGTGGATGGTGAGCGGCTATATCGCTATATGACGGTGGCTCACTCTAGTGATGTTACTGCTGTGGCCTTTAGTGCAGATGATCGGCTTTTGGTGACGGGCACTCGGGCAGGCAGCCCTAATATTAAGCGGGGAATTTCTCTGTGGGAGATAATACCTGATGTGGGTATTTCTCCGATAAAGTTAGGTGCTCAAGCGGAGATTGATGAGAAACACGAGGGAAGTATTTTAGCGATCGCAACTCAACCAAGCGGGCAGGGTCTCATTGCCTCCGGTGGAGAAGACGGCACGATCAACCTGTGGGATGCGTCTGGTCAATGGATAAAGTCTCTTACCGAGCACAGCGATCCGGTCACTCAGGTCAGCTTTAGTGCCAATGGTCGCTTTCTAGCTTCATCTAGCGAGGATGGTACCATTCGACTTTGGACATCCCGAGGAGATCTGATTTCCGTCCTCGAACGTCATAAAAGAGCTGTGTCCAGTGTTGAGTTTGCCCCTGAGAATGAGGACGTTCTGGCATCAGCCAGTGCGGATGAGGACGTACTTCTCTGGACTTTATGGGATTTAGACGATGCCGATCTAACGGCTCGCGATCAGAACGGAGAGATTCTTAAAATGCTGGTATCTGACGGGTGTGAAGCCGTGTCCCCATTTCTAGAAAATAATTATCAGTGGGATACTTATGCGATGAATAAACAATTTACTGACGAAGCTCTTCTCAAGGAAATCAAAAATTTGAAGGATTTCTGTAATGGCACCTCAATTTTTGGATTTTCCAGATCGAGCAGGTAAGAGATACCTTCTTTACGAAGCTCTACAGCCTGAAGGATCGTTGACAAGATCACAACTTTGATAATGTCTGAACGATATATCCTGTGAGCTGCTATGGGTATCTGCCTGTAGTTCCTTAGGCAAAATAGGAATAACTAGGGCTACACCAATGGCAATTGTATAGATCCAAGTGAATGTTTTCATAATAGCTCCGTGGAATAACTACCTACCCTAGTGTTGTTTTCGAGGCCTAGATTGCTTACTGCATACTTCTATTGAAACACTGAATTTCAGGATATGTGTCTCACTACATAGCCGCTTTATTGGCTGTCATAGAAGTTTTAAGTTGCGAGTTCGTTACAATAATTAATATTAGGCTGCCAGGCGATTTAGCCCACTCTATTTTTCTGATGCAGAGGCCTGTTTCGGTGGCTTTTGCCGGGAGCATCATCCTTTACGGAGTAATTGTTTTGAATGTATTCGTCACCCTAGAGCCTTCCCTAAGGCGCAGCTTGGCAGTCATGTTTGTGGCTGGGCTATGTTTTTGGGCAGGGTTAGCAGGGCTATTACCTGTTTTGCCTCTGTATATTGAACAATTTGGGGCTAATGGTCAGCAGATTGGCTGGGTGATGGCGAGTTTTGCGATCGGACTTTTGACGATGCGTCCGGTAATGGCTCGTATGACTGATGAACGGGGGCGAAAACCTGTTTTATTTATTGGCTTGATCGCCATTGCGGTAGCGCCGCTGCTTTACTGGCTGGTTCCCTTTTTTCCCGAGATGACCGGCCAAATATCCGTAGGTAATCGTCTCTGGCAGATAGATTCAAGGATTGTGCTGATGATGATCTTCAGGGCATTTCACGGGTTGAGCATCGCCTCTTTTGTAACAGCGTATAGTGCCCTGGTAGCGGATCTCGCTCCACCTGGTCAGCGAGGAGAGCTGATTGGGTATATGAGCTTGGTGAATCCGATTGGCATGGCGATAGGGCCTGCTTTGGGCGGTTATTTGCAGGCTGGTGCAGGCTTTGCCCAAGTGTTTGTTTTGATGTCACTGCTGGGGACTGTAGGGTTGGTGTGCGCTGTCACTATCTCAGAACCCAGGCGAGAGATGGTGACAGCACGGCGTAAGGCCGCCTTTTGGTCTTTGATGTGGATGCCAGCGGTACGGGTACCGGCTCTGATGTTATTGCTAGTTGGTTTGGCGTTTGGCGGACTGGTGACCTTTGTGCCGCTGTATGCCCGTGAGTCAAATCTGGCCCTCAATATTGGTTTTATCTATACAATGTCGGCATTGTTTAGTTTTGGGATTCGACTGTTAGCTGGCCGAGCCTCTGATCGCTATGGTCGTGGCCCTTTTATTTCCCTTGGTTTAGTTTTTTACTCGGTTTCGATGATGGCTCTATGGCTAGCTCAGAGTGAGGCGGCTGTGCTGGTGGCTGCAGCATTACAAGGGATGGGGGGAGGCATGCTGATTCCTATGGTGGCCGCACTAATGGCCGATCGCTCAACGCCAACCGAACGGGGATTAATGTTTGGCCTATGCCTGACCGGGTTTGATGTGGGGATTGCGCTGTCTGGTCCTGTGATGGGACAAATTGCTGACTTGAGCAGCTATCGAGATATTTTTGGTGTGGCAGGCCTGATGACCCTACTGGGTCTGGTGCTCTTTATTACTACGTCTAGCAAAAATTTCAACCATTCAGTGCAATTTGCACTAAGAGGTGGCAAGGATGTGTATGCTGTGCCGAACTCGACACTGTAACGAGCCTGGAGGGATTCGAACCCCCGACACCCTGGTCCGTAGCCAGGTGCTCTGTCCACTGAGCTACAGGCTCTAACAGAATTAAACTCTAACATACTGTTGAGACGGTATCCAAAGTTTCTATGGCAATTTTTGAGGGGGTTTGGGCCAG
>NZ_JADEXP010000336.1 GCF_015207065.1 Leptolyngbya cf. ectocarpi LEGE 11479 | reverse complement strand
GATTTTGTAGATAGCGATTCAGGCTGGTTAACGGACAAACACACACGCTTCCTATTTTTACTAGATGGGTTTGATGAACTATTGCTAGAAGGTCGAGAAAGTGGGGGTCTTAAAGATTTTTTACAACAGATCGAGCAGTTTCAAAAAGATAGTCATCATCGCTTCTTAATAACTGGCCGTCCTCTGTCTGTTCAGGGAATTGAGCGGGTAATTACTCAATCTGAAGATCTTAAGCGTGCAGAACTTCAGCCTATGCATGATGGCTTAAGAAATATGTGGCATCAGAAATGGTCAGTCATGTTTGGACAGACGGAAAGCGATTCATTTCAAGAGTTTTTGTCTGTCTGTCCAATAGATATTAATAATAAATTAGCTAGAGAACCGTTATTACTATATCTACTCGGTCGAATGCATCGAGAACAGCGATTAAAGTCAGAGATGTTTGAAGGTATCCAAGGCCCCGTTGCAAAACTCGTCATTTATGATGAGGCAGTTCGTTGGGTAATTGAAGAACAGCGTCAGGATCAAAATGTACGGCTAGCAGGTTTAGAAAGTGAGGATCTCAGACAGGCACTGACAGAGGCGGCAGTTTGTGTAACTCAATCAGACCAGAAGGTAAGCAAAATATCATTTTTAGAAGCGCGTTTAGCTCATGACAAAGATAATTCTATCTATGAATTACTTCAAAATGCCCGAAAAAACGTAAAAATCTCTGAACAAAAACTCCTGAATAACCTATTAACAGCTTTTTATATTAAACCTGCCTCAGGTGACAAAGAAGGCTCAGTAGAATTTGCTCACAAGAGTTTCGGAGAATTTCTCTTTGCCGAAAGACTGAAAGATGCGATGGAAGACTGGTCGCAAGAAGGAAAACGACGAGGAGAGAAGTATCTGGTATCTCCAGATACTATGCACCGAGAAATCTACGATCTACTAGGGTATGGCAGCTTAACCTCCGAAGTGATGGATTATCTGATGGCCATGTTATTTAGATCTGACAATTTTGAAGTATTGATATTATTCGAGCGTCTATATAACTTTTATCTCCGCTGGTGTAATGGTGATTTCATTAATGCCGTCGAAACAAATTGGCCACGTCTAAAGATGACTTCCCTGCGAGCGCAAATTCCTGATAGGAAAAAGCCATTAGGGTTACAACAAATCAATACTTATACCGGCCTTAACGTAATACTTCTACTACTTGAGTTACAGCGATATAGTCAGAAACCAGATTACTTGCAAGATACTCTAATTTTTTGGCCTTGTGGCGAACCCGGTACAGAAGAACTTAGCTCCGCTCAATTGCGAAGCATTATTGGAATCAGTGAATGCTTACATACCAATGCTTTTAGAGAGATTGTTGGATCATTTTTAAGCAACTCTCAGCTCAGCGGTGCAGACCTCAGCAACGTAGATCTCAGTGGAGTAGACCTCAGCGGTGCAGACCTCAGCGGTGCGTACCTTAGCAATGCAAACCTAAGTGATGCAGACCTCAGCAATGCCGACCTAAGTGATGCAGACCTTAGAGGTGTCCTTTTTATAAACGCAAATCTAAACCGAGCAAATCTTAGCAATGCATCGCTTAGCAATGCGAACCTAAATCGTGCAGACTTAAGGGACTCAAACCTAGGCAATGCAAATCTCAGAGGTGCATCTCTGAAAAGCACATCTCTCAACAATGCAAATTTTAGCGGCACAGATATTATTGATGCCGACCTGAGCAATGCATCTCTCAGCCGTGCAAATCTTACTGATGCCGACCTGAGCAACACAGATCTCAGAGGTGCATCTCTCAACAATGCCGACCTAAGCAATGCAAATCTTAGAGGCGCAGCACTCATAGACACAAATCTCAGCCGTGCCTCCCTCAGCCGTACATCCCTCAGCGGTGCATATCTCAACAACGCTGATTTAAGTCTCACATCTCTTGTAGACGCAAACCTCAGTCTTACATCTCTGAGTAATGCAAACCTTAGTAATGCCTATCTTAATAATGCTGACCTCAAAGGTACGGAGCTTAAAGATGCCAATCTTGAAGGCACAGACCTTAGTAGTGCGAAATATTTGACTGTAGATCAATTGCATGGAGCAAGACTTTGCAGAACTTTGTTACCCAAGTCTATTGATTTAGACCCTAATAGAGATTGCTCTGAGTAAGGCACCAAATCAGTGACTGTATACCTTACATATGTCACTGAATTACAGAAAGGCTCTGCGATCGCAACCCCAAAAAAGGGGCCAAAGCCCCAACCAGCTAGTAAGATTCAGGTGGATGCACCACGACCCGCACACGCCCCCCACGCTGCCCGCCAGACAACCGAATAGCCCCCTGGGGCACAGTGACCGGAACCGAGACCGCAAACCGACCAGGCCCAGACGAAACCGACCGCACCAGAACCGAGTAACCAACCACAGCAGACCACTTGCCCGCAAACGCTGACGGCAGCTGAGCAAACCAGCACTCAGCCACATAGCCAGTAAACGAGCGCTCAGACTCACGCCAGCAGCACTCGACCGCACCAAACTCAGACGCCAGCTGACTAACAAACTCAAATGGAACAGAACGCATAAAACTAAAACCAACGCAACGTGTACCATTCACCGAATGCAAAGCGTTGGCATTATTCCGATATGCAGTGTCAGGCGTACTGACAGCCGGAGTACGATAGCGTTGGCGGAGCCGCTCCAGCGGAGCATCGCAATACTCCAACCCCCTGATAACGGAGGATAGCAGCTTGGCTTGACGCGATGCCTATCAACGGTACACTTGAGCAGCTGTGGTGGTGATTAATCTATTCAATTCGAATGGTCTAATACCAATGGGGAGAATACAAGTGCCGGTCATGTATTTGTAGCTGGCTAGGCTACGGCTAAATTAGGAGTTTGCGATCGCACATCACCGTAAGCCGTATCCCGTGGAGTACCATCGGCACGTTAAAGGTCTCGTTTTTTTGACCCTTGGTTGAGCGTAGCGCATCCATTCCGCCACAAAAGGTTTAACCATTTACGAAAGTCCCTGCACAGGGCACTTCATTCCTGCGCTCCTTGAGATCGCAAACCATCTAATTCAACTAATCACCCACAACCGAATCATCCGCTCCAGCCGAAGCATCCGTTCCACCAGCATCCAGCACTAGCGGCACCCGCACTTTTTTAGCGACGGATGTCTTACTCTTGGCTTTCGGCTTTCCCGGCGGCGTCTCCTCCCCAGGCGGAGCAATCCGGTCCCCAATAATATGCAAAATCTGACTAAAGTCCTGCGGCTGCATTACCCCAATCCGAGCCATGATGTCAGTCCGCGTCGGCCCGTGGCTGCGGCCATACAGATAAGCAATAAAATCCTCCACCAGCATTCCTTTTAACCGAGCAATCTTTTCCAGATTCTCCAAGCTCGGCACATTTCGCCCATTCTCCCACTGCTGCACCGTAGACTGCGACACCTGCATCGTCCGCGCAAACTGCCGCTGCGATTGGTCGCCACGAATTTCGTGCACCACCTCACCCAATCGCTTCAAAAAACCCTCGTCCACAAACGCTACAGCCGACTTTTTACGTGCTTTCAAAGATTGACCTCCAAATAATAAAGCCAGACATCACATAATTGATTGACTAAATAATCACTCATAACTAACATGATCGATCAGTCGAACAATTTAGATTTACAAGTCGGTCATGAAAAGCGCCCTTCAGCCGAAGCCCCCTCGGCAAAACCTAACCATCCGCATGACGCCCGAGCTCAAGCAACGGGCACAAATCAGTGCAATCCAACAAAAACGCTCACTCTCGGACCTGATTGAGGAAGCTCTCGAAACCCTACTTAACCGCCAACGAGCCGCCTAACCACCACCAGATTCCATAAAAAATGCCCCACGCCTTGCACAGCTCCGGGGCATCCGTAAATTTAACTAGTCCTATGATGACAGAAAATTCTCCGAGTGCCTACGACGGAGGACAGAGCCTGCAGCCTGCAAAAAGCGCCACCCGCTCACACCTCAGACTTACCCCAGAAGCCGTTCACCAAAACTGGCTCGACCACTTCTATTCTCCTGCCGGCTACCTCTACCACCTTATCTTGGCCTTTAGAAAGCAAGGCTGGTGGTTCCGCATCGAAGACGACCCCGATTTTTTCGCGTTCGTCGTAAAACACAAAATCCCCCGACTCCCCGATCCGCCTGCCTCCAAACAAAGCGCTGCCCAAGGCTGGATTCGTAAATACGGCGATCGCCTCTACACCGAATACCTCCAATGGCTCGAAAGCCAGCGCCAAGTTGAGCAACGTCTTACCCCTATTCCCCCCAATGAGGAAACCCCAGACCAGCGCCTGCAACGCTATCAAATGCTTTGGCAAAATCCCACCTGCCGCAAAGGCGTCCGCACCGCCATCCAAACCCACCCCGAATGGCACCTAGAAATCGGCCCCAATGGACCACGAACTCAACCACCAGCACCCCAGGCCCCATAAAATCCCGTTATCATTTGAAAGCCATACATAGCAACACACCCAACCAAGCCAGTGCTGCGGAGTATCCCATGAACACCCAGCTGATCGACTCCCTCATCCAAGTCATCGAATCCCTCACCCCCGAGGAAAATAAGCTACTGCGCACCAAACTCCACGCCCGCACCATCCAAAAAACCCCCGGCGTCTGCGGCGGCCACGCCCGTATCCGTAATACCCGCATCCCCATCTGGACTCTCGTATCCTTCCACCAGCAAGGAGCTGATACCGAAGAACTACTCCGCAACTACCCCAGCCTCATCCCCGCCGACCTCGATGCCGCCTGGGCCTACTACCAAGACAATCAATACGAAATCGACCAAATCATCTCCACCGACGACACCGACAACCTAGCTCATGGTTGATCTCTACTCCAATGAAAACTTCCCCATCGACATGGTGGTCCTCCTGCGCAATCTCGGCTACGACGTCCTCACCTCCTACGACGCAGGCCAAGCCAACCAAGGCATCCCCGACGAAGATGTCCTTACCTACGCCATCCAAAATAATCGAGTCGTCATAACCCTCAACCGCCAAGACTTCATCAACCTCCACCGCAGTATTACCAGCCACAACGGCATCATCATCTGCAAAGACGACCGCAACTACACCAGTCAAATCCAAGCACTACACACCTACCTAGAAAATCAAGCCAGTCTCGCCAACCGACTCATCAGAGTCCTTAAACAGAACCAACCAAAATCCAACCAGCAGATCTTCACCATCCGCGAATACTAGAGCCATAACACCTCACCCCCCACTCACCGCAGGAAACCAGAGGTGTAGAATAGTCATACCTGGGGGAAGTTCTGGGGAAACGAACCAAGTAAAGTTTTAGAGCCTTTACTTGACAATGCTTTCACACCTCACCTTTATAGATTCGAAATCTATTATGGGCTTAGGTTCATCGGGGGTTCGAATCCTCCCCTCTCCGTTTGATAACAGAGCTTTCAGCTATCGCTAATAAATAGAGAAGGCGGCCTCAATTCAGCTTTTTTGAGTTACGAACAGGTAATTGATGCATTGTTATGGGCACCTTTCTGAAGCACGCTTGTTGGTTCGGTATAGGCGTTAGTAAAAAGGAGTTTCTATGAAAATCGTACTAGCTGTTTTGACTACGTTTCAGCTGTTTGCAAGCGTTGCGATCGCACAGGGATCTGTTACATGCGATCCGCATTATTCCGGTGTATGCATCCCCGTCTATCGGACAGAAGCAGACGATGTTGACTGTTCTGATATTGAAGAGAAAAATTTCGCAGTAGTTACGATTGGGAAAGATCCTCACAAATTAGATAGAGATCAAGATGGTGTCGCGTGTGAAGCCCAGAGCTAGGAAAATAGCTCAGCCTGGCGGAATGGGATGAATAAGGAAAAAAAGCCTCTGCCAGATCGGCAGAGGCTTTGTATGTGTAGGGAAAATCAGAATAGGGAAGGGTGCCTCATGAAAGAAAATGAAGCTTCACTGATGTACGGAGACGCACTCGGCACCCAAACTTGGTTAGCCTGAGTACGCACCACTCTGTCAACGGACAATGGCTTTAGTGCGAGCATCCAGTGCATCAAGACGTGCTTCTTGAATGTTCTCAACCGCTTTGGTACGAGCGTCTAGGGCTTCCAAACGAGCGGACTGAATATCCTCAACGGCTTTAGTTTGGTTATTCAGGTGCTCAATACGCAGCTTGTGAACACTGTTCTTGGTACGAGCATCTAAGGCATCTAAACGAGCGGATTGGATATCTTCGATAGCCTTGGTCTGATTGTTAAGGTGCTCAAGGCGTAGCTTGTGGACGGAATTCTTTACTCGGTCCTCACTCCACTGACGCCAGCCAGCCTAGCGTGTAGAGCATTTTTAGCGCACTGACTTGCGATCGCAAATCCCTCACCCCCAAGGCACAATAGCGCGCTGTCATACTCTGACTTCTAGTTCTGATAACGTATTGACCATCATTTCATTGACCATCATTTCGCACCTGGCAACCTGTGTTCTGCCTTCATGGCCATGGACCCGCTCTACCATGGCTACACTCTCATACCAAAACGTAGAACCATACTGATCGAGCCAGTGCAGCATGACAACTTGATCAAACTCAAACCCGACGGCCACTAGACCTGTACCACTAATGCCACTCCAATCTTCATAACGCTGGAGATAAAATGTCCGCGAACATCCACCCGCTGTCGGTGGCGGAATCATCTGCTGAATGCAGCGTCCAGGCCGTTTATCCTGCATTCCTTGAAATATTTCAAAACGGGGAAAAACACCGTGACTATGGCAAAGGCCATCCCAGCTCAAAGCAAATTGCCCGGATGGCAAAATCACGCCTTCAGCAATGATTCGATCATCCTGGAACAATTGAAAATAATCCAAATGCTGCATTGATCTATGAAGCTCCAACCGCGTATCAGTTTCACCATGGGGCTAGATGAGCCGCCCATGGCTCGCCAAAAGATGCCCAAAAAGTTCTGTCACCTATCAAACTTGATTGGCTAACGCTAAATAAAAGGCGCAGCCATGAAA
>NZ_JADEXP010000335.1 GCF_015207065.1 Leptolyngbya cf. ectocarpi LEGE 11479 | reverse complement strand
GCATACAGATGCAGGGGCGTCGCATGATTTGATCGACACGAATAAAATGAGGAGACCTACCTTTAGCAATTACGTTATAAATAATATCTCGTTCCGTAAGAATGCCATAGGGACCTTGTTCGTAAAACTCTTCTACGATTAGAGATCGCACCCGCTTAGTCCGCATCAGCCAAATAGCATTTTCCACCGTAGCCGAACTGCGAATAACAATAACCGGCTTGGTCATAATGTCTTTTACAAATAACATAACCGACCTCCCTGAGCAGTGAGTCTAATGTAGAGTAGCCAGATATTCTAACTACTCTATTTTTATGCCAAAAGTTTGAGGAACCTGTGAGGAGACGTCCCATTAACGTGATTGTTTTAGAGGAATTAGCGTCATACTATCCCGCAACAGCCTTAGACCAGCAATAGCGACTACTAAAAACTCCAGACGTCCGAGCACCATACCAATAATTTCAGTCCATAGAACACCAGCAGGTGCCTCTGGACTGGTAATTCCTATTGATAATCCGACAGTGCTCAAACTACTAATAAATTCAAATAGGCTATCTTGCAACGAATATCCATAGGCTGTCAGCAAGCCTGTACCGATAACTAACCTGAAAAACCATACGGGCTACCTGGGCCACCATCAAGTTCAACGTGTCTTCCCCCGTCACCGCTAACAAAGCATCGGCTCGATGAATATCAGCCTGACGCAACACCGATAGCTCAGCCGCATCTCCCACCTGCTGAAACCCACCAAAATCACTGGATAACGCTCGAAACGCAGCTTCATTTATATCCACCACTACGACACTATGGCCTAACTGACTCAATCGGTTAGCCAATGCAGCCCCCAACCGGCCACAGCCAACAACCAATATATAAAGAGATTGAGACATGCCGTTACTAAGCTATAGAGCTACCACCCAGCACAACTTCCTTTAAAGGTCGACGTAATGAGTGTGGCATCTCGGGACCGCGACCAAATCGCACCACAAGGTCCGGACGACCCTCGCCAATTCTTAACCAATTTGCGAATTGAGCCCGCAGATCAGGGACCTCAACTGGTGGATTACAAAAAGCCGTTTGAAGCCCCAGGACCGTTGCCTGCAGTGCAAACCGTTCGTAGCATTGACCAACTTCAACCCACTGGGCTTTACTGCTAACATCGGAGAAAAATACAGCAATGCCCGATGAACTCAGAATATGTTTTTTGTCTTTTTTATTCTGGCTTCCTGGCGTTAGTGCCAACCGTAGAATGAGATCGCCAATAACCTTTGGCACATCTGGACTTCCCATAGAAAGACCGTAAAGGCCATCGCCTGTTGCTATAGCATGACTTTCACTAAAGCGAATCCATGACTTGAGTTCCTTAATCCACCCTGCATCATTCATCTGGGCAATGTTGCCTTTGGCAACAAAGTTGGCAATTGTCTCTTTTTGATCATGCTTGGTAAACAGTAGAACCGAAACACCGTTACCTTTTGCTGCACGTTTAAGCTGCTGCTGCTCTTGGACCGTTACTTTGGAACCATCATAGAGCGTACGACTACACTGTCTGTTAGGAATGGCCTCGAATAGCTGAGATCGCACTATGGGCCCCTCTTCAAACTTAACCTTGACCGCCGATGTAGCCTGATCAAATGAAACTCGGCTTTGCAGACCAGCGACCGCCGCCGCCTCAATTAAATTGGTCGCTGCGCACCCCAAACTAACATAAAGATGATGATCATCTGGATCAACGGCTGGACAGCGTCGTGTCAAATCGGGAAATATCCAGATCAGTCCCGGCTCTATATTGAACTTCCAAGGTTGAGTATTGTGACTAGAGGCAGCTAACGTCGCATACCTGACAAGGTTGATATAGTCATAGGCAACATCCTTGAGATCATAATGCCGCCAAGTTTTAGATACAACATCTTGGTAACCCATAGTGCCCCCTGGTTGTTTCTACACTCCAGGAATAGACTTCGATAGCTTTATCCACCTAGCCAAATCTAATCAGTTCAGAGCCTGTTAACTCAGGTTGTTTCCCTTGGAGTAGAGGCTCTAAAACTGCTCGAATCCGTTCTGCATTGGGTGGACAGCCAGGTAAGTAACAATCTACCGACACCACCTGATGCACAGATATCACCTGGTTTAGTAATGTGGGTACCAGTTCTCCTTGAGGAAGTTTTGGCTGAATGTCTACCTCTAGATAGGCGCGATTGAGAACAGATTCGGCTGACTCCGATGCACCCAATGTGTTGCGGATGGCGGTGACATTGCCAGTGATTGCACAGTCACCAAAGGAGATCAGAAATTTGGTGCGATCGCGAATCTGATGGATCATTTCTAGATGGTCTTGGTTTGCGATCGCACCCTCCACCAATGCCACATCCACATAGTCAGGATAGGTCTTAATATCTGCCAGAGGACTGTAGACTAACTCCACCTGACTAGCCAACTCAAACAGCCACTCATCCAAGTCGAGAAATGACATGTGACAACCAGAACACCCTCCCAGCCAAACTGTCGCCAGTTTAATTTTTGCCATGGTCTGTTTCCCTTCCCCTTATCTAGCTAAGCAGAGTTCTTTTCCTTACACCCGCAATATAGGTAAAAACTTTGAGGAACTTGGGAAGACAGTCCATTTATCTAATCCACTGTTGTTGCTGACGAGCCGTCGTAATAAAGCTAAGCTGTTCTCGATCATGCTGCATTTCTCCAACAGTCGATCCTCTATAAAATAAAGCTCCTGTCGGACAAGCATTCACACACTTACCACAGGACGTACAGCTACTTGCCTCTCCCCAAGATTGGTTCAAATCGCTGATCACATGGGACGTACGGCCTCGTCCAGCCATATCCCACGTATGAGCACCTTCTACCCCATCACATACTCGGATACAGCGCGTACAAAGCACACAGCGATTGTGATCAATCCCAAAACAAGCATGTGAAATATCCACCTTACGATCTGGAAACTGATAGGTCAGACCAACATGATCGATGCCCATATCCACTGCTAGATCCTGCAGCTCACAATTGCCATTAGAGACGCAGACAGCACAGACATGATTTCCTTCAGCCAGTAACAGTTCTACAATCATGCGTCGATAGCGCTGTAGCTTCTCAGTATGCGTCTGCACCACCATACCTTCTTGAACTGCAGTTACACAGGCGGGCAAGAGCTTAGACGTCCCCTCTACGTCCACTAAACAAAGGCGACAGGCACCTACAGTAGAGAGTCCCTCTAAGTGACAGAGGGTAGGAATCGCAATATTTGCATTCCTAGCTGCATCCAAGACGGTTTCTCCCTTACGGGCGCTAATAAGTTGCTTGTCAATAGTTAGCGTTTTAACAGACATTACAGTAGATACTATTTTTGGTAAGTAAATTGCCCTAGCACTTGCGAGAACAGTTCCTAAGCTAAGAAGTTAGGAACTCAGAAACTGATTAGTTCCAGCTCTAAGCTAACTTGAAAAGTTGAGAAACTTATGAAAGATAGGTTTACTGCCAGCGTATAGCCATATCTCTTACTCACCTAGGTATCAATGTGTAAACATTATAAGCAAAATCTTAAAAAGTATAAGATAATACAGGTGTAGGACAAATCGTTCATCTCTTCGTAAGAGGAGCCCTCCGAGAAGAGACGGAAGTAGGGAATCATCCCGAAGGAACGCGCCTCTCTTCGCTACATAGTCTAAGGAGGCGACATTATGTTGACTTATCGTGGTGTTTCTTATGAATACCAACCTACAGGTTTGACCACTAGCCCTACCGGTGATGTAGGGAAATATCGCGGCCAGGATATTCAATTCAGAGCAGTTGACAATCCCCCTCCCGTATATCCCTTTAAAGCAGAATTGGTTTATCGAGGTGTCGCTTACACCGTCGGTGCAACCGCACCTAAAGCGGTACCTGATGCAGCTGCTGCTAAAACAGCCCCTGTAGAGCTTCCATCGATTAATGCTTGGATGCGCAGCCTTGTTGTGAAACATCTGCGTAACATTCGTCGGCGTGAGCACTCTATGCTTGTCCGAGCTGCAGAGGAGATTGGTCTACCTGCCGAAGATGCTGCTGGGTATGAAAGCCATATTCAAGGCAAAGTCCCCCATGACTTTGCTGGCTACGACCGCAGTAGATCGGCAATGAGTTGAAAAGTCTGGCTAAGCTATTAGTCTGATAAGACATACAGTTTCTATCGCTAAACTGCTAGGCTCACCTTAAGGGTAATGGGTGAAGCTCCTGGGTCCCAATTCCCTTAGGGGATTGGGCTTTTCTGTATGGTTAAAATGCGGACTCTGATCCAGGTCCAACACGACAGTTTTAATCCTTTAAGTTGGATAAAAACAGTTTCAACTTATATTTCTCTGGGAGAAGGAGGATTCTATGAGCTTGGCGCGTTTTAGTAGTTTTTTAGCTGCAATCGTTATTGGGTTTGTGGCATGTGTATCACCTGTGAGTGCAGACTCCCGAGATAGCATTCCTAATACTCCCAACATCGATGCCATTTTTCAAGTTGAACCAGACTTTTTCGATCGTGGTCGGGAGCAGTTTGAGTTGGAAATTGAGAATTTGATGCAAAATCAACTCGATAATTCAGATGTACCCATTCTGACTATCGATGAATCAGTGTTGTTAGACACTGAAGCTTTTGAGCTGCTTGAGAAGCCGCCCATGTCTCCAGATGTTCGGTTTCAACTTAAACGTATTTTAGGAAATCGTAGAGTGGAATATTCTCCTCCCCCCTGACCGCTAAATTCCAATACCCGCGCACCATCAGCTACCCTATAAATAGACCCCTTACAGAAGGGAAAGAGAGCAAAGATGACGTAGATCCTGGTGTACCAAGAATTTTCATGTAATAGTGCAGCCTCACTATCACCAATGCTCAATTTCGTTTCAACAATATAGTCCTGATTACGGGCATAAATCGTTGCATCCAAAGGAAACTTTTGTTGAGCCTTGGGGTCCAAGCGCCAATGGTGATGCTGCCACTGTAATTGACCTTCCCTGGCCCAAAAGCGAAACGCTTGTTGAACACCATCGATAGGAAACCTGAGTTCCAGATAACTTAAGTCTTGGGAATGATGATAGGTTTGCCAAACCCATTGAACACCAGTTTTTTCGTCTGACATAGCAGCAAAATCCCAGCCGCCTGCCCAAAATAGCCATCGTCCAAAGGAATTTTCGCGATAGCCATGGCCAGCAATTTCAAAGGTTACTTTTTGTCTTAAGTCCCGAATATACCCTGAGACTTGAGTTCGAGGCCAAATGACATCAACCGTCCATTGTTCCCATGGCAGGAGCCCCATATCTCGACCGGTAACAGGCGTAGATACTCCACTGCTATGGGGAGAGTGATTTTGCCAATCTTCTTGTACAGTGAGCTGATATTCAATGCCACGGGTGCGTCCTTCTAACTGTAGGCTATTATTGGAATTCACTTGAAAAGTAGCCTGAAGATTTCTGACATCATCCTGGGCAGTGAGGGATTTAGTATCGGTGGAAAGTTGAGTCTGGTCGAAATCGAAATGTAGGAAATTTGAGATCTTATGACCATTGGAGAACATGCCTGCGATCGCAACACTCACCCCACTTGGCAACAGTGCCAATCGTTTTAACCAACGTACTCGTTGAGCAGCTGGATCAGCCATAACATAGCCAATGGACCCAGTAAAGGCTCCTCCATGGTCATGCACCATGCAGTAGTCCCATTCCAGCCTTAAGCGGCTGAGAGGGTCAAATGCCCGCTGCGTGGGCTGTAAAATATGCCATCCCAATTGTTTCTTATTGAGACTAAGCGTTGTGGACATAATCCGTCCTCGTAACCCTGGAACCTTAATCCGCTGAACTCATTAATGATGCAATTGTTTGTAATGCTTGAATCACCCCTTGCTCTGCCTGGGCTGATAAGGGATGACCGATTGTAAAATCGTTTGCAGGCACTTCAACCCACCAGGCTTTTGGGAAACGGCCATAGACAGATTGGGTCAGTGCCAATAATGAGCGAGGACTACAGGAGTGACCAAAACCAGGCAGTGTTGATCCTGTAGTTTCTGTGCCGCAGGCATCTAGTGGTTTAACTTGCACTGTGTCGGTATTTTTGAATTTACAGGCATCAACAAAAATGGTAACACTCGCTTTGGCAAGTTTACTGGAGAGTTCTGGAGTAAGCTGAGTGACTGAATAGGCCTCAAGACCAGGCGTTTTGAATTTCTGAAGTTGAGCAACTACTTTCTGGCCAATAGCATCATCTCCCTTATCAGGATTGCCATAACCAATCACAACAAAAGTAGGACTGGCCTCTGAGGAAAAACCGTCAATAGAGTATGCCATGGTACCTTCCTCTATTCATTTACTGATGCCTTATCTACTTACATTTTAGAATCATACTGATTCAACTCGATCAAGCTTTAACTAAACGTTGACGACAGTTGTTTGGCATCAGTTGCCATCACTGCAGTACTAACCTTCTGAATAGAGAGGATTATTTACCCTTGAGATCGCATCTCCATCGCAGCCAAATACTCATCTCGAAAATAGCGCAGCGTACTCAGCACCGGGTTCGGAGCTGCCTGGCCCAATCCACAGAGACTCGTGTGTTTCACCACATCACAAAGCAACACCAGCTGTTCTAGATCCGCTGGTGTTGCTCGATGCTCTTTAAACTTTGTCAACAGCTGATAGAGTTGTACCGTCCCAGCCCGACAGGGAATGCACTTCCCACAGGACTCATCCATGCAAAACTGCATAAAAAACTGAGCGACATCCACCATGTGGGTATACTCATCCATGACAATCATGCCGCCTGAGCCCATAATCGACCCCAGGTTTTTAAGCGATTCATAATCCACAGATGTGTCAAAGGCATCCGCAGGGATACAGCCCCCAGAGGGTCCGCCTGTTTGTACAGCCTTCACCTGGGCTCCATCTGGGGCACCCTGCCCCATCTCTTCTACAATCTCTTTGAGAGAAATTCCCATGGGTACTTCAATCAGTCCTGCATTTTTCACCTTGCCCGTGAGAGAAAATACTTTAGTGC
>NZ_JADEXP010000334.1 GCF_015207065.1 Leptolyngbya cf. ectocarpi LEGE 11479 | reverse complement strand
TCGACTCTCAGGGTCGTGTCGTCAGCACTTGGGCTGACGTGATCAACCGTGCCAACCTGGGTATGGAAGTAATGCACGAGCGTAACGCTCACAACTTCCCTCTAGACTTGGCTGCTGGTGAAGCTGCTCCCGTCGCAATGGTTGCGCCCCAAATCAACGCGTAGTTGCCTTGGTTTGATTGCACGTATAGTCTAACGGCTTAAAAAGCGCCCCTTCTAGGAGGGGCGCTTTTTGCGTTTAAAGCATCTTCGCAATACACAACAGATTATTACGCTCTGATAGCACATCCGGAGAATGGCCCAATACTGGTGGAGATCCGCATAGAATCCGCTTAACCACTGGGAGAACCTCCATATGTATGTAGTCACCAATCGTATTCTGCAGCCATCATCATCACCAGAAGAACGCTTTGGCGCGACGTTTAATCGCATGGGACCCAATGAACTTAGGCTAGCAGAGGCTCAAAAGATTGGCGATAATTGGCAGGTCGATATTTTAGAAGACCGCGTCACCTACAACGGCGATCAAATGTGGGCTAGTGAAGCAGCATTTCTTAAAGCCCAGCAGCGAATGCAGCAAAAACAGACCAATGCGCTCTTTTTTGTTCACGGATTTAATACAAATTTTGGCGACGCGCTAGAGAGCGCTTATCGCATAGAGCAGCTTTATAACCTGGAAGTGATTCTATTCAGCTGGCCATCTAACGGTGGCGGTGCAGTGGAAGGCCTGTCTAGCTATCAGGATGACAAGCGCGATGCGGTTTTGTCCATTGGGGCCTTGGATCGGTGTTTTGAAAAACTGGCAGGTTACTTTATTAAGTATGCGGACCAAGCTTGCAAGCGCAAGTTTAGCCTAGCGATGCACAGCATGGGCAATTATCTTTTCAAGCGTTTATTGTCATCTTCGATTTATCAGGGAGAAACCCTGCTGTTTGACAACATTGTCATGCTGTCCGCTGACGTAAATAATGAAGGCCATGCAAACTGGGTGGACCGCGTACGATTTCGCAACAGATTATTTATTACCATCAATGAGGATGACGGTGCTTTGCTAGCCTCTAAAGCTCTGGCTGGCGATGAACAAAAAGCTCGTTTGGGCCATTGGACAAAAAATTTAACAGCTCGCAATGCTGCTTATTTAGACTTTACTGATGCCGCAGGTATTATGGCACACCACAATTATTTTTCAGATGATAGCGCCCTGCAAAACGCCAGAATTAAGGAGCTTTTTAAACGCGCATTTAATGGAGAGAAAGCAGAGCGCGGGCTGGCGTTTGATGCTGGGACTGGTGCCTACAAGGTACTGTAATCAGTACGATGAATGAAAATTTTTTATTATCGTCGACGTGATGGTCAACCCAATTTCGGGGATGAGCTAAATACCTGGCTGTGGCCCCAGCTGCTCCCCGATTTTTTTGATGATGATGAGTCTATTCAGTTTGTTGGTACAGGCACCCTTCTAAACCACCGTCTACCAGAACGGACAACAACGGCTAAGCAGCTGATTATTTTTAGCAGCGGAGCTGGTTATGAGCAACCACTGACGCACATTCCTCCGCACTGGCACATTGCTTGTGTCAGAGGACCGCTATCGGCAAGCCAGTTAAATCTACCCCGTGAAAAAGCTATAACGGATGGAGGTATTTTAGTGCGACGTTGTTTTTTAACCAGTGGCCAAAAAACAAGTTCCCATGGGTTTATGCCCCATATTCACCATGCTAACTTTGCCGATAGCGCTTGGAAAACAGTTTGTGAACAGCTAGGTATTAAATATATCGATCCTCGCTGGCCTATAGAGACTGTTTTACAAGCCATCAGTGAAACAGAGGTTTTGTTGGCTGAAGCTATGCATGGGGCAATTGTGGCGGATGCCCTAAGGACAGCTTGGATTCCCGTTATTACTAGCCCCAGAATTCTTAGTTTCAAATGGCAGGATTGGTGTGCATCGATTGATGTGCCCTATAGACCCTGGCAATTGTTGCCACTACCAGACTACCCAACGTACGCCAGAGGGCTACGGTCGTCACTGCAAGCAGGATGGCTATGGACCCAATGGGGACAGCAAACACTCATGCATCAACCCACCAAGCTGTTGCACTGTTCTACAGCAGATAGTCTGGCAAGTGTTATTAAAAAAGGTCACCCCATTTTAAGCACAGACACCACCCTGGATCGCCTAACCACAAAGCTAGAGGCATCATTAAGTTCTATGAAGAAGTATCTGGCTTGATTCAGGAGGTAGACTAATCAGGGAATTTGCCGTTGCTGACTTGAGGGGTAATAGACCGAGCTGTGCAATGCGTCATTAGTCAATAGTTTGTAGAGAAATTATGTCGGGGATCAGCACCGCCGAAAATCTTAAGGGCTGCCACAACACGATTGGGTTCTACGTAGCTACACTGAGGTTAACGCAAGAGTTTATCTTACCCATGCTGCTCGTTGTCACTTTTTCCCAGGCCATTCGATGTAAGTTGGTGCTTCCAGTTACGTTGCTCACAGCATTGGGGATTTTGGCAGCGCCTGTTAAAGCCGCTAGCTTTGTTTTAGAAAATATACGGTTTAGCGAAGTAGCCGGGGACTTTACGATTACTGGTGGTGAAATAACTAAAGATGCCCTCAGAATTTTTCAAGATGTAACTGGCCCCAATGTGGATCTATTTACATCGATTGAGGGGTTGCGCAGTACAGGCTTTTTTGGATTTCGATTTGAGTCAGTGGTGACTAATCGCACTAATACACCATGGATTTTCTATGACCATGAGCTGCAGGAACAGTTTGGTGTGGCCAGTCCTGAGGAAGACGGCCTGTCCTTTGCTCAACAGTTTGGTTCTCTTAGACCTGTTTCCAATGCATTTTCTGTTGTTGACGAAGTAACAGATGTCCGAGACTTTGTGAATTTTTCTGGGGGTGTAGTTAATCCAAATCAAACGGTAACGTTTCGCTATTTTATTTTGGATAACGCTCCCAATGATTTATTTTTTCTACGACAGCGTCCTAACTTTGCCCCTGGTGGCGTCGGTGTAGTTGCGGTACAGCCTGTGGTGCCGCCTCCTGCGCCACCACCCATACAAGTACCGGCTCCCATTACCCCTGAACCACCACCAGCACCCATTATTGAGCCACCTGCTGAGCCGCCTGTGACTCAACCAATTCCGCAACCCGCAGCCCAAGTCCCTGAACCGGGGATGTTTTTGGGGTTACTTAGTTTGCTTGGGTTGCGGTTGTTATGGCCAGATAAATAATGCTGACATTTGGACGAGAGATCTGTGGTGAGTTGGCTACGGCTGAAGCTCGAGAATGGTTAGTGACTAACGGCATTGGCGGCTATGCATCGGGTACGATAGCCGGATTGCTTTCTCGACGCTATCACGGTTTGCTGGTGGCAGCACTACAGCCTCCCTTAGGGCGCACATTGTTGGTGACTAAGCTAGATGAAACCGTCTATGCTGGAGGACGCTACGACCTTAGCACTAACCGCTGGCTAGACGGCAGTGTCACTCCTGAAGGGTATCGATTTATCGAGAGTTTTCGCTTGGAGGGAACCACCCCTGTTTGGACCTTTGCCCTGGGCGACGCCCTGTTGGAAAAGCGAATTTGGATGGAGCCTAGAGAAAACACTACATATGTTCGCTATCACCTGCAGCGCGGTAGTATCCCCATAGAGCTGTCATTGCGGGTCTTGGTAAACTACCGTGACTACCATAGCAATACCCAGGGACAAGGATGGCAGATGAAAGCAGGATACGTGCCCAATGGAGTCTGCGTTCATAGTTTTGCCGAGGCTGTTCCTTATTATCTTTTGAGCAATCGGGGAGAGTTTCAGCTACACCATGATTGGTATCAAGATTTTGACCTCGCACTAGAACGATATCGAGGCCTTAACAACCGAGATGATCATCTGTGTGTGGCTAGTTTACTGGTAGAACTAGCGCCTGAAGATTCCGTTTTGTTGGCCGCCAGTACACGGTTTGATCCATCCCTAGATAGTGAGGCCGCTCTAGCGAGTCGATCTGCCTATGAGCAATCACTTTTAGAGCAGGCAGGTCATACTGAAAACGGTGAGACCTCAGGGCAAGGACTAACCCATGAACATTTTCAGCAGCTGGTTTTGGCAGCGGATCAATTTATTGTGGATCGGCCCCTGGTGGATGAACCTGAGGGTAAAACTGTAATTGCAGGCTATCCCTGGTTTGGGGACTGGGGACGGGACACCATGATCAGTCTGCCAGGTCTGACGCTGGCGACCGGGCGTCCTACCATTGCTCGCACCATTATTCGCACATTTGCGCGCTATTTGGATCAGGGGATGTTGCCTAATCTCTTTCCCGATGCTGGGGAGACGCCTGAGTACAACACGGTGGATGCGATTCTTTGGTACTTTGAGGCGATTCGGGCTTACTATGCGGCCACTGGGGATGAGGCCCTACTACATGAGATTTGGCCAGAGCTAACGGCGGTGATCGATTGGCATCAGCGGGGCACTCGTTACAACATTCACCTGGACAGTGATGGATTGATCTATGCAGGTGAGACTGGGGTGCAGCTCACCTGGATGGATGCCAAGGTGGGTGATTGGGTAGTGACTCCACGCATAGGTAAACCGATTGAGATTAGTGCGCTTTGGTACAATGCGCTGCGCTGTATGGAGCAGTTTGCTGGGGTTTTGCATAAGCCAGTGCAAGACTATAAAACCTTGGCGCAGCATACACTAACAGGATTTCAGCGATTTTGGCAGGGAGCCTACTGCTACGACGTTCTAGATGGTCCAGACGATGATGATGGAGCGTTGTGCCCTAATCAGATTTTTGCGGTTTCGCTACCATTTGCCGGTGGGAGAACTGCAAGTTCTCTCTTAACGAATGAACAACAACGGGCGGTGGTGGAGGTGTGTGGGCGAGAGTTACTGACATCCCACGGGTTGCGATCGCTAGCCCCATCCCATCCTCAATACGTTGGTACCTATGGCGGCGACCCGCTCCAGCGGGACGGTGCCTATCACCAGGGCACCACCTGGGGTTGGCTGCTGGGTCCCTATGCTGAGGCGCACTATCGGGTGTATGGCGATGCCGCCCAGTCGCGGGCATTACTTAAACCGCTGGTACAGCATATTAACGGCAGCTGTATCGGTACCCTGAGTGAAATTTTTGATGGCGATGCCCCTATGGCCCCACGGGGCTGTTTTGCCCAAGCGTGGACAGTGGCGGAGGTGCTCAGGGTGTGGCGGTTGTTAGAGTCGCTATAGTGCTCGCTATACGTTGAATTCGCTTAAAACTGTTGCTTGCCTTGTTTTAGCATCAGCCAGATGAGTACGGGGGCTCCGAGCAGGGCCATCACTGCATTGAGGGGCAGAATGGTTTGACTGCCAGGGACCTGGGCAATGCTATTGGCGACCAGTGCAAGCATTGCGCCTAGGAGGGCCACAGCCGGAACCAGTAGGCGATGGTCCTGGGTGCGGAAAAGACTGCGCCCTAGGTGGGGAACGGCAACCCCTAGAAAAGCGATGGGACCACAAAAAGCCGTGATGCTACCGGCCAACAGCGAAGCGCTCAAGACTAAATAGCACCGTACTACGGTGACGGACAGACCTAGGCTCATAGCTTGTTCTTCCCCAAGCAGTAACAGATTGAGGGGTTTACAAAAAAGCTGGGCCATGAGTAGTCCAATAAATATAACAGATAGCAGGATAGGCATTTGTTGCCAGGTTACCCCACTAAAGCTGCCAAAGGTCCAGCTGAGATAGGCCAGGGTTTGTTCTAGGCGGCTAAAGTGCAGCAGGATAGTAACCAGGGCATTGGTGACGTAGCTAAGCATCAGGCCAAAGATCAGCAGGGCAAGGGAACTGCGGACGTGGCGGGCCATGAGTAAGACCAGGAACATTGCGATCGCAGCTCCCAAACTAGCCGCTCCAACCACACTTAGCTGGCCTAAGAATCCGATACCGCCACCAGTGAGGACAATCAAGGCAGCTCCGAGGCTAGCGCCCGCGTTGATGCCGAGGACAGAGGGGCCGGCGAGGGGGTTACGGAAAAGGGCTTGGAGTTGGAGGCCGCTCAGGGCAAGGGCCGAGCCTGCAGCCATGGCAGTGAGGGAGCGGGGCAGGCGAAAGTTAAGGATAATTTCTTGCCAGGCGGGTTTGGTGGTAGGGCCGCCGAGGAGGGTGGTAAGGACTTCAGTGGGGGGAATGGGAACGGAGCCGAGGGCTAGGCTGGCGAGGAAGATGATTAGGAGGACTAGGGTAAGGAGGGTAAGGGCGCTGATGTGGTTGATAGATGGAAGGTTTAGTATTTCAGGAGATAGGTTTTTATAGAGTTTTTGAGAACTTGGAATGCTGGGGAAGAGTTTTCTAAAGGGGTAAATTTTATTGGCCATAGTGTCTTTGAGAATGGTTAAGGATGCCGGTTAAGGAGTTTAAAGGATTGCATGAGGTCCCTTGTATATTGGTTAGCTCATCGGCCTTTGCTTGGATAAAAAGAGCATAAACAAAGCGCATGAAATGAGTTCAAGGATCTTCTGGAAATTGGTGAAGCTAAGGGAGATATATGGTTTCTTATCCCTTGACGCAGACAACTTGTTTTAGGGTAGCAACAACTTCCACTAGATCTTGCTGGTTGACCATGACCTCGTCGATGGGTTTGTAAGCAGCTGGAATTTCGTCGATGACGCCTTTGTCTTTGCGGCATTCGACTCCGGCGGTTTGTTCAATCAGGTCGTCCAGGGTGTAGGTATCTTTGGCTTTACTGCGGGACATAACGCGCCCGGCTCCGTGGCTGCAGGAGCAGTAGCTGTCGTGGTTGCCTTTACCTTTGACGATGTAGGATTTAGTGCCCATGGAACCGGGGATAATGCCATAGTCAGTGGTGCGGGCACGGACAGCTCCTTTGCGGGTAACGTAGACATCGGTGCCAAAGTGTTCTTCTTTCTCGGCGTAGTTGTGGTGGCAGTTGACGGCCAGCAGTGGCTTAAAGGGTTTGCCACCACCGAGATGTTTTTCGATGATGTGCTTAAAGCGGGCCATCATTTCTTCTCGATTTTGCAGGGCATAGGCTTGGGCCCACTGCAGGTC
>NZ_JADEXP010000333.1 GCF_015207065.1 Leptolyngbya cf. ectocarpi LEGE 11479 | reverse complement strand
CTTAATAGCAGTGGGATATCATCGACGCGTTCGTTACTGATCAACTGGGCCATTGCTTGGCTGGGATACGATTTTGGGCATTATTACGCTATTCGCTATTCTCCTATATTTTCTAGCGAACCGTGAGTGGTTAGGCAGCAAATGGCTGATATTCAGTCGAGTGAGTCCCGTCTAAAGTCATCAGACCCATAGTTCATCTCAAGACTCATCCGCAAAGCCTGAAATATAGTTATTGAAACCAATAGATTGCCCTCCGATTTTGATAAGATCTATTGATGTTCTAAATTTGCTTGTGTGAAATTTATTGACTTATTTGCTGGTGCAGGTGGTTTATCGTGTGGTTTGGAAATGGCCGGTTTCCAAGCCATATTGGCTAATGAGATGGTTGGGCAGTATGCAGAAACCTATAAAAAGAACAATCCCGATGTACAACTTATCGTTGGCGATGTTCGCCAGGTATGCGAACTGGATTTGAGACAAAAGCTCAGTCTCAAGCCTGGTGAATTAGACTTATTAGTAGGTGGTCCGCCTTGTCAAGGCTTTTCAGTAAATGCACCTGTAAGAACACTTGATGATGAACGCAATCACCTATTCAAAGACTTTCTCAGAGTTGCTGCTGTCTTAAAACCCAAAGCAGTCTTGATTGAAAATGTTACTGGAATTATCCAACTTGGCAAAGGCACAGTAGTTAAACAAATCTACAACGTGCTTCAATCTTTGGGATACTCTGTTGAGCATCGAGTTTTGTTTGCCGGACATTACGGTGTGCCACAAATGCGTTTCAGGACGATATTTATCGGTATTAGACAAGGTGAAAAGCAAATCGAATTTCCAAAACCTACACATAATGCTAAAGCAGTAGCAAATTTTGCAGGAGCAAAAGAGTTATGCTTTGATATACTTCCCCTCTTTGCTTCAGTCTTAAAGGCACATACGACTGTATGGGATGCTATTTCTGACTTGCCACCTATTGAAAGTGGAAGTCGAAATGAAGCACTGGACTATGCAAAAGATCCGAAAAATGAATATCAAGCTAATTTACGGCATTGCTCATATAAAGTTTGGAATCATAGCTGTGCAAGTTTAGGAAAAGTAAATCTGGAAAGGTTAAAGTACATTCCACAAGGCGGAAGCTGGCGCGATATTCCTTATGATCTATTGCCTGCTGGGATGAAAAGAGCACGCCGCAGTGATCATACTAAACGTTACGGAAGATTACATCCTGATGCTTTGTGTTCGACTGTGCTAACTAAATGCGATCCTCATTGGGGTAGTTTTTTTCACCCTGAACAAGATCGAGTAATTTCAGTACGTGAAGCAGCGCGTATTCAATCATTTCCAGATCACTATAAATTTACAGGAAGTGTTACCCAACAATATGAACAGGTTGGCAATGCGGTTCCACCCCTTATGGCAAAAGCCATTGGGAAATCAATAAAGTCAATGATAGGTGGGTAGAGAAAATGTTGCAGAGGCCGAGTAAGGATATTGTTGAAATATTTGGATATGCACCAGATGATCTATCTAATGTAAGCCGTAGCCTATGGAATTTGGGGGCATGTCCTTTTATTGAAAAGGCATGCACTAAGACAAACCACGATCGAACTATCACTTATGGTACATGCAGTGTTACTTCTCCTTATGGAGACTGCATAATTTGTCCTAACCGTATGTATGAAAATCGGTATGCTTCATTAAAAAGAGTGGCGCATGATTCATTTGGAAGTGGCTTAGAATTTCTAACCTATGAGGAATATATTCCACGTCGAAATAACATTTCAGAGTGCATTGTTGCTTTAGGTCAAACATCGGGCAAGGAAGTAAAACTGGGGACAAGCCTCTCCATGGACTGGGTACTAGCTAAAGTCAATCATGGAGATCTTATTGAGTACGTAGGCATTGAAGTTCAAAGTATTGACATTACTGGAAATTATCGTGACAACTGGTACGCTTATAAGAATTTATCCTTATCAGATACGATAATTCCCAAATCTGGACATGGGATGAATTGGGCTAATGTTCATAAACGTTTGATTCCCCAGTTAATTCGTAAGGGATTAATTTATTCAAGATCAGATTTAGTCACGAGTGGTTTATACTTTGTGCTCCCAGATATCGTATACCAAAAATTTGAAGGAGTTATAGGAGCTGATATTCCACTTGTGGATGTAAATGCACCAGATGTTTTGACCGTCCACACTTACTCCTTATCTAGCCCAGTTGAACATGGACAACAGCGCCACCTGATTCTTGAGCGAGAGATAAAGTTTGAATTAGAGGAATTTTCTGGTCGTTTTATCGCTGGTGCAAACCTCCCATCAGGAGAAGATTTAGATAATGCTGTACGTCGTGTGCTCGGTTTAATCTAAACATGGGTGGGAACTCTACGACATGAGTTTACTGAGGTTCAGTTGTTTTTCAAATGCTCTCTATTTAACCGCTAATTTATGCAGGAATTTTAGATGTTTCTGAATTGTTATCGATGTCATAAAAGCCTAATCGGGATAGGGAGAATCCTCACGAATCCCCCTCCCACACCACCCGGCATGCGGGTCCGCACCGGGCGGTTCAACATCACGGAGCAAACACTAACCTGCGTCATCAAACGTAGCCTTGGGCTTTCATCCACAAGTCACGTATCGACGACAATCCCTGTTGTGCTAACCACTCATTGGTCATCCCACTTTGGGTCGCCAGCGTTCTCGACAGATGCCAGTAGCCTCGTCGACTAATGCCCGTCCGAATCGCATGGCCCTTATCCGTCCCGAGGGCCAAGAGCTTGCTGATGCGAGTGCGCGGTCTGCGCCACTGTTTCCAGTAACACATCCGGATGCGCCGTCGCAACCAGCCATCTAGCTCTGGTATCGGGTGATAATACTGTGAAATGCCAAAGTATCCCATCCAGCCTCGCAGATACTGGTTTATGCGCTCCAGGCGGTATTCCATTGAGACTCTCCAACTGCGGGCTGTTAATCCCTTGAGTCGGTGTTTGAAGTCCGCAAAGGCTTTGTCTGACCAATACACCCGGATTCCCTTGAACTTAAAGCCAAGGTATTCCAAGGCATGGACATTCACCACCTGTGACTTTTGCCGGTTCACCTTCAGCCTCAGCTTCTGGGTGAGGTATCGGCTGATCTTAGCCATTACCCGCTTGCCTGCTCGCATACTTTTGACCAGGATCACCAGTAACGTCAGCAAGCTGTAGGGTGCGGTCTCAGCTGCAACTTCCTAATGCCTCACCGATAAATTTTGGAGACCGCACCATGCTCACAAATTCCGTGAAGTAAGTATTCGCAGTCTAAGATAGTTCTTGATGCGGACACGGACAACGCCCCTGACCTACCGTCTAACAAAAATATTGACCACCGCTCAACTCCACATTAAGCAGCACAAGCAAGAATAGCATCCACTTCATGTCAAATGTTTATCAGGCCCGTGTTGATTGCCATGCACCTGGCGGTATTTCGTGGATAATACTTTCGGACTTTCCTGGATTCGGTGACTTCAGGTGGGAAGTCGATACGGACGAGATCCCATTTCAACTCCGCCCCTTGGGATCTCGCTTTCGAGTCCGACATGAGTATCGAGCTCAAACCCATTGCTTCACCATCCCCGTAGATTAGTGATCGTAGCTGCCAAATAAAACAATGACACTAAATACGGTGCTATAGTAGTGTCATGGCTACTGATTCATCTTTGCGGGTTGTGATTGATACAAACGTGGTATTCGAGGGTTTAACCAAGCAGGGCGGTGCTGCTGGTTAGTCATAGATGCATGGTTGGCTAATCTGTTAACCGTTTATGTTTCTAATGCCCTTGCTTACGAGTACGTCGATGTTTTATCCCGTAAGCTTTCCGAAAAACGTTGGCAAACACTTCGACCCGTTTTAGGTAAATTGCTAGACCTTTGTAAGTTTGCAGCAATTTACTATTCGTGGAGACCCACTTCACCGGATCCAGGTGATGATTTAGTTGTGGACTGTGCCATGAATGCAGGAGCAATAGTCATTACGTCCAATCTTCGTGACTTTCGAAATGCTGAAGCGTCGCTGGGCTTACAGGTAATGACCCCAGTTGAATTGGTCGTCAAATTAGCAAGAAATGGAGGTGAAGCATGAGTCGATTAACCCTTCGATTACCAGAAACACTACACCAGCAACTAACTAATTTGGCAGAAGGTGAAGGTGTTTCCTTAAATCAATATATTGTCTATGCTCTGACACGACAGGTAACCCTTGCCTATTCTGTTAGTGAAGTTCCGAAAGAAGAGATTCGACAACAAGAACTATCATTCCAATCTTTGATACAAGATCTAGGAAAGGCTTCCTCATCTGAAATTGCAACTGTACTGACTGAACGAGAAACAGTCATACCTGAAAAGGAATTGGACGCTAATACGGTTACGCTCCTTCAGCAAAGGATACAAGACACTGCAACTTCAGGTGGTGATGCCTAACACTGCGTTGGTGCGGCGGAGCAAATACTATCAACTAAAATGGTTAATTATCGTAACCACCTTTGTTGGAGGGCTTAAACGATTTTTATCACAGCCAAACGTTAAAAATTTACTGGAGGTGATAACAGGTGTTACCCTAATAGGTTTAGGGGTAAAGCTTGCACTAGAGCAGAAGTGACCTCTTCAGAGTCGTTCGGGGGAGTTGAAGAAACTCCAAAATTCTCTTTTTACCAATATTTAGGTGGCGGTCTGCCTCAGAATGTTCACCCAGTAATGGGATTATACCGACCAATTTTTTTTAGCTGTCGCTGCGTATGTAGATAGGTAGCAAAGATCTTTTCAAGAGTGTGGGCATACTCAACTAATGGCGTTTGGAGATCGGATTTCAAAGTCTGAGCAATTGCTTCTTGTGCCTGCCATGCAGTATAGACCGCATTGGTTATGCCATGGGACGAGAGCGGATCAAAGGCGATGGCGGTATCGCCCACCGCCAACCAGTTTTGACCGGCGATCTGGGCGGCACGCGATGAATTGGCAGTCGCTACCTTAACCCTGACGGCATGATCGCTAACCAGAAAGTCTTGTAATATTTGCGTTTCAGTCAATACTTCTTTCCATTTCGTATAGTCGCAAAGATGACGGGCCAAGGGAGAACCTTTCTCCGTAAATAAGGTTAGGACATTTGTCTCTTCATCCAATCCTGAAACGATGCCCCACCCTTGCGCAAACAGCTCTGTAAAGACCTCATGCTTGATTTTAGGATGTCGAATGCGAGGTAAGTGGCAGGTAAAAGCGAGTTGTTGATCTGATTCTTGAGTTGGAATGCGGAGCGCTTTTAACAGGGCACGCCTGCGGCCAGTCGCATCGACAAAAATTTTTCCTGTAATTGTTTCTTGTTTTGTGTCGCGTTGAATACGAAGTGTGCGCTGGATCGGATCAAAATCAGACCAGCGGTCTACGGCTAAAACCTTTTGTGCCAGGGTGTTTCCCAGCTCGATCAGCAGTTTTTGCTTATCCAATTTTAAGCCATACTGAAAGGGGCGGTGAACGAAAAAGTTGGTATCAACAATATTGGCTGTGCCCCAAAGGGAATGGTAACCATACGTTTTTCTCAAGGCGCTCCGCTCAAAGAGTGCCTTGAGTCCTAACTGTTCTAGAAGCACCAATGATGACGGTGGCAACGTTTCTGCCAAAGCCATCATTGGCGGTGTTTTGCTAAGGCCGATGAGAATAGCGCTGATGCCTTTTTTCTGTAAAAGCCAGGCTAGACATAAGCCTGCGATTCCCTGGCCTATAATGACAACGTCGGCACGAAGTGATGACATTAATGGATGCCACCTTTACCGTCATAGGCGATGTAAACGATATCGGGCACATTATCAAGGTCGGTATCGGCCAGTCGACCGGTAACCACGCCAATATTTTTCCATTGATAGACCATAGCGATCAGCCCGTTTTGGTAACCCGCTTCCGCATGGTAGCCGACAAAGCCGGTATCGGTCGTTTGCAACCATGGCAAACGATTGCCATAGATAAAGCGGCGTGTCTCTTCCAGGATTTCGTTTTGCCGCACTTTGTCCATGCTTTCTTTGGTCAATACCGTTACCGGTAGGTTAGCTGCCCACCAGGCGGGTACGGGATATTGCGTGTCGATGTAGACCGTCTGACAGCTACCTGCATCAGATTGCCAGGGGATTCCCATCCATTTGGTCAAGTCACCGGGAGTGGATTTCCAAATCCAATAATTTTTGTCGTTGGGATCAAGCGATTTCTGAATATCTTCTGGCACCATTTCAAAACCGAAATCGTTGTAAAAAATCTCTTGCTGCTCTTCTGGCGTGGCGGCGTTGAGACGAACTTCCCATAGACCATAAAATCCATAGCAGTAGCCATCGTTCGCGTGGACAAAATCGTAGGTGCGTTTGTCTTCAGCGTACATTTGACGATGGCGCATGGGCCACGTAAGTTCGACACCGGGATGGAAGCCGCCACCATAAAGCGTTTCGAGTACAGCACGGGTCATGAGTAAGCCACTTTTGGCAGGATCGGCTGCCGCATCCAAAAATTGGCTTTGATAAAAACGCCCCATCTCATCGATATTGGTGAAATTGCAATGCTTTGGCGTCTCAAATTTACCATCTTTCCAGTTGCGCAATTGTTCGTAAAGCATGGGGGGGATGGCAAACCACTGAGCGGGGCTACCGGGATAATTGATGCCATCGCCTGGGTAGGTAGGGAATTTGAGGTCATCTTTGCCACTATCAACCTGGGTTAAATCAGTTGTCTGATTGTTGGGAATCACCGGCTCATTCGCCATCGAATAGTAAGGGTCACGAAATAGGTCGAAGATTTCCTGTCGGACAGGGGCACAGTCCGGACTACTGGAGTAGAGACAATGGAATTTGCCGTCTGCAGTCAGTTTGTCAATTTTTTCGCGGAATGATGGTGCGAGAAAATCGCCAGCATTGACCCATTGCATACGATAAAAACGATATAGCAGGGAGAAAACCAAACTGATTTCGGAGGAAAAGTCGCCAGGCTGGCTACCGGCACCGATAATTAAATCATAGAGGGTCGAGATGGGCTGAATTTGCGGGGCGTAGTCGGGTGGCGCGCTGGCGATCCAGGCGGCCGAGCGGG
>NZ_JADEXP010000332.1 GCF_015207065.1 Leptolyngbya cf. ectocarpi LEGE 11479 | reverse complement strand
GGCTTTCCGTTCCGGTTCACCGGTCAGAAACTGGATACGGAGACGGGGCTCTATTATTACAAGGCCCGTTACTACGACCCGTAGACCGGCAGGTTTTTGCAGACCGACCCGATTGGTTATGCCGATCAGCAAAATCTCTATGCTTACGCATATAACGACCCAATTAATTTCTCAGATCCAGCAGGGAAAAATGGTGCTGCTCAAGCTTGCAAAGCTGGTGCAACTTACGGGTCAAGAGTATGCGTTGCAGGGCCTAAAGCATGTGCCGCTGGCGTCGTAGCTGGGTGCGCCGCAGGCGCAGCGGCTGTTTTGGTTCCGTTAGCCATCGCTGAAGCTATTGAGCTATATAATAATAGTCAGGAGGATGAGGTATTTGATAAGCATCCAGGGGGTGAGAGAATAGAAGGTGACCTTCCCTCATCCGAGGAAATCAGTGACAGCGAGTTGGATAAAGCAATCGAAGAATTGGAGAATAGTTTAGGGGAACGCCATGCGGATCAAGAGCGGCATCCAAAGGGTAATCCGAATGGATCTGAAGAAGAACAGGAGCAACATGATCGCCATCAAGGACATCAAGAGCGTATAGATCGCGAAAATGAACTCCTGGAAGAATTAATCGAACGTCGAGGTTGAAGTAAATAGTGTGGTGATCGAATGATAGAATCTAACGGAGATAAAGGTTACGCGAAAATTGTCGATGAAAGATTTGGCTATGATCCGTTTGAAGTCTTAGAATCGGGTAACCAGGAACTTACTCCAAAAGGAAAAAATGCCTTTTGGGATGCTATCTCGGCATTCAAATTTCGTGGTCCCGAACCATTAATTCGGATGTTGAATTCAGGTAAAAAATATGTGGTGATAAGAGCTTTGCAGGTGTTTTCAGAACTAGGGCATCCTGGTGTTGTTCTTGTTGACATGGCTATCGAGCGAATCGATTTGGATGATGCGGCAGCAAAATATTATATCTTGGATGGTGCTCTATCACATTTGGGTAGTTTATCTGATCGGCAAATTGCTAGGTTATTGAGCTTATCAGAAGAAAGTTACGCTAATTTGCGTAAGCGATACATCACTCTGCTGACGCTTTTAGAAACGTCTACTATTAGAAATGCGCTTCCCTTTCTTGATAAAAAGAAAGACCTTCAGTTTCATGAAAAAGGGGTGCAGCTTCTGGAAAATGCACCTTCGATAGAAGTGTTACTACACCAAGCCAAAAGTGAAAGTAAAATTTTGTCTGCTTATGCGTATGCTGCACTATTAAACTTAATAAATACTGACGTTGTGAATGATCTTCCCGCTACTTTTGGTGGTGGTGAAGAGCATGACTTTCTAAGGTTTAAATTAGCTCAGCGGCAAAAAAAGACCCGATCTCGATCTTGAAACAGGTTTTATAAGAGTAAAGTACTATATTCTGAGCTCGAGTCCGTTGAAAACATAGCTTGCCTTAGAACTAAAGTAATCCGCGTGCAGCCTGCCGGGGAGTGTTGATGAAGCGTTCCTGATGATCGACTACACGCTCGATAGTGCGTGTGCGAACACAAACTATGCGACGTGTGAGCGTTGGGCCCACCAGGACCGGCTGGGCAGCGTGATTGCGCTTTCAAGCAGCGCCGGGGCCGTGGCGGCGGGAGACAAGTTCACCTATTCCCCCTATGGCGTCAGCGGCGCGGAAGGCGACGGCGGCTTTCCGTTCCGGTTCACCGGTCAGAAACTGGATGCGGAGACGGGGCTCTATTATTACAAGGCCCGTTACTACGACCCGGAGACCGGCAGGTTCCTGCAGACCGATCCGATTGGCTATGCCGATCAGCAAAATCTCTATGCTTACGCATATAACGACCCAATTAATTTCTCAGATCCAACGGGTCTACGTCATAGTTATAAAGAGCTTGAACGATTAAGAGAATATGAAGAGACATGTCAAACATGTCACGTAGGTGAGCTGACTGAAACTGTAACAATACCTTATAGAGCGACTGAAGACGAGCAACCAGATGAAGAAGATAGGTTATGACAATAAATATTAACATGCGAAGTATAAAGACTACTAAGAATATTTTACTCTGTGTTGTTGCCTTCCTTATGGCATCGTGCTCGCAAGTTCATACTAAGGTTTCAAACGATTCAGAGAGACTGCTTGCTTTAGAGATGCTAGAACTAGAAAATCAATACAAGGAGGTACCTCCTCAATCATCTAAACTTCTAAATGCAATATTAAATGAGGGGGTAGCCGTACTTGGAAAAAAAGCAACTGAACCTGAGACTGCTGAAGAGGCAATTGCTGCGGCGATAATGGTGTCTCGTGTGCTGGCTCAAAATAACTTTTTTCAGCCTATTAAATACGAGGATACGCCTTACACGCTTGGACAGGCATTGGCACCTAAAAACTTATTGGACGAAGAGATCGATGCTATTCTAGCTTTCGAAGCCAACAATATTCGTAAGCAGTATTACGATTCTACCAAACCAATTTATTTAGTCGATTGTGACATGGCATCACTTATAATGTTCAGTATTTTCGAAAGATTAGGCTGGGACACTCGTTTGGTGAAGGCGCCAATGCACATGTTTTTAAGGTGGCATCTACCTAACGGAAGTACAGTAAATTGGGATTGGAGTAACTGGAACTCATTTGAAGATGAAGATTATTTTCTTGCGTATGGCGCAACTGCAGAAGAGCAAAGAAAACAGGGAACATACCTTCAAAGTCTTTCAAAAAATGAAACAAGAGGGAATTTCATTGGGCTTATCGGATCCAGTTTAGATAATAAAGAAAAGTCCAGGGCGCTCATGGAAAAATCGATTAAGCTTGCGCCCAATAACCCAACAAACTTAAATAACTTAGCATGGCTGTATGCGACTGATCCAGATTTTTCGATTGAGTATAGTGAGGTGGCTATAATGCTTGCTCACAGGTCAGTAGCTGCTGATATTTCTTATATGAATCGTTTAGGAACATTGGCCTGTGCTTACGCGGCAGATGGTAATTGGAATTTGGCTATCGGTATAAAAAAAGGCCTTATAGAAAGGCATCGGTCAACAATACATTTTGAAAATTATCAGAAAAATCTAAAACGTATAGAGCAAAAAAAACTGTGTGAGTATTAATTGTAAGCGTGATGAATTTATAAAACCTTGTATTTTTGATTGGCTAGTGTGCCGTATTACCTATGACGTAGAGAATGTATTGCGCACGGCGTCAGGTTTGTCGTCCGGAACGGCGACGTATTGCTACTAGATGGGCGGGGTGCTGCGGGAGAAGAGCTATAGCGGTATGGCAAGTGAATTTTATTACGACTCCAACCCGTTGATGTTTGGCATAGATGAGGGGCGCTGGCGCAGGAGGTTGCGGAGTACTCCGGTGGAACCATCGACCGGCGCTATGTGCGTCTGCCGGGCCCCGTGCGCGAAGGCGCGCTGATTATAATTTGACCGCCTTCGCGGTCGGGTTTAGCACGCAGCACAATAATGTAAATTGTATAGTAATGAATAAGTGGTTTAGCATGGTATATGCGTAGCCTATATTGAAAGAACATTTTGCTGATTAATATGAGACGATAAGCATTGCTATGCAATGTGATGCTCTAGTCTTCAGCCCAAGGTCCAATGTGGATGGTATTGCGCATAGTCAGCTAAATAGTACTTCCAGGTTTGTTGGAAATTAGATGAAACTCCGCATCTGTTAAGAGTGTTGAGCGCCAGAATTCCACTACGCGAAATCAAAAAAATGCATCGGTTTAAGTTTATGTTCAGCTAGTGTTGCAGGGTTACGCCTTTCAGGGCTTTGGTTGATCAGTTAATCTAAGTCACAATATGGTGCGGAAAAATAATAATATTACTGGGCTGGAGCAGGCTTTTCTTGAGTGCCAAAAAAGCCTGGAACGCTATGTACGCCGCATAATTGGCAATCGAGATGGCGCAGAAGATATCGTTCAGGAAGCCTTCGTAAATGCTCATGCGGCAGCTGAGCATACGAAAATTGATCACCCGACCAGCTATCTGTTTACTACGGCAAAAAGGCTAGTCATTCGAGACCGGACACGATTGTCGACAATTCTCACGGATTACATAGAGGATTATTCCGGTCCAGCGCTCAGTAGTAGTGACGGTGACGGATTTGAAAAACTGGCGGCGCGCGAGGAATTGCGCGAGCTTGCGCAGGCGCTGGAGGCGATGTCAACGCCATGCCGCAAGGTCATGTTGCTCCGCATGTTTTATGGCATGCCTCAACGTGAAATCGCGAAAACGCTTGGCATATCGGAAAGCACAACAGAAAAGCATATAGCGAAAGGCTTTTCCATTTGTGAGGCTCGATTTCGGCGAAAAGGGATCGCAAGATCCAGAAAAAGAAAAAAGAGTAGGTTATAGTAAATGAGTTTCACTACCATGGCTGGCGAATGAGTCGGTGTTAAAATGAACGATGTAATCAAGTTTCCTGAACAGACGCCGGAGACCCGCGCCGCTATTGAGTGGGCCGCGCGGCTTGACCGTGGCAAGTTGAGCAAAGAGGAAAGCCTGGAACTTCAAAAGTGGCTTGAGGGAAGGCAAGACCGACATGATGAACTGATCCGGGTCGTCGAGATGTGGGACGATTTTCGGTCATTGCTTGCTAATAGCGATATTGAGGCTGATGAGCATTTCGCGGCTGAGTTATCTGAAATTTCCGAAATTTCTGAGAACTCCAAACGACGAGGTATGTTCCGAACGGGTGCTGCTGTTGCTGCGTCTGTCGGTGTTCTGATTGCTGCGTCGGCGGTCAGCGTCGATCATTTCAACTACCGTCAATACACTGCGCAAAATGCTACATACTCAACCATGATTGGTGAGCAGAGGGAAATTGCATTACCCGATCAATCTGTTGTGGTTCTCAACACCTCCAGCAGTATGGTTGTTCAATATAAGAGGGGCGTTCGAGAAATCACACTCTTATCGGGTGAGGCGCATTTCAACGTTGCGCATAAGCGAAACAATGCCTTTCTGGTAAAGGCGGGTAACGGATCGGTACGCGCCGTGGGGACGGCATTTTCGGTTAAATACGACAAAAGCGAGATAGAGGTATTGGTTTCGGATGGCGACATTGTCGTCGACCTCCTGGATTCGCCTGACATATTTGTAAATGTAAGTGCTGATACGCCCGAATTGCAAAAAGCGCGAACAGCTGAAGCTTCAGTAGGCGATCGCGTGGTGTTTGGTGAAAAGATTAGGTCTGTTACCCGGATTGAGCCTGATCGACTGGAAACAGAATTGTTTTGGCGCAATGGCGTGCTCGCATTTGAAGATCAGCCGCTCCACGAAGTTATTGGGGAAGTTTCCAGATATACAGAATTTGAAATTGCGATCGTTGACGCAAATGTCCGTGATTTAAGGGTCGGCGGGTATTTTCCCGTTGGAAAACTTGAATCCATTTTCGATTCTTTGCGCGATGGATTTGGATTGTCTGTGGAGGAAGTTGATGAGGGAGTCTTTCACATCAGCCAAGACGTATAATGATTATTATATTGAACCCGATTCATCAGCTTCCGAAAAAATACTTTAAGGTTTTAAAAAAAATGATGGAGGAAAATTGTTTGCCGTTGCTCTCACTAGATAAGGCTGTCGGAACATGAACCAAGAAGCGCCTAACGGCTGAGGGGAATGTCGTGCAGCTGACACTTGCAAGGGGGGCGAAGGTATACGTAAGTATCGTTTGCGTCATAATTGTTTCGGGCTTTATGTCCGTACAGGCAGCGCATGCGAGTGAGGCTCATACGACTGAGGTTGAGGTTAGTTTCAAGGTTGACCGACAAAGGGCGTCGGAAGGCATTTTGGAATTTGCCGAACAAGCTCAGGTCAGCGTCTTGTTTGAACGTAAACTGGTTGGGCCGCATTACACGAATGAAGTCCGAGGTGATTACTCCGTTGAAGATGCGCTGCTTGTGCTTTTGACAGAGACTGGCCTCAAAGGACGGCTTACGGAAACCGGCACCCTTATAATTGGACGTTGTGAAAACTGCGTCGACGTTGAGGGAAATAACGGCATGAAAACCAACAATAAGCGGGGAACTCTGAGAGCTGCGCTTCTAACCAGTGCGGCGGCGTTCGCAAGCATCTTGCCTTCCGGCGCTAGCGCTCAAGATGCAGCAGCGGCAACATCTACGGAAGACATACTGATCGTTACAGGCGTACGGGGTGAGCCTAGGTCAGTCATAGACAGCCCGATACCTATTGATGTGTTCTCCTCGGAAATGTTGGAACGAATACCGGGAACCGGCGGACTGTTTGAACAATTGCGATACAATGTTCCTTCGCTGAATTTACCGCAACGCGCTGGCGGCGGGACGGCCACGTTCATCGCATCAGCAGGTTTGCGTGCGCTGAACCCAGACCAAACACTGGTGCTGGTAAACGGTAAACGTCGTCATAAGACATCTCTCATTAACACCAGCACAGGCTTGTTTAGCGGGTCAGCCGGTGTTGATTTGAACATGATCCCCAATTCTGCAATCGACCGGGTTGAGGTTCTACGGGACGGCGCGGCAGCTCAGTATGGCTCTGACGCCATTGCTGGCGTGGTCAACATCATTTTGAAAGAGGCGCCTGAAGGCGGCTTCTTAACTGCGACACGCGGCCAGAATTTCGACCGCAATGACGGTGAGTTTTTTAACTTCGGCGCCAATGGCGGTTTTGCTCTTGGCGATAATGGCTTTGTTAATGTGTCGTTTGATTATCGGCAGAATGAAGGCTCTGAGCGCGCAAGCCCTGTGCCCATTCCGACAGAGCCCGGCGCTTCCTTCCGGTTCTTCCCGGACGTTGATAATATGGACGGTACATTTTCGGTTGATCCGCGAGAGGCTCTGGTCAATCGAACGGTGCGTAACTTCGGTGAGTATCCGTCTGAGCGATACTCATTTGCAATAAATGCAGCCTATGATTTTGGCGACGTAGAGGCTTATAGCTTTGCAACCTATACAGACCGGTCTTCAACGCTGTTCTTTACCTTTCGCCGTCCACGCGATGGCCGCAACAATGGCGAAATATTCCCCAACGGATTTATTCCTGAAGAAGAAATCCGCGAAGATGATTTTGAAGTCGTTGCCGGACTACGCGGCACGACCGCCGGGTTCGATTGGGATCTTTCTGGCGGTTATGGACGCAACATTGC
>NZ_JADEXP010000331.1 GCF_015207065.1 Leptolyngbya cf. ectocarpi LEGE 11479 | reverse complement strand
TCTTTTCCATGGCCTCCTACAAACGTCGTAAACTCAATCAGCATCTGATTGACAGGTTTATTCGAAACTTAGACTTAGACGAGACTTTGATTAAATCACATCCCAACTTTCCAAGTCTTTGTGACTATGGGGTGCTAGTCTCCTAATTCTGTCCGGAGTATTGTTAAAGAAAGATTAAGACAGGCGAAAGTCAGCTTCAACATAGCCCTTCTCATGTCAATTGCTACCACAGTAGCTGGAGGGGCTCTTCTCTTATCCGGCAAAGTATCCGAAGGCTTTGTAACCTCCACTACTGGAGGTATTACATCTAGCATTTGCTGGTTTAAACTAACGCAAGATGCAAATGATCGATTAGACAAACTGACAAATCGAATCAATAGTGAGCTACCAGATGAATCTGACCATACTTAGAGCTTACTGAATAACAATTCCAACATCACGTCACCCGCATTAAAATTAACCAGACTAATATGGTTTAGACCAACGCTGCTGATCTTAGGCCACAGATTTACTTTTCTGGAGACCGATCGCGGTTTGTCGTAATGATAGACGGCATTAACTAGATTTTTGGGCGTATCGATATCTAGATAATGACCGATTTCAAAGGGGGTGGCTTCTACGCGGAGATTATTTGAGATCGCACCCTCCCTCCAATCGATATCTCCGTAAAGGAAAATACTTCCTTGGAATAGCCATAATACAATAGCTTCTACTCAGTAGAGTCAAGGCTAAAGAGCTGTTCAACCGTTAGCAACAGAGTACCTAAATTAGATGAGGAGAGACGATCATCTCCCCTGAGTGTTGTGCCTTCACCATAACCGCCATCGGCCCATTCCAACACCAGAATTGTCTGTTCTTGGGGGTTCACAATCCAATATTCTAGAATACCAATATCTTCGTACTGGTTTCGTTTGGCAATGTAGTCACGATCCCGTTGAAGTGCGCCAGGGCTAACCACTTCAACTACCAATACAGGTGGAGCCATAGATAGCCGAATAGTATTGCGCTGCTTGAGCTGTTCGATGTGTTCTGATCGGATGATGGTTAAATCAGGGTATCGGTTCTTAGGTTCTCCACGCACCTCCAGCTCCAACCCATGCCCCCGAACCCTACGATGACCTACCTTTGCCGCCAGTTGGATCAGTAACAGGGTGGCAATTTCAACATTGAAACCGGATTCCGGTGGCACCTCAACTAATTCTCCGTTAAAGAGTTCATATAGCCTATCGCTGTTGTCGTCATAGGCAAGGTAGTCTTCAAACGTTTGAAATCGCGGTTTGAGCTGCACCATGGCCTGTCGATTGCCTTTGAAGGAGTGATTAACATGCTAACAGACCGCTGGCTTGACTGCCTGAGGGCATCAGCGGAGCGGTATTTCAGGGCTTGTCGTAATGATAGACGGCATTGACCAGACTTTCGGGGGTGCCGATGTCCAGGTAATGACCGGTTTCAAAGGGGATGGCTTCTACTCGTAGGTTGTTTGCGATCGCACCTCCAATCACATCCCCAATGGGTGTCTCCGTATAGGCTGGCATCTCCTTGATCAATACCGGCGACCGAGTTCCAATCAGCGCTCTCAGCTTGGCCTCAACAAACTGATGCAGAAATTCCGTAAATCTAGGTCGCCAAACGGCAATGGCCCACATATACTGCAGATGCGTGAGCTGAGACTTTTCATAGATGCCCGACACCACGCCATCCGCATCAAAATCAACCAGACCAACATTTTCAGGCTGATCGGTGGGGAACAGCCCCAGCACCACATCCGCTTGAGTGCTGGTTAAGCGTTCAATCAGCTGAGTATAGGCATCAACAGGGCTAAACAAAATATCGGGAAAGCCCATGGCAATAATGGCATCCTTAACAAAGGGATAGGCCTGATTAAGGCTAAAAGGGACTCCAAAGGGCACATGGACAGTGAGGTAGGCCAGCCTCATATTAAGCTGGGAGCCATCCCCCAAGTAGGCTGGAATATCCCATTTCCCCGGTCGCAAAATCATAAAGGTCTCTTGTACCCCAGCTCTCCCCATGGCTTCTAGCAAATACTGACAAGCCACCTTTGGCCGCAACCCCTGATCCGCCAGATCTTGGAACCCAATAGGGAAAAGCTCTTTACTCATGGGCAAAGGACTAATGCGGCTGCCCTGGCCAGCCGCCGGGAGCAGGCCAATGATTTTCTGGGCATGTAAGGAATCGTAGGATGCTGCCATGGTCAAGGGAGCGCTAAACTCAAACGTACCTCACCACAATAAGAGACCATAAAGAACCCCGAGAAAAATTTACGCAATATATACAGAGTCTCCGACCGAATACCAGAGCTACTTCTGGAATCGTCGCCCTATTTACCGTATTTATCCTGTGAGTTCTTCAATGCTGCTAGATACCCATGAGATTTAACGCATATTACTTTTACTGGACTGTACTTTTATTAATCACAGAGATTTATATTGGCGTCTTTGTTAAGGATGATTTTGTCCGGCCTTACATGGGTGATTTTCTTGTTGTTATCCTCATTTATACCTTTGTCCGCACGTTCTTTAAGTACTCAATCATTAACACAGCCATTGGTGTTTTACTATTCTCCTTTCTAGTGGAGATTTTGCAATACTTTAAGATTGTCGAAATCCTAGGCCTAGGCTCGCATCGACTAGCTAGAACCGTGATTGGCACCTCGTTTTCCTGGGAAGACTTTATTGCCTATACCTTGGGTATTGTAATGACGTTAGGATGCGAACAGTTTATCGGACCCAGTATAGAAAAATGGCGGTGTTCCAGTCGATAACAAACACCGCTTTACCATTCTCCATGGTTGCGTTATGGGCGCTGTGGGCGCTGTGGGCGCTGTGGATATATCAGGACTGCGTTTCTTGGGTTTGCTCCCGAATCACAGCGCTCCAATTATCATCATTCATGGCTGCCGCTAGGTCCTGCCGTTGATTTGCCTGAGTTTTTTCCCCTGCCTGCAATGAACCATCTGCCATGGCACGACGAAGCTTTAGCTTTTTCTCTTCGTAGGTTTCTCGCTCTGCTGTTGACATTACCTGGGTAGCGGCCTCTTTAATGGACTTGGCCCAGGTGCCATCTAAATTTCCAGGAGGTGGACTTGGCAGTGCAGCGATCCACTCATCCCGTAGCTTTTCCATGGCATCTCGTTTGGGAAACTTAAATGGCTGCACGGTGACCATGGCACAGACATCGTCTCCTTTTTGGGTCACATGACTGCGTAAAGACAGAGCCACATTCCGAGAATAGCCAATAAATTGAGTTTGCCCAGTACTATTGAGCACAGCATAAACACCCGCAACTTTTGCAGTTTGTGCTTGCTCACACCAGTCTGAAATAGCTAGGGGCGTATCAACGGCTGATTCTACGGCAGGTGCAACCGTCGGCTCGACTGAATGTTCATCGGTTGAACTATACAAAAAGTCGTGCAGACCGCGATGGGCCTGGGGGACATTCTGATGCTCGATGGGGTCTGAGGTTTCAGGGCTCACCTGTTTAGCTCCAGTGATAGGCGTCTTGAATTATGACAAAATCCTTCCTAGGAAACCAGGACGGTGTCTAGACTGTAAGAAAACAACATAAAACCAGGCTTTAGACACCATTCGCTCAGTTTTTTAGTGGCTTCTTTCGCAACAGACACCAGACTATGGAGAATGGCTCCTGTTGGCGCCACTCTCTTGAACAGCCAAGTCAAGTCTTTCAACCAGCGCAAAAAATCCATTGACATGCCCTGGTTCGGGCTGATCAGGCACTAGGGTGACACTGACTTGAAACGAAGGCCGATGTGATAATGTTACGGCTTGTTCAAAGGCAACCCGCTCACCTGATAGGGCTGCTTCAACCGCAACTCTGACCTGTTGATATGCACTGGGTCCCAACACATCCCACAGGTAATGGCCGACGATATCTCCTCGGGATTTTCCTAGCCAATGCTTATGGGTGCG
Organism: Leptolyngbya cf. ectocarpi LEGE 11479; assembly: GCF_015207065.1. GTDB lineage: Bacteria > Cyanobacteriota > Cyanobacteriia > Phormidesmidales > Phormidesmidaceae > Leptothoe > Leptothoe ectocarpi. The sequence goes on along the minus strand of NZ_JADEXP010000331.1, from coordinate 3,213 downwards.
ATTGGCATGGATCACCTGCTGTTTCGCATTAATGTAAGTTACCAGTATTGGCAGGACATCGGTGACTAGACAGAGTTGAGCTTCACGTTGTTGCAAAACTTCCTCAGCTCGTTTTTGATCGGTGATATCGCGTCCGGCTGACTGAAATTGAAAAAAGTCACCGCTGCGGTCAAACAGGGCTCGATGCACCCACTGCTGCCAACGGACTTGACCATCGGATAGGGCAACTCGATGGTCAAAGGTGACGACGGGGTGGTCTCGATCAAGTCGATCAAGGATCGCTAATTGCTGCAGGATCGTTTCTTGGGATGTTTCGCCGATTAGGTTAAAAAAGTTTTCGCCGATCACAGATTCCGAGGAGCAGTCAAAATACTGACAAAATGCTTGATTGACAAAGGTTAGCCGACCATCTGCTAAAAAACGGCAAACTAACTCAGTCTGGTTTTCAACAATGGCTCGATACTGGGTCTCGCTCTCTTCCAAAGCAATGGTGGCCCGACGCTGTTGGCTAAGGTCGCGAAACAACCAGCGAAATCCTACCAGCTGGGACTGATAATCCCGCATGGGGGCAATGGTGAAAGACGCATATAGGGATGACTTTTGGTAGGGTTGCAAACGCAGGCTAAAATCCTGAAAGGTTTCGCCTTGCTGCAATCGATTGAGCAATGTATAAAATTTATGAATATCGGCTTGGGCCACCATGACGGCTAAGGGTTTGCCCACGGATGAATGCTGATGTCGGTTGAGTAGAGTTACTGCAGTCTGGTTGATTTTCTCGATCATCCCTTGGACATTGGTGATGATATAGCCATCGGGGGCCAGGTCAAATAGTTCAAAGTACTGCTGACGTTCTGTGGTGAGGGTCATCTGAGCAGCTTGCAGCTGGTTATACTGCTCAGCCAGTTCTTCTGAGAGCACATGGGCTTCTTCTAAGGCATTGGTCAGTTCATCTAGAGCCTGGGTGAGGAGAGATTGAGGCGCATCGTCTTGTGCGGCTTGCTGTAACAGCTGGGTTAACTGTTGTTGGGCCTGTTCAAACTGACGGCTAAAAATATCTAGATGTAATGTCATCTTTACTTAGGGGACTGTTCTGGTCAAAAAAGGGGCGTTCTTATGACAGTTATTACGGTTGGTAGCCTTTGTGGGGCAATGTAAACGAGAGAGTAGTGCCCTCTCCTAAAGTACTCTCTACTTGCAGGGTGCCTCCATGCTGCTCAATGATACCGCGACAAATGGCTAGACCTAATCCTGTGCCGCCCCGATGTCGAGGATCAGACATGTCTACTTGATAAAACAAGTCAAAGATACGGTCTAACTGATCGGTCGGTATACCTTGCCCCTGATCACACACTTGAAATCTGACATGGGGTGAGGAGGGGGGCAGATAAGGGTTTACGGCTTTTCCTGCTTTAATCACGACGGTTTTACCGGCTGGTGAGAATTTAATCGCATTGCCAATTAGGTTGACGAGCACTTGAACAATGCGATCGCAATCCGCCCATACAGAGAGGTCACAGGGAATCGTCGCCAGGGTGATGTGATGTTCCTGGGCAATAGTCTGGAGCGTATCAATGGCGCTCTGAATCAAATCAGTGACCTGGCAGGAGCTGGGGGTAAGCGATAGCTTGCCCAGCTTAATTTGTTGCATATCGAGCAAGTCATCGACTAATCTCACCATGCGTTCAGTACTTCTATCGGCCACGCTCAGAAGCGTTTGGCCCTCTGTAGAGAGCGGATCGAAAGCCCCACGGGTGAGCAACCTTAGAGCGCCATGAATAGACGTTAACGGCGTGCGCAGTTCGTGACTAACAATGGAGATCAGCTGCTCTTTTTGATATTCAATCGCTTTGCGATCGCTAATATCGTTCACCAATACAAAAAATCCACTCACCTGACCGTCGCTGGCTCGATCCGGTACCAACGTAGCATGGATCCACAACGGGGCCTGATGGGGCAACGTCACTTCCTGTTCAAAGCTGACATAATCACCCGATAATACATCTTCTATGGGTAGTCTGATCTGTCGATAGACATCTGGCCCTAGCGCCTCCCACAGATAAAGCTCCACCATGTCTGTGCTGGGTATGCCTAACCAATGCTCATGGGTGCGATTGGCATAGACCACCTGCTGCTTGGCATTGACATAGGCCAGCAGTACGGGCAACGAGTCGGTCACTAGGCGCAGCTGCGCTTCGCGATGTTGCAGGGCCTGCTCAGTCTGCTTTTGGGCGGTAATATCACGACCCGCTGACTGAAATTGAAAAAAGTCACCCTGATCGTCAAACAAAGCTCGATGGACCCATGACTGCCAACGCAGCTGACCATCGGGCAAGACAACGCGATGCTCAAGGGTAATCACAGGATTAGTGCGATCGAGGACAGCCAGCTGCTGCATGATCCTATCTTGATCGGCATCTATAATCAGGTCAAAGAAACTCTTACCCATCAGCGACTCGCTGGAACAGTCAAAATAGTGACAAAATGCCTGATTGACAAAGGTTAATCGAGTATCGGCCAGCGAACGGCAAATTAGCTCGGTCTGGTCTTCCACAATGGCCCGATATTGGGCCTCACTTTCTGCCAGGGCGATGGCAGTTTGACGCTGCTGGGTCAGATCGCGAAACAACCAGCGAAACCCCACCAGCTGAGCCTGATGGTCACAAACAGGAGCAATGGTAAAAGACGCCTGCACAGATTGTCTTGGATAGGACTGCAAACATAGATCAAGAGCCTGGAAGGCCTCGCCCTGTTGTAATTGACCTAGTAATGTATAAAATCTACGGCTATCACTTTGCGCAATCATCGCCCCTAAGGGTTTCCCCATGAGGAGCGACTGACGTCGACCCAGCAGGATGGCCGCTGTCTGATTGATTTGCTCGATCATCCCCTGGGTATCGGTAACGATGTAGCCATCGGGGGCTAGATCAAATAGGTCAAAATATTGCTGACGCTCTGCAGCCAGGGAAATCTGGGCCATTTGTAACTGATCGTGATGCTCAGACAGCTCTTCTGAAAGAACATGGACCTCTTCCAGGGCATTGGCAAGTTCCGTTAGGGCCTGGTTCAGGATGCCTTTGGGCACATTTTCCTGTTCGGTTTGCTGCGCTAACCCGGCTAAGCGTTGTTGGGCCTGTTCAAATTTATGACCAAAAATATCCAAATATAGCGTCATGCTTATAAGTCTCCTCCCTGGGGCGGGGAAGGGGGCCGATT
>NZ_JADEXP010000330.1 GCF_015207065.1 Leptolyngbya cf. ectocarpi LEGE 11479 | reverse complement strand
AGATAGGTAAATAAGTGTAAACACCATGAGCACAGGCCTTAAGAATTGGTTGCAAACCTTCCTATGGGGAGGTTTGTTTATTTGTTGTATTGCTTTCATATCAGGGATCACAGCACCAGCTGCCCATGCTTACAACAACCCAGAGTTGCTGCCAGACGAGCCGACGATGGTGATTGACCTGGCAAAAATTCTGACCAGTTCTGAGGAAGACTATCTGAATCAACATCTGCCCGAATTTGAAGCTGAGACGGGTTGGAAATTAAGGGTTCTCACCCAGTTTGACCAGACTCCCGGTCGGGCAGTAAAGGACTTTTGGGGCCTAGACGAGAAAAGCGTCATGCTGATTGCTGACCCGAGGGGGGGCAATATCCTCAACTTTAGTGTGGGCGATTCGGTCTATGCGCTGCTGCCCCGTGTTTTTTGGATTGAACTACAAACTCGCTTTGGGAATCAGTTTTTTGTCCGCGATCGCGGCGAAGATCAGGCCATCATGCAGGCCATCGCCTCCCTGGAAACCTGTCTAGAGCGGGGCGGCTGCTCAGTGGTGCCCGGTTTACCTAGGGAACAGTGGATTCTCACGTTGATTACCTCGATTCTAGGGGGCATCATCTGTGGGTTCGCAGCCCACCCCCGCAAAGAGGGTCAGGTATTCTCATGGCAGTGGATGCTGATTTTCTCTCCCCTGTGGGGCATGCTCTTTATCGCTTTCGGCATTGGCCCAGTTGTGACCCGCACCCAGGATTGGCTGCCCCTGACTCGCAACATTGCCGGGTTTTTGATCGGTGCGCTGGTAGCATTTTTGAGCCCGGCCTTTACCAATTCATCTGCCAGCAGCGGCGGCGAGGCTTAACGATATTTCCCGCTGGCTGAGCGGAGTCGAAGCCAGCGGGGTACTAAACTCGTGCTTTACTCCTCTGCATTCGCATCATCTGGCTTAGCGTTACTAACATCTGGAGCTGGCAAGGGTTTGACTCGTCTTCCCTTAGGTAGCTCAACAAAGATGTCGTAGCTGAGGTTACGCTCGTCTTGGACAGTGGTGGTCACCCCCAGGGTTTTAACGGCTGAGAAGATAGAACCATCTGGCAGGGTAGGAAAAGGCACCGTACCCTGGAGGTCGTGGATGCGATCAAAGTCAATAAAAAAGTAGCCGTTATGTTCCTGGGGAGAAATATCCAACAGGGTTTGAAACGCTTGATTAGCCTTTAGGGATTTGCGAGGGCTGGGTGCGATCGCATCTAGAACCTCTGCTCCCACCCCAAAAAAGGTCACATTTTTGTCCAGCCAGCCATGGCCCATAGCAATCCCACCGTAGTAAGACACCAGCCGGTTCATGGGTAGCGTCGCCGTCTGGGATGGCTGTACATCAAACCGAAAACGGCTGACCATCACCTCATCCAGCTGTGTCCAGATAGCCTCTGCCGCATCGCGATCGCTCACCTCTGCCATCAATGCTAATTGCCCCATCGGGGCTGTCGCAGAGGCTGCTTTGTCCCCCGCTGCTGGTGGCAGCAGAGCAAATGTCACTTCCCTACCTAGCCACGGCAAAATATCATTTTCAAAATCCAGACCGGTTTGAGTTTTTAGCCCCTCGGCCAAGGCAGCTGGTGCAATCGGTAACAGCGCAGTTAGCTGCTCAGCTTCACTCAGGGCTTGCCATAGGGGGCCAATGCTGCCGGTGGACAGCAACAGTACCGTAGACTCCGGTAGCCGTTCAGGGGTCCAAGAACGTCCATTGGCCATATCGCCATAGACGGGCTGATCTTCAGGGCCAAGCCACGTCGACGCTTCAATATCTAACCCATTGGGTAAAAGATCGACGGCAGCCACCAGGCCATTGATCCCTGGCAACGCATCACTACCGGCCAGTACCGACGATGCCGCAGGCACATTTACATACAGCTGCACTAACGAGGAGGGCATTTGTACATGCTTGATGGCCTGGCGATAGGCATTGCTATCGGCCATGGAGCCTTCCCCATCAAAGCTATCAATCACCGCCTCAATGCCGCTAGTTCCAGAGGCCAGCACTAACCACTGCTGGTCTAAAACAGCGCTCTCAAGCGTTTCCCCTGTGGCTGTTTTGATGGATTGTATCTTGATGTCCCGATAGTCGCGACCGACCCAATTCACCCCGTTCCGTGGCTCTGACAGCAGTTCCTGGGCCTTGAGGGGCTCTTCAATGGGAACCAGCAGGACCCGCTCGGTAGCCCCATCGCCCCCCGCTGCAGGCAAAAAAGCCAGGGTTACTTGATCACCAATCCACGGTTCAATATCAGTTCTAAATCGATAACCATTGGCATTGAGGATGCGATCGCGCCAGGTCACCAGCAACCGATCCAAACTCTTTTGGGATTCGGGTGTGCCCAACTGTCGCAGCCGAGTCCACTGGTTTTCATCGGTCGTCATCGTCAGAGTTACCAGGGCATTCCCCGGCACCAGCTCCATACCCACGGGTAGCTCAGCCGTTGTAGCCAGGCGCTGACGCAGGCCCAAATAGGCCGCTGCTCCTCCCAGCACTAATAAAATCGCTGTGCTAACAGTGACTAGCAGGGGAGGCCGTTGCTTGAGAACCATGGGCACGAGCAGGAAACAACGCTTGCTAATCTAGCACCGGTTTACCCAATCCAACCAAAATGTAACGACGTTCCGTAGGTATACAGACCCTATGGCATCGGTCTAATCAGCAGAACTCCCCTCTTCTGCGCTTGACTTTTTGCGCCGGGTTGTAGACTTGCCCTTCGCAGCTGTGGACTTTTTCGCAGCGGCTGTACTACTTTTTTTCGCAGTACTAGCTTTTTTGGTTGTGGATTTAGTTGCGGACTTGCGAGTAGTCGACTTTTTAGCTGTTGTTTTTTTAGTCGTCGAGGCTTTAGCTGTCTTTTTACGGGTCGTTTTTTTCTTGGTAGTGGCCTTAGCTGCAATAATTTCTAGGGCTTCTTCCAAGGTAATATCCTCCACATTCTTACCCTCTGGCAGAGAGGCATTGACCTTTTCGTACTTGATATAGGGACCGTAGGGACCATCGTAAATATTGATGGGCGCTTCAGATTCAGGATGTTGACCCAGCTCCCGCAACGGCTTCGCGGCCTTACGACCACGGCCACGCTTAGGCTGAGCCAATAGCTCTAGGGCTCGCTCTAGGGTCACCTGTAGGACATCATCATCCCCTTTCAAGGAACGATAGTCCTTCCCTTCCTTCCCCTGGTCATGGACCACATAAGGACCAAAGCGACCTAGACTAGCCTTAATCTTGGCTCCTGTATCGGGATGCATTCCAAGCAATCGAGGTAGGGATAGTAGCCCCACAGCCATTTCTAAATCCACCGACTCGCGGGTCACACCTTTAGGCAGTGACACCTGTTTGGGTTTGGGGTTTTCTTCGGTCTTGTCACCAAGGCGCACATAGGGACCGTAGGGACCAATCAGTGCATAGATTGGCTCGCCAGTCTCTGGATGCAGCCCCAGCTTTTCTGGCCCCTCGGTCTTCTGTTTGAGCAGCACCTGTACTTGATCATCATTGAGATCTGCAGGACTCACATCCAGCGGTATAGAAGCGCGTACAGTCTCGCTTTCACTGCCCTCGTCCTCATTGATCGCTTCAATGTAGGGACCATACTTACCAATCCGCACCTTAGCACTGAGGTCAGATAGATCAACGGTACGAGCCTCAGCCGGGTCAATCTGGCTTTCACGCGCCTCCACCTGTCCCGATAAGCCCGTGTCACCGGAATAAAACTTTTTAAGATAGGGCAGCCAGTCAGCCTCGCCAGTGGAAATATCGTCCAGGGTGCGCTCCATCCGCGCTGTAAATTTGACATCTACCAAATCTGGAAAATGTTTATCCAGCAGTTCAGTCACCGCAAAGGCTGTAAATGTAGGCATCAAGCTGTTGTTTAGCGGATGCACATACCCTCGGTCAATGATGGTACCAATGACCGACGCATAGGTACTGGGACGACCAATCCCTTCTTTTTCTAGGGTTTTAACCAGGGTGGCCTCGGTATAGCGGGCGGGCGGCTTGGTTTCGTGACCGATGGGCTCTAGCTCTGTGCAGCTAGGAGTATCCCCCACCTTTAGCACAGGCAGTGTTACTTCACGATCCTCAAGGGCCGCATTGGGATCATCTGACCCTTCCACATAGGCCCGGAAAAAACCTGGAAAATCGATGCGCTTGCCCGTGGCCTTAAAGAGGGCATCATCGACCTCAATGCTAGCGGTGATATGGGTTTGACGAGCATTGGCCATCTGACAGGCCACCGTACGCTTCCAAATCAGATCGTAGAGGTTGCGTTCCCGGTCCTTGAGTCCGGTTTCTTGAGGGGTACGAAAGGTGCTACCGGCAGGACGAATCGCCTCGTGGGCCTCTTGGGCACCCTTACTTTTGGTGGCATACTGCCGGGGTTTGGGGCTGAGGTATTCCTTACCGTATTTTTGCTCTACGCAGCTGCGGGCAGCTGTAATTGCCTGCTGAGACAGGTTGACTGAATCCGTACGCATGTAGGTAATAAACCCTTTCTCATAAAGAGATTGGGCCGTGCGCATGGTATCGCGAGCAGATAGCCGCAGCTTACGGTTTGCCTCTTGCTGCAGTGTGGAGGTGGTAAAGGGCGGTGCTGGTTTGGGGCTAGAGGGACGCTCTTCTAAATTAGAAACAGTCCAAACACTGGCTTCTAACCGCTGTTTTAACGCCTGTGCTTGGGTTTCATCCAATAGCACCACATTGCGACCAGATGCAATTTGCCCTGTATTTTCGTCAAAGTCACTACCCGTGGCTACACGAATTCCCCCTAGGCTGGTTAGCTTTGCTTCAAAGGGGTTATCAGCCTGCTGCAGCGTTGCCTTTAGATCCCAATAGGAGCCTTGTTTGAAAGCTCGCCGATCCCGCTCTCGCTCCACTAGTAGTTTCACAGCCACCGACTGCACCCGACCGGCGGATAGGCCCCAGGCAATTTTTTTCCAGAGCAAGGGGGACAGGGTATAGCCCACCAACCGATCCAAAATCCGGCGGGTTTCTTGAGCCCGTACTAGCTGGTCATCGATGTCACGGCAGCTATCAAGGGCGGCTTGAATAGCATCTTCGGTGATCTCATGAAACACCATCCGCTTAGTGGGCACCTTGGGCTTTAGCAGCTGCAGCAGATGCCAGCTAATGCTTTCTCCCTCACGGTCTTCATCTGTAGCCAGAACCAGCTCATCCGCCTCTTTCAAGGCGTCTTTGAGAGCCTTAACGACCTTTTTTTTATCCTTAGGCACCAGATATAAAGGCTCAAAATCGGCTTCGACATTGACACCCAGCTGAGCCCATTTTTCGCCCTTTACATTAGCTGGAATTTCACTAGCCGACTTCGGCAAATCGCGCACATGCCCCATTGAGGCTTCCACACGGTAGCCTTTGGGCAAATAATTGCGAATGGTTTTTGCCTTTGTAGGTGACTCAACAATGACAAGGGTGGACATAAAGCTGAACTGAAAGTAATGGTCGGACTGTAATGTTCTAGAAAGTGACCGTTTAATCCCTAGAGCAGGATGCCCGAGAGGACAGTAATGGTGACGGTTTTCATTGGCTAACTATACATAACCGCTGCATCTGCTCAGAATTTATCCGAGGTCAGCATCGGAGGGTGAGTGCCGAAAACCGTACCTGTTTTTGCTGGGTCCATAAAATGATCGCCTTTATATATCGATAGATCGAAATGGCGAATTTCGTCCACCTCTAACTGAAAAAGTCCTTTAATTCTTGACTGCTCGATCAAGGCTAAGACCGGGATCATAGGGCCAACGTATAGCTCATGATCGCTGTGAGAGACTGAATTCGACTAATTTTTTCCCAATTTTATTAACGCAATCTAGAGAAATTGGAAAAATTAGCCGTCCCAGTAGGAAGGTGTAATTTTTCCATGGTTCTGCCAGAAGAATTTAATTCGATCCAAGAATTTCCGCTAGGGAGTCTAAGATGAGCGAGAATACTAGGGTAAGATTCCAAATGGAAATACCTCACCACAGCACCAATGGACTTTGCAAGCCTCGCTGCTCAGTTAAATACGGGTAAGATTCTTCCTGAAGCAATTGTCATTTTGACAATTTTGATTATCCTGATTGGCGATTTGATTCAAGGGCGGTCGTCATCTCGCTGGGTCCCGTACGCTGCTATCGGGGGCTGTTTAGCTGCCGTTGGCGCCCTGGCGTTACAGTGGGACACCGGTAACGCCGCTGCCTTTTTTGGCGAATTTAATGCCGATGCCCTCAGTATTGTCTTTCGGGGCATTATCGTCCTGTCAGCTGCAGTGACAGTCCCCATGTCTATTCGCTACGTAGAGCAGTCGGGTACGGCACTGGCTGAGTTTTTAGGAATTTTGCTAACGGCTACGCTGGGTGGCATGTTCCTATCCGGGGCCGATGAACTGGTGACTATCTTTGTATCCCTTGAAACCCTTAGTATTTCGTCTTATTTGCTGACGGGCTACATGAAACGGGATCCTCGTTCTAATGAAGCGGCTCTCAAGTACCTGCTGATTGGGGCGGCCAGCTCCGCTATCTTTTTGTACGGTGTTTCACTGCTGTATGGCCTCTCAGGTGGTGAGGTTCGGTTGAGTGCGATCGCAAATAACCTAGCCGTTAGTACGGGTGAAAGCTCCATTGGCCTGGTCATTGCGCTAGTCTTTGTGATTGCCGGAATCGCCTTCAAGGTGGCCGCTGTCCCCTTTCACCAATGGACTCCAGACGTCTATGAAGGCTCTCCCACGCCTGTGGTGGCCTTTCTATCCGTTGGCTCTAAAGCCGCTGGCTTTGCCCTTGCCATTCGGCTCCTCGTCACCACATTTCCCTTGGTTGCCGATGAGTGGCGCTTTGTCTTTACAGCCCTCGCCATCTTGAGTATGGTCTTGGGCAACATCGTCGCCCTAGCCCAAACCAGCATGAAGCGCATGTTGGCCTACTCATCCATTGGTCAGGCCGGCTTCATGATGATCGGTCTGGTGATTGGCAGCGATGCGGGCTATGCCAGCATGATCTTTTACCTGATGGTATATCTGTTCATGAACCTGGGTGGCTTCACCTGCGTTATTCTCTTCTCACTGCGCACTGGCACCGACCAAATTAGTGAATATGCAGGTCTTTACCAAAAGGATCCGCTACTCACCCTATGCCTGTGTCTTTGCTTACTTTCTCTAGGGGGTATCCCTCCCCTAGCAGGCTTTTTTGGTAAGCTCTACATCTTCTGGGCTG
>NZ_JADEXP010000329.1 GCF_015207065.1 Leptolyngbya cf. ectocarpi LEGE 11479 | reverse complement strand
GGTTTCTTGAGGTTGTTCAATCGCTTTACTGCGTTCCAAAATATCGGTAACAGACACAATTCCCAACAACTCTGATTGAATGACAGGTGCGCTATGCAAATGAGCCTGAGTCAACAAACGTGCTGCATATTCCACACCCAAATCAGGATTTAAGACAATGCAGGGTTTAGTCATTAACTCATACACCCGTATCCATCTAGCATTCCGTCCAAAAGCAATGACTTTGCCAACAATATCCTCAATTGTAATCACACCATAGGCATCCAACGTATGGCTGCGTTCCACAATCAATGCTTGCACCCCACGCTGGCTCATTAGTTTAGCGGCCTCTGCTGCAGTTGCCGAGTTGCGGATAGTCACAACTTCGGTGGTCATAATATCGGCTACTCGCATCATCATTATAGGTATCTCCATTAATTGAACGACCAATCACAAAGCTGCGTAGGCGAAGTCATCTGAGGACTATCATACAGATACATTGATTGCATATTCAGTCTGGCAGTTTGAAACATAATCCAATGAACCTGGTCTGCGCCCTCACTACGAACTAGCTCCCCCTGGCTCAGGGATAAACGCTCCTCTGGATAATCCCAAATAAACGTTTCTTGCGGAATATCTTGCCAGGCGTTCCCCACCCAGCTCATCACTAACCCCTGACCATCAAACCAGTTCTCAGACACCTGGCCACGCAAACAGACAAAAGAGCCACTATGGGGATAACCATAGTAGCCCTCAAGCGTTGTTCCTTGTTTGAGGATATTCAGACATGTACCTGAACCATCACGCCAATCTTGAGGATCAGGATCAGTACAAAGCTGATAACTCCCATTGTCGAGAGGAGTCAATAGAGTCTCCATCGTAGAAGGCTGTGACTTAACAGAAAGCGGAGAAAGCAAGGCGATACCCAACACTAGCAGTCGGCTCAAGTTAATTAACTTAACCGGGCTATACCAGCTCATGGGCATACCTCCAACTCCTATGTTAATAACTTAGATAAAAACCTTGGTAAAGTTGTGAGGGCCAATCTCAGTAAGCCTTTCAGTAGCTAGAGGTTCATCTGTTTTAGATAGTTTAGAGTTTGTTCTGCTTCTTCGAGATCAAGCTTGCTGATAGCAAAGCCCACATGGACGACTACATAGTCATCAACTTGAGCTTCAGGTACGTAGGCTAGGCTAACCTCTTTTACGACACCTCCAAAACTAACTCGGCCCATTCGTGTCAGATCCTCCCCTGTGATACTAATAATTTTTCCGGGCACGGCCAGACACATAGTTGTTCTCCTGAGAATTAGACAGACTTGGACAGATGACGGAATGCTCCGATTATCTGCCCGACGGCAATCCCACCATCATTGGGCGGTACTCGCTGGTGCCAGTAGGGGGTGAACCCTGCAATCTGTAAATGTTGAATTGTCTGCTCGCTGAGAAGTTTGTTTTGAAAGCAACCCCCGGTCAACATGATATTGGTATTGTTGATGAGTTTTGCGATCGCACCCACTATTTCCACCAACGTCAGATGAAACTTAGCTGCAATCACTGCCGTTGACACACCCTGGCCGTGGTCATCAACGATCTCGCGCACCATCGGTCGCCAGTCAATAACGTGGGGCACAGCCCTTGAAATCTCAAAGGGATAGCCTCGCTTCACCCTTGTTTCAGCTGTCGCAAACTGTAGCGCCGATGCTGCCTGACCTTCAAAACTAACAACCTGATGTAAATTTAGTAGCGCTGCCACCCCATCAAAGAGTCGCCCTATGCTGGAAGTCATAGGTGTATTAATCTGGTTAGTCAGCATCTGCCGTAGAACAGTCCGTTGAGATGCTGAGAACGCTCTCACAGGGGCTAAGTCATCCCGCTCAAACGCCGCATCGCCATAACAGCTATAAAGTAAACCTAGGGCAGACCGTCGGGGTTCTCGGCTACATAGCTCTCCTCCCAGTAGAGGAAAGGGTAACCAATGAGCAACTCGTTCAAAACCAAACGCTGTTATTTGGAGAAATTCTCCTCCCCAAACGGTTTGATCAAGACCATACCCTGTGCCATCCCAGGCAATGCCTAAGAGAGGAGCCTTTAGGGAATGCTCAGCCATACCTGCCAGAACATGAGCATAGTGATGCTGCACAGAAATCAAGGGCACATGCCATTGCTCAGCCAAAGTGTGGGCCAGTCGCGTAGAGCCATAGTCTGGGTGAAGATCACAGGCTATGGCCGTCGGCTGACAGGTGTAGAGAGCAAGAAAATCAGTCACGGTATGTTGGAAGCGTTCCAGGGTCGGCGAGGTATCTAAATCACCAATGTACTGACTCAGCACAATTTGATCGCCTAAAGATAGGGAAATGGTATTTTTGAGATGGGCTCCCAAGGCTAAAATACGCGCCTCGGGAACAATCGGATCAGCCAGTGGAATCACCTGGGGTGCATAGCCTCGGGCATGGCGTAACACCTGAGGCCTGCCCTGGATAAGTTGGACAACGGAGTCGTCAACCGGACGTTGGATAGGACGATTGTGGGTTAAGACACCATCTGCGAACTGACCAGTCAGCGCTGGCGCTATCGCACCCAGTCGCCCACTAGCCTGCTCATCCACAGCAATCGGCTCACCGGATACATTGCCGCTAGTCGTCACCAGAGGAGAACCATATTGTCGTAACAACAAATGGTGTATAGGTGTGGTGGGTAGCATCACCCCTAGATAAGGTCCCAGCTCAGACTGATAGGGAGCAATATTAGACGCTAAGTCTAAACTGTCGGTGCGTCGCGGCAATAAGACGATGGGAGCCTGCGCTGACGTTAATACCGCTGCAGCTGCCTCAGATACGTCACAATGGGAACGTACCTGAGGCAGTGTAGAGTACATCAGGGCCAGGGGCTTGTCAGGTCGTCCCTTTCGCTCTCGCAGGCACTGTACAGCCGCAGAACTGTGGGCATCCGCTAACAATTGGAAACCACCCAATCCTTTAACCGCAACTATGTCACCCTGATACAGCATTTCCATGGCAAGCTGCAGTGGATCTCCGGGCTGTTGTTTTCCCTCCACCCAAAACTCCAGATGCGGACCACAGACATCACAGGCATTGGGCTGAGCGTGAAAACGGCGATGGGAGGGCTGGGTGTATTCAGCCTGACAGTCTGCACACATGACAAAGTTAGACATTGTTGTGTGGCAGCGGTCATAGGGAAGGTCGTGGATAATACTAAACCGAGGGCCGCAGTAGGTACAGTTGGTAAACGGATACTGGTAGCGACGATTGTCGGGGGCAAAAACATCTTGTAAACATTCAGCACACGTGGCCAGATCTGGCAAAATTTGGGCCCTAGTCCCATTGCCTACGGCCTCAGAAGCCCAAATTTGAAATCCCTTTAGTCCCTGCACCGGTAGGTCCTGTTGCTCTAGTGCTCGAATAGCTGCATGGGGTGGCAAATTCTGTTTTAGCTGATGCAAAAACTCCTGTAGCGTCTTTTCAGCCCCCTCTATTTCAATCACAACACCCTGGGAGGTATTCTTCACACCACCTGCTAGTCCCAATGCCGATGCCAGCTGATACACAAATGGACGAAAGCCCACTCCCTGCACAGTCCCTCGAATAGTCAGGCGACGTCGACACAGGGGAGGGGTTACCAGAATCATGACTATTCCAAAATCACGTTTGCTAGGGATTCAATGGTCTCAGTAACAAATTAGCCCAGGGTATACCTCTGTAATCGGTAAACCATTTAGAGCTTATAGCCAATTTGTCGCAAGAATTGTTGGCGCTCGACCGCATCCTGCGGCTGCTCTACTCCCTTAGGAGAAAACCCATCAATAACACCCAAAATGCCCCGCCCCTGATCGCTAATAGCAATTACCACCTGGACTGGATTGGCCGTAGCACAGTAAATGCGACAGACTTCTGGGCATTGTTTAATGGCATTGAGCACATTGACTGGAAATCCTTGCTGCATCAAAATCACAAAACTGTGACCAGCACCAACCGCTTTGGCATTTTCAACGGCTGCTGTCTGTAGCGACTCACTATTCCCAGCTGCACGAATTAAACATGGACCAGATGCTTCGCAAAACGCCAGCCCAAAGTTGATCTGGGCAGAAGCATTTACCATCACTTCGTAGAGATCTTCCACGGTTTTAATAAAATGACTCTGTCCCAAAATCAGGTTACTATCACTGGGTAAATTCAAATCAACTAGCTGTAGTTCCATCACCATCTCCCTCTCCACGGGCTCAAGGGAGATGTGCGAGGGCAATCATGGAGTATGGTGCTCATAAAATCCGCCTGCTAAAGAAAACAAGCATTAAATGTATTCGATTATGAGTCTATAAGACGACTTTGAGGAAGTTATGACGATTCAAGCTTAGTAAAGACTGCCCCTCTAGCCCACAAGTTTCCAAACGTCACACGAATGCTGGCACGCCCCCCTGGAACAGCGCCTGGTTTAGATAGGCGTAAAAATTGGTCACCCCTTCACCAGTTGTTGCTGATAGTTCAAAAATCAGAGCTTGGGGCGCGATTAGACGCAGGTATCCTAGGGCTTCTTCGCGATTAAACCCAACCACATTAGCAATATCAGTTTTAGTAATCACAACAGCATGGGCAAACTTAAACATGGCAGGGTACTTCAGTGGTTTGTCCTCACCTTCAGTTACGGACATCAGTACAATCCGCAAATCTTCTCCTAGGTCATAGGCTGCAGGACACACTAAATTACCTACATTTTCAATAATGAGTAAATTTAGGTTATCCAAATCTAGCTGCTGTGCTGCCTTAGCAACGCTTTTAGCCTCTAGATGACACAGATTCCCCGTATTAATCTGTATGACCTGCTGCCCTGTTTGGCGCAGCCTTTCAGCATCACGATCGGTGGCGAGATCGCCTACGATTACTCCAGGACGCACTGCACCCTGGGTACGATTTAAAGGATGAGCCCCTGCAATCAAATCACAGTCTTGAAGGATACGCTGAATCAGCGTTGTTTTTCCGGCCCCTGGAGAGGACAGAACATTTAGCACCAGCAGATGCTGAAATAATGCCCGATTATGGTCGGCATAGTGATCGTTCTTCTCCAACACATTTTGGTGCAGAGATAATATCTGGTGTTCATCCTGACAGCCACACTGTCCACACATAGTACCTCCTTATGAAATCTCCAAAGATGCAAGTTCTAAAGTTCTACCTTGGCGAATGTCTGTACTTAATTGATGACAGCATGGACATTCGTATACCCAGTCGAGAGGCTGAAACATTTGTTGGCATGACGAGCAATAGCAAACTACCGGAACTGGTATGAGTTCTAATTCAGCCTTCTCAGCCAGAGTTCCTCGAGTAACCACATCAAAGGCAAACGCAAGGGCCTCAGGGTCTACACCGGACAAATCTCCTACCTGGAGTTGAAGACGATGAATATGCTGAGCCCCTTGAGCCTGAGCATGATCTAAGGCTACAGTTAAAGCAGCCTGCATTAGGCTGATTTCATGCATAGGTCAGGTCGTCGATAGGTGACTAAGAACTGCCCAATCGCCCTGAGGGCACGATCACAACCCTGATGGGCTTTAGATGAGAGATCGCTGCCCAAATCACAGGATTCGATTGGAATCTGCAACAGCCAAGCCTGGGGATGGCGGTTGTAGAGCCGCTGGGTGAGATTAAGCAGAGCTAGAGGGTCGTAGCTGTGAGCAGCAAACGCCATGGAAGAGGTTTGTTGCTCACAAACAACAATCGGGTCAATCTGCACAGTGCTAATATTCTGACGGCCGCAGGCATCAACAAATATGACATAGCTAGTTTTAGCTAACTCAGCTGTCAGTTCTGGTGCTAGTTGAGCAACAGCTAAGGACTTGACTGCAGGTAATTTCCAATTTTCAACAACCATTGCTACCCAAGGGCCAACAGCATCATCGCCACACAGATCATTGCCGTAGCCAATGATTAGGAAATCATATTCAAATACTTTCGATATCTGGGTCGATTTTTTAGATAATGTCTGAGTCAATGACAGCATAGGACCAGCCTCTTATAAGCTCTGCACCACCTTAAGTTTATTAAACAGATATGAGGATTTTATGAGGCTTTATCGATAACATTCATCAAGCAGCTGACCATCAGCGCCAACCAGCTTTAGATGTAGGGGCATTTTCCCAGCGGCATGAGTGGAACAGCTAAGACAGGGATCAAAGGCTCGAATGCCTGCTTCCACACGATTGAGCATCGGTTCAGGAATCTCAGGACTATGAATGTAATGACGCGCAATTTGGGCAACAGTACGATTCATGGCCAGGTTGTTCTGACCAGTGGCAATAATCAGGTTGACGTAAGTTAGCAAACCAGTTTCATCAATTTTGTAATGGTGAAAGAGAGTGCCCCGTGGAGCTTCCCCAACGCCTACTGCCTCAAGCTGATTGACATCGGCCCTGGCTCTAAGTTGCTCACTTTGCAGGTCTGAATCATCCAGGGCAAGCTCAATCCGTTCAATACAGGTGAGAATCTCAATCAGTCGCGCATAGTGATAGAAAAAGGAACTGTTACTCATACGGTACTGACGGAAGCGTTGCAGCTCGGCTTCAGCCAGGGGAGTGCCGATGCGATCGCAAATATTCAACCTTGCCAGAGGCCCCACCCGATATAGACCATTCTCTAAACGACAGTGTTGTGATTGGTCAGGATATCCTAAAGGTTTATAGTAAGGTGACTTCAGATAGGAATCTGGCTGCACTGCCTCACCAATAAAGTCTCTGTAATTACTCGGGTCCAACCGATCTGCAATAATGTTGCCACCACTATCGACCACACGCAGGCGGCCATCATAATGCTCCCAGGTGCCATCAGCACCGACTAAACCCATAAACAAACTGGAAAAATTGCCAAAGATATGGGCTTCTTCTTGAAAACTCTCCAGCAGTTGTCTAAATAAAGCGAGAGTTTCTAAGATAGTTTTCTTTGCCTCAGGCAGCCGCTTAGCAATCTGCTCTCGGCCCGCAGTCGACAGACTGCTTCTGACACCTCCCGGCACGGCCCAAGCTGGATGTATTTTACGTCCCCCCAAGTGTTCAATAACTTCTTGACCAAACTGACGCAGACGAATTCCTCCTCGGGCCAGCTCAGGCTCAGTCGCCATCACCCCAAACACATTACGTCGAGCAGGGTCGCTCTCCCAGCCCAACAAAAGATCGGGACTGCTCAGGTAAAAAAAACTGAGCGCATGGGACTGAATAATCTGTCCCAAATTCATTAATCGCCGTAG
>NZ_JADEXP010000328.1 GCF_015207065.1 Leptolyngbya cf. ectocarpi LEGE 11479 | reverse complement strand
TGACAACCGTGCCCAAAGAACTCGGAAATCTCTTCAATCTAACTTGGCTTGACCTCGGCAAAAATCAGCTGACAACCGTGCCCAAAGAACTCGACAATCTCTTCAATTTAACGGAGCTTTACCTCAGCAAAAATCAGCTGACAACCGTGCCCAAAGAACTCGACAATCTCTTCAATTTAACTCGGCTTGACCTCGGTGCAAATCAGCTGACAACCGTGCCCAAAGAACTCGGCAATCTCTCCAATCTGACTCGGCTTTACCTCAGCAAAAATCAGCTGACAACCGTACCCAAAGAACTCGGAAATCTCTCGAATCTGACTTGGCTTGACCTCGGTGCAAATCAGCTGACAACCGTGCCCAAAGAACTCGGAAATCTCTCGAATCTGACTTTGCTTACCCTTCACGAAAATTCCAGTCTGACAGTTCCACCCCCTGAAGTAGTCGAGCAAGGCACCCGTGCAATCCTCACTTATTTGCAAGAACAGAAGGATGGTAAACGTCAGTGGATTTCTAAACTGTTAGTGGTAGGAGAAGGCGGCGTCGGCAAAACATCTCTACTCCGGGCTTTACGAGGTGAATCCTTTAAAGTTCAGCAGTCTTCTACCCATGGAATAGAAATCAAAGCCCTAAATCTCAAACATCCTACAGAAGTGGATGTCACCATGACTCTCAATACTTGGGACTTTGGTGGACAAGAGATTTACCATGCTACTCACCAGTTTTTTCTCACCAATCGTTCATTGTTTCTTTTAGCATTCAATGCCCGACTGGGTTTTGAGCAAGGCAAGCTAGTCTACTGGCTCAAAACTATCCGCGCCAATGCTCCCGAATCACCTGTTATTCTAGTTGCCACCTGGGCTGACGAACGCGATGCCGATTTACCTCTGTCGGATCTAAAGCAACAGTTTCCTCAAATCGTTGACCTCTATGAAGTCAGCAACAAAAAAGGGACAGGGATTCAAACACTAAAGCAGGCGATTACGACTGCTGCTGCAAAGCTACCCCTGATGGGAGAAATCTGGCCTGCCACCTGGTTAAAGTTTGCCAACACCGTTCGCAAGAGCAAAGGAAAACATACCACACCCAGGCAGTTCTGGGAGGTCATGACTAAAGCCCAGGTTTCTGCAGATGGGCAACCTGTCTTAGCGAAATGGCTCCATGAATTGGGCGATATCTTATTTTTTCAAGATGATGACGATGTCAACGATCTGGTTATCCTCAAACCTCAGTGGGTCACAGAGTACATTAGCAAGGTACTGACTGCCGAAGAGGTGATCAAACGTAACGGTATTTTCACCCGTCAATGTATGAATCACGTTTGGGGCGATCTAAAACCTGGGCTGCGTAATTTCTTTCTACGCCTGATGGAACGGTTTGATCTCTCCTACCGTACCCTGGAAAATCGCGACATTAGTTTAATCGTAGAACGACTTCCTTTTGAGCTTCCCGAATTTCAAAATCTTTGGAAACAGAAGCAGCAAGAAAGTAGCTGCAAAGAAGTCTCCATGAAATTTCAGGTAAGTGAGATCCTTCCTGGTATTCCCACCTGGTTTATCGCTCGACAGCACCGCTTTACAATCGATCAAGGTGAACGCCGGGGTATTCACTGGCGTACCGGCGTTCTGTTTCGTGACCGAGAGAGTAAACATCTGGGTTTAGTTCGTACTCTCCGTGATGACAGCACCAACGCTGACTATCTGATTCTTACTGTCCATGGTCCTGTTCCGCATGCTTTTTTTGATGTTCTACGAGAAGGACTAGAACTCACCCTCCGTCGATATCCAGGTCTCAAGATCACCCGTCTGCTGCCCTGTCCCGATCCAGATAAAACTAACTGTATCCACGAGTTCGACTATGCAAACCTGACTCGACGGCTAGAATTGAAAAAGCCCAAGACTCTGATCGAGTGCCCTAACTGCTTTTCCGATATTTCAGTTACGGGGCTTTTGTTCGGCTTACACTACACAACTCAAGATGCTGTTATTGAGAAAATCGATTCCCTTCAAGCATCAATGTCTCAAGGCTTTACCGAACTTCGAGAACTCGTTCAGCGCGATGTCGTACGCGAAATTCGAGTTGTACAAAAACAAATTGAGTCTCCCTGTCCTAGCGTCTTTGTCTTGCGTCCCGATGACCGCAAGATCTGGCAAAAAGACATTGGTTCCCAACGTATTAATCTGCAACTCTACTGCGAGCATCCCGGCTGTCTCCACCCCGTCCAGGAGGGCGGTCTTTATCCCATCGATAATCCCAAGAAATGGCTGAAGGCAATGAAGCCTCACATCAACCGCATCTTCGGCATTCTTAAATATGTCACGCCTGTTATGGGACCTTGGATTAACCTATCGGCTCCGATCTACGGTGAACTTATCGAAAACGATCTGACTCTTACCGAAACTCTGATTGATAAGCTACCAGAGATTGAATTCGATGATGACGATCACAGTTTTATGGATGACGGGCGAAGTACCGATCGGGGTAGCGGTATTGTTTTGAGATCGCTACACGAATTCCTCAAGAAAAAGGATCCTGAGCAAGTCTGGGGTGGACTAACCCGCATCACCACGCCTGAGGGAGACGTCCTGTGGCTGTGCAAAGAACACATCAAAGAGATTTACCCCACATCCTCGTAGCGACAACACATCGCAGCACTGCTATAGAAGATTTATTGATCGCTTGACGAAATCCCAGAGTCCGTTTTACAGTTACTCAATGCCGCGCTAATTTAGTGCAGCTGTTCTACTAGAACCTAATAACTTGGCACCGTCGGCAGGTGCGGGAACACCTAACCGACGGCTAACCCACGGATTTTGCATCAATCCACGGGCTGGGGTCATTATGCCCTAACCCCTGCGTTTGCGACACTACGTGAGGGGCTAAGGCGTTAGGTTCTGGTCACCTAACCTCAATATCTGGAGACCAGAACCATGTTTCAAGACCCAACTCAGGGCGCAAATGCGCCCACAGATTCGGCTGACTTTTTACCTGAATACACGTCCGGACGGCTGATGCTGTTTGGCACGCTGGGGTTTGTGCAGATGTCCATCAAGGAGTTGCATAAGGCCAACTACGCTGAACCCAACGATTGGAGCCGTCTGTTACCCACCGGACAGCCGAATGAGGTGATGTCGATTTTGACTAAGAAGGTCAGGGTTGATTAGATAAGGGGTGCGATCGCATTCTGGGGTTTTGGGGGTGCGATCGCCCGAGTTTTTGGCAACAAAAAAAGGCGCTGCAGGGAATTCTGTCATCCACACCCATAGCAGCACCTAGCACAAACCAACTTTTTACTGGCGAATCTGTCTAGTTAAGCGACAGTCGCCATGGCAGCTTAGCCACCCGCAACAGCGGGCACAATGCTCACTTCGTCACCATCGCTAAGCGCCGTTTCCTTACCATCCAAGAAACGAATGTCTTCACTGTTAACGTAGAAATTAACAAACCGACGTAGCTCGCCGCTATCGTCACATAGACGGGCCTTGATACCCGGAAACTTACCCTCTAAAGCATCCAGAAGAGAAACAATATTCTCACCACCGATCTCGACGGTGGCTTCGTTGTTAGTGAACTTTTGCAGGGGAGTAGGAATTAGAACTTTAACAGCCATGAAAGTAACAACTCAAAACGTAAAAAAAGAATGACCTGAAACAGATGATCTCATATCTTGCACTCTGTGGGGAAGTACCCGCCCGCCCAGGGTTTCAACCCAGCGCGGGCTTCAGCTACATCGCTAAACCTGGGTTTGCTGCCAATCCAAACGGTTTAGCGTATTGGCCCGCTCCCAAGCATGCTCAAAGCTCTCCAGCTTAGGATCGATCAGCAGAGGCTCACCCGCTGCGCCACTCACAGCTTCCTGAGTCTTAAGACCATTACCCGTAATGTAAACAACAGTACGCTCATCGGGGTTGATTTTACCGGCTTCCACCAGCTTTTTCAAAACCGCGATGGTAGTCCCCCCAGCCGTCTCAGTAAAGATACCTTCAGTCTCAGCCAGTAGCTTCATCCCATCGATGATTTCAGCATCGGTGACATCTTCAATATTGCCATTGGTCTTCTTAGCAATCTCTAGGGCATAAATACCGTCAGCAGGGTTACCAATCGCAATGGACTTAGCGATGGTGTTGGGTTTGACCGGGGTAATAAAGTCACGACCTTCCTTAAATGCCTGGGAGATGGGGGAACAACCTTCCGCCTGAGCGCCGCTAAAACGGACAAACTTTTCGTCCACCAAACCGGTCTTCACCAGTTCGTTAAAGCCCTTATAAATCTTGCCATAGAGAGAACCTGACGCGAGGGGGGCAACAATGTGGTCCGGCAGCTCCCAGCCCAACTGCTCAGCTACTTCAAAGGCCAGGGTTTTAGACCCTTCAGAATAGTAGGGACGCAGGTTGATATTGACAAAGCCCCAGCCGTGGGTGTTAGCAACTTCAGAGCACAGACGGTTGACCTGGTCATAGTTGCCATGAACGGCCATAACGATGGGGTCATAAATCAGAGTGCCTAATACCTTGCCAGACTCTAAATCGGAGGGAATAAAGACACAGCAGTCGAGACCGGCATGGGCCGCAATAGCAGCTGTGGAGTTGGCCAGATTACCCGTACTCGCACAAGAAACAGTGGTAAACCCAAGCTCCCGCGCGCGGGTAAGCGCCACAGAAACCACCCGATCTTTAAAGCTCAGGGTAGGCATATTGACGGCATCGTTCTTGATATATAGCTCTTTAAGACCCAGGCGACGGGCCAGACGATTGGCCTTGAGTAGAGGGGTCATGCCGGTACCGACATCGATGGGGTCGTCGGTAGCGACCGGCAAAAATGCTTTGTAACGCCAGATGGAGTGGGGTCCGGCGGCAATGCTCTCGCGGCTAACCTGACGACGGATAGCATCGTAGTCGTAGGCAACCTCTAGGGGGCCAAAGCATTCTTCGCACACATGCTTTGCACCCAGCTCATAGGTGGTGTCACATTCTCGACACTTGAGATTGCTAAATGTGGACGACTGCAGTGTTGGAGTTTTTGGACGGTCGATGGCTTGGGTCATGGGGGTTGTGAATGACAGATTGATTTGAACGTATCACGAGGCACAAAATGCCGTCAAACATACCCGACTAAAATAGTCGGGTATTTAAAAAGCTTGCACAGAGATAGATTCTGGCTCTTTGATAAATACCCTTAGCAAAAATTATGGATATTCAATTTTTACTAGGGAACTACCTGGCTTTATTCACGGATAAATAGAATGATTGAGATATCTATGCTGCCTGATAATTTCAGAAATACGTTTTATACCTTTGGGACTCGTGTCTACAAGTAATGATCTTGCTCTCATCACTGGGATAACACCATGACCTCAGGTTTTGTATTGTCCCAACATGCTCACTATCAAATTCAAGAACGCAATATTCAGCTTGGCTGGATAGACACGGCCTTATCTAATCCTGACCGACTGCTCACTAATGCCGATGCCCATAGCAATACCCACTATTTGAAGCAGATAGAGGATTTTGGCAATCGCTGGCTCAGAGTCATTGTTAACCCCAATGTTGACCCTAAACGAGTGATTACCGTCTTTTTCGATAGGAAAATAAAATGAAACTTGTAGTTCACAAAGAAAATGACGCGATTTATCTTCGTCTTGATGAGAGCACTATTATCGAGTCCGAAGAAGTCAGTGATGGCATAGTCCTAGACTACAATGCCGAAGGCAACGTCGTTGGCATCGAAGTGCTATATGTCAGTGAGCGCAGCCCTCTATCCTGGCAGCAGATCTTGCTAGAAACGACCGCTTAATCAGCGAACAGTACGTTTCTCCAAACAAGTCAACAAACTCACCCTCGAAGAATTTCGACAGTTCATAGTAAACCGAAAAATCTAGAACCCCAAGTCGGCTCTAGCGGCCTCAGCCGCTTTAAATAGCTGAGCGTTGGGTAGCTCATCCCAGGCGGTGGCACCAATTTCTGCATAGAAGTCCGCGTCGTAGGGCCGTGTCCGCACCACGACAGGCATGGGTACGGCGTGCCCTAACAACAGGGCCTGCTGCTTAGAATCAAGTTTGGCCAGGACCGAACGCAGATTCTGACCGCCGGAAACGCCGGTAAAGAGGGAGTCTATGTCTTTTTCGTCATTGAGCAAGGCGGTGATCCGGGTACCAATCTGCGACATGACTTCATTGTCGATACCCGATGGGCGCTGATCCACCACGAGCAGCGTGACAAAGTACTTGCGCATTTCCCGAGCAATGGTGCCAAAGATAGTCTGTTTGGCGGTGGCGGGGTCAAGAAATCGGTGGGCTTCTTCAATGGTGATCACCAGCTGAGTGGGGCGATCGCTGGCGTTTTTGGTTTGGAGAAACCGGTCGGCCTTGCGTACATAGCTGGCGTGGATGCGGCGGGCAATCACATTGGTAGCCAGCATATAGGAGAGCATGTTGGACTGGGAGCCAAACTCCACCACCACATGCTTACCGGCATCTAATGCCTCTAAAATCTGGGTGACATAGTTGTGGGGGCAGGTGTTGCGAATATATTTCAGCTCAGCTAGACGGGTGAGCTTGCGCTGCAGGGCCATAATCGATGACTTGCTACCCATTTTGACCTCGCAAAATTCTTGAATCTCTTCGTTGCTCATGGTCAGTAAGCGGTTGATCCAGGCTTTGCCGAATTCGTTGCGCAGGATAATGGCGTTTTCTAAACTGGCCTCCGATAGGTTCAGCTCACGACCAATCAACGCGAGATCTTCAACGTCAATCTGGTCAAAGCTGATGTAGAGTTCCTGGGCATCTCGCACTCCCCTGCGCTTGGTGGATTCAGGATCGAGGGTGAACATTTGCACCTGACCGGGAAACAGCTGTCGCAGACCCTTGACGGTGCTAAAGTTAGCCCCTTCGCTGACCGCTTCCCAGCCGTATTCTGAATGCATGTCAAAAATCAGATTGACGGCGGCCCGCTGTTTGATAATGCCGGACAATAGCAGCCGGGTTAGAAAAGACTTTCCCGTCCCAGATTTACCAAAAATGCCGTTGCTGCGTTCTACAAAGCGATCCAGATCAATACAGATGGGGACATCCATATCGATGGGCTGACCAATGGCAAAATTACGCCGATGGGGATCATCTTCCCAACCAAAAACAGACCGAAAGTCTCGTTCGCTGGCGTCATACACCTGGCTAAAGTGCCCCGGAATGGTTTTGACCGGCAGCAACTGCATTTGGGCACTGCTGTTGACCTGGTACGAAGCC
>NZ_JADEXP010000327.1 GCF_015207065.1 Leptolyngbya cf. ectocarpi LEGE 11479 | reverse complement strand
GCACACCGAAACTCAGAGAAATAGGGACCATAACCGGAACTCACATCAACAGGGTCGTTTCTATCTTCATTAACCTTATGTCCTTTATTTCTGTATAAATTGATGCCGTTTGAATTTGGAATTGCTGGGATCAAGCTGCAGCAGCTGCAGGCGTTCTATCAGGTCATTTACATTCAGCGGGACATCCGTTCCCAAAGCAATACGGCTACTGATATAGCCTGGGGCTAGGCGACGAGTGCCAGTAACGACAATGTTTGAGACTTGACCTTCAACAATTTCTATTGTGACTACACCTTCTAGAATTTTCTGAGGTGGGACAATCGCCCCCGACGTAGCGTAGCCATTTTCGATGTAGAGCTGGGTAACGGCCTCACGAGCAGCTGCAATATCGGCAAATGTTTGAGATTCTCCTAAAAAGCCTGCAGTTACCTCTGCTAATTCTTCTGTTTCAAAGGCTGTATTGTTAATAAATTCAAACTTTTTAATTGCAAATGTAGTTCCCTCTAATGGAAAAGAAGGCTCAACCTCTGGCGATTGCAGTGGTCCCAGCAGGGTGTCCGCAGGGGGCAATTCTTCTAGAAGCTCGGGCTCAGGTCGAGCTTCAGGCTGGGGAGCAACAGTATCTTGGAATGGTGGCAGTTCCACTGATGGTACTTGCGCCTGACTGCTGCTGACATCGGTTAACCAAAGCAAACATGCTGTACCAACAGTGCTAACAAACTGGTAAGACAAACTGCGGTATATAGCAGGAGAAAACCATTCAACCCGTCTATTCTTTGGGAAGTAACGTAGTGTAAACAAAATTCACTTTCTAACTTTATAAGATAAAACATTGCCACCACTGAAGATGTCAAGCCCAAGTTAGTAGAGACTAGGAAGCGGTTAATGAGAACTGATCCGATTGTTGGTCAGCACTCTGTACACTTGAGGGACGTTTTCCTCCCAGGGACTTTCCCACACGAGATCTAAGGCAATAGCTTCAGTGGCCGAGACACAGGGTTTCTGAAAACAAATTATATGATCCACCGCTGTTAGCTGTTCGGCAGCCTCTACGAGAGGATGAGCCTCGGCGTATCGATCTTCAGTCTGCAGTAAAACAAACTCAATATCAGGATTTTGCAACAGAATAGAGAAATAATGATCGTACCCAATAATCGCCACTCGTTTGGCGGTTGCTAGGGCCTGGTGAATGGAGTCTGTCTGGGTGCCATGGTAGAGCTGGTCATATACCTGACGGTTGCGGGTCCAACGGCTGCGGAGCCAAATATTCTCGCGACTGATATTCTCATAGCTTTGGGATTTGGGTAGCGGGATCATGGGTTTAGCGTAATTGTAAAGACAGGCATAAACCAAAATTGCCATACTGAGCCAGCGCCAGCCAGATAGCCCGATCTCCTTTAGGCGAGATTGTTGTAAAAATGTTGCTATACAGAGTCCGGTGCAGACAAATGCCAGGGTAAAAAAGCGTGACTTCCAGGGAGACCAGCCCACTTTGTAGCTAATGGCCAGGGCAAGACAAATGGTGAGGATGGCCAGTATCCGTGACATCTGGCGGCCTTTGACCAAACACCAGCCTACCGCTGGGAATACGAGAAAAACGCTCACAGGTCCAAACCAGGAGGTGTCTTCCTGGGGCTGCCACTCAATTTCTAGCGGCTGCCACTTGATAAATTCGGCCTGACCGGCATTGCCAAATAATGGCGCAAATACACTGTCGTAAACATACTGTAGGGCGACAATGATGGACCCGCCACCGGTCAGGGACTGCCACAGCCAGTTGATTGGCTGCAGCAGGTGAATACTCTGAAAACTGTAGCGCACTAGGTTGGCGGTGCCACCCAGCAGCCCTTCGTTGTTTTGATTTCTGACGATAAAGTCTTCGGGGCCTAACCAGTTGCCAAACTGTCGATAGTTGTAAACAAACAGCCAGCTTTGGGAGAGAATTATTCCTGGCACCAGACACAGGGCAACGATACGCCACTCGTTGACAATTGATCTGACTAATATGGAGAGCCTTCCCCGCTGAACGACCAAACTAAGCCACAGCGGTAAAAAGAACGCGGCAAACAATACAAACGATGTTTTGGCGGCTACACCAAAACATAGGGTGAGCCCCAACCCAACCAGGGATTCTATGGAGGCTACCTGTAGCCATCGATCGGCCCACACTACACAGGTGAGGGCAATGGCAGCCACAATAATGTCATTTTTGGTGCCGGTGGACTGATAGACAATCTCAGGCAAGCAGGTAATTGCGATCGCACTAGTTAGCGCCACTGTCCGACTCACCCGAGGGCGGGCTAAGGCATAGGTTCCCAACAAAATAACAACATAGGAGAGCCAGCTAAACAGCCCCAAACCGTAGTCCAGCCGAAACCGTAAGAACAGGTGAAATAAGATATCAGACCCGACCGGAAAGGCTACCTGGGGAGCGGTGGTAAACCCTGGCAAAAACAAGCTACTGTTTTGTTGCCACAGCAGTACCCGTGGCAGATGGTATACCAGTGCATCCCAGCTGCTGGGGGGGAGTAACATCGCTTGTAACCAAAGATAAAAAAGCGCAACAGTCAGAACCGTCAATAGCCTGGGATACTCATCCCAGGCTGCAATAATCCACTGACGAATATCGTCTACTGTTTGCCATTTACCCCAATTTAGCCAAACTATTCCTCCTAGGGAAACGACTTCCAATAGGGGAATAAGTTCAGGTCGCTTGGCTAAAAAGCCGATCTGTAGCAAAAGCGATAGCAGCATCAGGCCGGAGGTAATCCCCAGGGCCAATGCTGATGCCACCGGATAGGGAGCTGGTTGTCGCCGCAGCCACACAAAGAATCCCAGGCAAACTATCAGTACCTCAGCTGTTGGCAACAGCGCCATCATTGCATCCACATAGCCCCCATATAGCTACCCAGTATGTCTGAAACAAGTCAGGACATATCTTATAGAGGCTAATGCCACGAAGCAAGATTGAGACTTGAGCAGAGAGCCAGAGCCAATACGCCCTAGTTTTCTCGAATAGAAGGGGCTGAGGCCAGTATTGAAGCACCTTCTTGCATATGTTGGATGTCAACTTCTGACCATGCTTTAGTCCCTTGGCAGTGATGGGCCGCTAACAATCCCCAGAGTCCTTGGGGTGTCAAAATTGGCACCACTAGATTAGCGCGCACCTTCAGACTTTGCAAAAAATCCCGGTGGCAGGTTTCAATGGACGCCGTTTGAATATCATTGATGGCTCTCACCCGACCGGCTAAATATAAAGCTGCATACTCGTCGTTAAAGCATTGATTGGGGCCAGTGGAGCCGTAGATGGAAAGCTCAGGACGGCTCAGTGTTTCAAACGTGACCTGTCCTTCCCAATGATTGTAAAAGTAGTAGAGCACCACTCGATCCACCTGGAGCAAGCCCCGCAGTTTGTCAGTGGTGGTCTGTACCAGCTGGTCACGCTGCATATTTTGACTCAGACGTTGCAAAATACCCTGCATGGCAGCAATTTCTGAGTCGTGTTGTTTCAAGTGGATATTTGGATCAAACTGAGTCGCCATAATCAAGCAGCACTTTCCATTCGCTAGATATCTTCTAACATTTGCCTAGATGACTACACTCATTTATTTACAGAATCTTAAGCACTGGGCTTTTTAAATCTTTGTTTGTTTATAAAATTTTAAGCACTGCAACTATAGGCCTGCGCTACCGATGAACTCAAATATCCGTCTAATACGAGGTCGCTGGATTTTTACCGGGGAAACAACCCTCAGCGAGGGTGCGATCGCAGTTCAGAACGAGACTATTCTAGCAGTAGGTAGCTGGGACTCTCTGCGGGCTGATTATCCCCAGGCGGAGGTGCTGGGTTCTCAAACCCATGCGGTCATGCCAGGGTTGATCAATGCCCACCACCATAGTAACGGCGTGCCCAATTCTCTTCAGGGCGTAGACGATGATTTTCTAGAACTGTGGCTATTTGCCAATATTGGGTTGCGATCGCAAGACCCCAAACTCAAAACCCTGCTGAGTATTGCCCAGCTGCTGCAAAGCGGTGTCACCAGCGTTGTCGATGTGGCAAGTATGGCCGGGACAGCCACCGACTGTCTGGACAACCTTAATGGGCGGCTCCGAGCCTACGAACAGGCCGGGATGCGCGTGGCCCTTACCCCTGGCATTCGGTATGAGAGCACGTGGGTCCATGGCGAAGACGATGCCTTTTTAGCCAGCCTACCAGAGGAGCTAAGACAGCGGCTGCACACACTTATGCCCATGGACCAGCCCCTATCCCCTGCAGACCACATTGACCTGATCGGTGACTTGGTCAAACAGTATCAAAGCCATCCCCACATTGACGTCTGGTTTGGCCCCCCTGGCCCCCAGTGGGTGGGCGATCGGTTCCTGGTTCAAATGGTGGATGCCGCTGAACGGTTAAACACCCATGTCCAGACCCATGCCCTAGAATCCTTCTATGAAAAATTAATGGGACCCCGCCTCTACGGCAAATCTGTTATCGCCCATCTTAAGGATCTGGAGGTATTGAGCCCTCGATTCTCCATTGCCCATGGCGTTTGGTTGACTGAAGCTGACATTGAAATCTTGGCCGAAACCGGTGCTGCTGTCAGCCATAACCCCAGCTCTAATCTGCGGCTGCGGGCGGGCATGGCTCCCCTAACGGCCATGCTTAGAGGGGGAGCCACCGTGGGGCTGGGCATGGATGGCACCGCCATTGGCGACGATGAAGATATGTTTGCCGAAATGCGACTGGCCGCCCGTCTGCAGCGTTCTCCCCAACTCAACAGCCCCGCACCCAGCTACCAAGATATCTTTCAAGCAGCAACCGCAGGCAGCGCCAAGCTCATGGGCAAAGCGCAACAGCTGGGAAAACTAGTGCCCGGCTATCGAGCCGATGTGGTGTTGGTCAAAACTGAGCGGTTGACCTGGCCCTGGATAGCTCCCGAGGCCAATCCCCTCCATGTCATGCTGATGCGGGCA
Organism: Leptolyngbya cf. ectocarpi LEGE 11479; assembly: GCF_015207065.1. Lineage (GTDB taxonomy): Bacteria > Cyanobacteriota > Cyanobacteriia > Phormidesmidales > Phormidesmidaceae > Leptothoe > Leptothoe ectocarpi. The sequence goes on along the minus strand of NZ_JADEXP010000327.1, from coordinate 2,268 downwards.
AAAGCTGCCGATGTGGATACGGTATTGGTCAATGGTAAGGTCGTTTTACAGTCGGGAATGCCCACGGGATTTGACCTGCAGACTGTGGGGGAGGCGATTGCCGAGCAGTTAGAGGCGGCTTGCGATCGCGATCGCTACCGAGCCTTAGCAGCTGAGGTCATCCCCCATTTGAGCCGATGGTACGCCCAATGGCCAGCGCCTGCCTTATCTCCCTATGGGGTCTTTAACTCTCGGATTGATTAAGGCGTTAACAGTCTGGTCTTGATTCCGCAACGGTATTAAAAACGGAACTATAAATCACCCGATGCTACGACATCTTTCTGGAAAAAGTTTTCGACACTATTTTTCCAGGTTGCATAGACGTGATTTATGCGAGTCCGCCATTTTTGTCTGTTTTGCTCTGCTTTTTCAGAGAACCAAGAGAAGACCAGCAGATCCAGTACTAGCTCTACGCTTCTCACGATGGTCAGTACAAAACCTTTCAGCAGCCTGTAGTGAATTAGATAATAGGGAGTAAATAAAATCGCAGAGAACCAGAGAAGATTATCAAACACCTCTTTATCTAAATTGAAAGAGATACTGACATGGACCCGCAGTAGGGTGTACCACAGGGAAACAACCACCAGGGTACTAACGGCAAACCCAATAAATCCTTCGGTTTTCTGCCATAGCAGTTTGAGAAAGTTTTTGGATGTAGTCCAGACAATACCGACGAAGGTAGCGGCTAGGGCTCCATAGGTAGCGATGTTGGTCCAATCGAGGTCATTAAGTTCGCTGAGCATAGACGTGTCGATCTGCTGCAGCAAATCGAGAAAAGATTGCAGCATTGTTAGCTCCTGAAAAAATATTTTTTATTGCAGAGATGAGGTGGTTTAGTGTCCCCTTGCTCCAATAGCGTAGCCGTTTTGCAAAGTTTCCGTGGGGGTGGATTGCCCTAACGGTTGGTTGGGTTTACCCGGTTGGGGCATTGCAAATTAAGATGGGCTTTTTCAAACAGCTAAACTGCATTACATCAGCGGGCGTTTTCTCAGAAGGATTTACCTCTGGAGCAACAATATTGGCAATTTGCAAAGCCCGCGTTACCAGTTCAGAGCAAAACAGCGCTTCAAAGTCGGGCTGATTACTCAACCCTGCATCATCTAAAATATCCACCCCCGCACCCACCGCCTGGGGAAAATCATAGGGAACGCCCTGGGCTTCAATCTGATGCAGCCACGCGCGCATTTGAGTTAGCTGATGCTTTAGCAACGGTACTCGCAGCGGTGCCCACCACACCGGCCCCTGAGCCGCCATAATCCGGTTGGATAATCGCTGAAACTGCACGCCAAGCTGGGTTTTACCACTGCCTTCACTGGGCAAGCTGATATCAATATGGGATTCAGCAATCAGGATGGGGTCTTCATGGTGGGCTGTCCAGTCAACGGATAAGACAATGGCCACATGGACATAGCAGGACTGGGTGGCCATTTTAACTACGCTGGAGGGGACATCACAGCCGGAAAATGCCAGCACATCGCCAGGTTGAATTTGCTGGCAGAGGTCAAGATAAGAACGGCCTGAGGCTAGCACCCTGGATAAACATGAATCAGCCATGGACTACCTCCTTTTACCTTGGCATTGGCAACACTTTCTGCATCGTAGAATGTGGGATGCAGGTCAGGCAATATTAGTGACAGTGCTTCCACCATCTAACCGCTGTCGAACACTTGGCCTTTGAACGGACCAGTTTGGTAACCTTGGGTGGTCTAGGGAGACTCGCATAAAAGAAGACAATTACGCTGAGTCATCGTTAAAACCCTTTGAAATCGGTGGTTTTCAACTCTATGCTTGAAAAAGCGGATGATGGGACTCGAACCCACGACATTCAGCTTGGGAAGCTGACGTTCTACCACTGAACTACATCCGCAGTATGTGTCGCTTATATTTTCAGTAACTTGAACGCAAATATAGCGCGTTTTCTGCTTAACGGCAAACGGATGACTGCAGACATTTACTTTAGGATACACCAGCGCTGTATTCCTATGATTGCTATAGAAAAGTAAGCTATTGAGCAGTTGATGAGTACATCTCACATACCCACATTTCGTTTTCGGCATTTGGGGATTGCTCTAGAGAGCATGCCGTACTCTCACTAAGGAAATAAGATCAAGGTGCTCATTACTCATTAGCAGTTATCGTGCGCAATCGAGACAGAATCCGGTACGAAAACTAAATTGATTCTAGGACTGGAGCTTTCCTAAATATAAAGCCCAAGTGGCATATTCAGAT
>NZ_JADEXP010000326.1 GCF_015207065.1 Leptolyngbya cf. ectocarpi LEGE 11479 | reverse complement strand
TCTTTTCCATGGCCTCCTACAAACGTCGCAAACTCAATCAGCATCTGATTGACAGGTTTATTCGAAACTTAGACTTAGACGAGACTTTGATTAAATCACATCCCAACTTTCCAAGTCTTTGTGACTACGGGGTTCTAGTCTCCTAATTCTGTCCGGAGTATTGAGATAAGAACTCACAATCTGAGGACTTATCGATAACTAACTCAAGGACATGCTCATTAGGCCCTTGTTGGACAATGCTGTTTAGACATCTTGGTTATACTTCACGCCGCGATAGGTGAGCTGTACACGCTGATGGGGGTGCTCAGCAATCTTAAAGGCTTTGCGCTTTAGGGGGGCACCGCGATAGGTGCCGATCTTCTCAGTGTCAGTGACTTGAACATCTTCGAAGTGCGCTTCGTAGTTGGCGCCAAGAAAGGATAGTTTCATGTCGATTTCTCCAAATGTGTAGATGCCATGACAGAAAACCTTAGCAATGATGATCCTTGGCTAAACTTTCTGCTGAAAACATCAAAACTGTGTAATTAGCTACAGTTTATATATTATTGGCGTGCATTAACGCTAAGTTAGCAAAGCTTAAAGTGTGATTTAAGCTTTGCTTAATAGTTGATATAAGGGGTAGGGATTTTACAGGCTCCAAAGTTTGTGGCCGCAGAGGCGTTCCATGGAACGCCTGTACGCCAAAAAATAGAGCCTTATTGAATCTTTATTCCCTAGCCATGATTGCCTAGGGAGCGGTCGATGCTAAGCCCAGACTGTCGAGCATAAAGGCGTATTCAAAGGCGGTTTCTTCGAGCCAGCCGTAGCGACCGGAGGCGCCGCCGTGGCCTGCGTCCATGTTGGTTTTGAGCAGCAGGCGATTCTGGTCGGTTTTGAGGTCCCGCAGCTTAGCGGTCCACTTGGCGGGTTCCCAGTAGGAGACGCGTGGGTCGTTGAGGCCGCCGGTCACTAACAGGTCGGGGTAGGCCTGGGTGGTGACGTTGTCGTAGGGGGAGTAGGACTTCATGTAGTCGTAGTACTCTTTTTCGTTGGGGTTGCCCCATTCGTCCCATTCCATTACCGATAGGGGCAGGCCAGGGTCCAAGATAGTGGTGACCACATCGACAAAGGGAACGGCTGCGATCGCAACTCTAAACAGCTCAGGCCGCATATTCAATACAGCCCCCATCAGCAGTCCGCCAGCACTCCCCCCCATAATGGCCAGCCGATCTGGGCAGGTCCATTGGTGCTCGATTAGATACTCGGAACAGGCAATAAAGTCCGTAAACGTATTCTTTTTATAGAGAAACTTACCATCTTCATACCAGGGACGCCCCATCTCGCCGCCGCCCCGAATATGGGCAATGGCAAATACTACACCGCGATCTAACAGCGATAGTCGACTAGAGGAAAAGTAAGCGGACATGCTGGCACCATAGGAGCCATAGCCGTAGAGCAAAAGCGGATTTTGGGCGTCGGGCTGAATATCTTTTTTGTACACCAGCGAAATGGGAACTTGCGTCCCATCGGCAGCGGTAGCCATCAGCCACTCGCTCTTATACTGGGTGCGATCGTATCCCCCTAGTACCGGGGTTTCTTTTTTTAGCTCGCGCTCGTGGGTATCCATGTCATAGTCAAACACCGACGATGGGGTAATCAACGACGTGTAGGTAAACCGCAGAGTTTTGTTGTCAAACTCTGGCATCGCCCCGGACCAGACCGAGTAGGTAGATTCTGGAAACGCTAGGGCAGTTTCCTCTCCCGTGGAGAGTTTTTGGAGACGAATGGTGGGCAGTCCGCCTTGGCGTTCGAAAATCACTAAGTGATCAAGAAATACGCTCACTCCCGTTAGCTGCACATCGGTGCGATGGGGAATGACGGTCTGCCAGTTCTCTTTGGCGAAAGACTTAACCGGTGTCACCATCAGCTTAGAATTGATGGCGTCTTCATTAGTGACAATATAAAACCGGTCAGGATCGTTGTCGTTACCCGGATGGTGAGAGATAGAATATTCCACACCGTACTGGCGGGGACAGAAAATCTCAAACGGTCCATCTGGATTGTTGGCATCCAGAATACGGATTTCTGTGGTGACTTTGCTGTTGATAGAAATCAGTAAATAGGCGTCGCTGCGAGTGCCGCCTAAGGAGACATAAAAGGCTTCGTCAGTCTCTTCATATATCAGCTGGTCTTGAGCCGGGTCGTCTCCCAGACGATGTTTCCACACCTGGTAAGGGCGGTGGGCCTCATCTAACCGGGTGTAAAAGGTGGTGCGGTTGTCGTTGGCCCAGATCACTTCGCTAATATCTTCAATCTCTTCTGGAAACAGCTTGCCTGTGGCGAGATCTTTAAAGATTAAGGTGCAGCGTTCTGAACCATCAGTGTCAATGGCGTAGGCCAGCAGCTGATGGTTGAGACTGATTTCATAGTCTCCTAAGGCAAAAAACTCATGCCCCTCTGCCAGTTTGTTCTCATCGAGCAAAATCTCTTCGGGAGCGTCTAGACTGCCCTGTTTTCGGCACAAAATACGATAGGCTTTACCTTCTTCAGTGCGGCTGTAGTAAAAGTAATCGCCGTCTTTTGTGGGCACCGACAGATCTGTTTCCTGAATACGGCCCAGCATTTCGTCATACAGCGCTTTTTTAAAATCTTTGGTGTGGGCGGTCTGGGCTTCGGCGTAGTCATTTTCGGCGTTGAGGTAGTCCAGAGTGTCGGGGGAGTTGCGATCGCACAGCCAATAATAATTATCAACGCGAACATCCCCATGGGTCTCCAGGGATTTTGGCTGTTTTTTAGCGATGGGTGGTCCAGACGTACTCAAAACCGTTAACTCCTTTTTAGATACCTTCTGTGCGCCTTTATAGAATACTGAGCCAGCGCGTGGGCGACCAATCGCAGCAGGTGTAGAATACCGCCCAAGAATACGGATATACTAGATTTCCCGACTCCTCCCGACTCAAAATTCTATGGCTGATCTCATCCTGTTTTGGCACCGCCGCGATCTACGCATTAGCGATAATCTGGGCCTTGCCGCCGCTCGGGAACGTAGCCCTAAAGTGTTGGGGGTTTTCTGCTTAGACCCGGCTATTCTAGAGGCAGGGGATGTGGCCCCCGCTCGGGTAACCTATATGATTGGCTGCCTGACCGAGCTACAAGAGCGTTACAAACAGGCCGGTAGCGAGCTATTAATTCTCAAGGGCAACCCCATCCAGGCAATACCCAAAATTGCGGCTGCGTTGAGTGCCACTGCGGTGTATTGGAACCGGGATGTAGAACCCTATTCTCGACAGCGCGATACTGCCGTGGCAGAGGCCCTCCGAGAGAGAGGGATTGAAATGCGCACTAAAACATGGGACCAGTTACTCCATGCTCCCGGGGATGTCCTGACAGGTTCGGATACCCCCTACAGCGTCTATGGTCCGTTCTGGCGAAACTGGTATCAGCAGACCAAGGCGGAACCCGTTGATACATTGGCTAACCTGACTGGACTCAGTCCTACCGAAAATTCTCAGGCCGATGATGCTGGCGTTATTGAACTCCCCTCGACCAAAGCGTTAGGCTTTGAGTGGGATCACCCCCTGCTAGTAAATCCTGGGGAAACGGCTGCTCAAGAGTTGCTGACCGAGTTTTGTCGAGAAGATCGGGCGATTGCCGAATACGACGAGCAGCGAAATATTCCGTCTGTGGCCGGTACCTCTATGCTCAGCGCCGCCCTTAAGTTTGGCGCTATCGGTATTCGTACTGTGTGGACTGCCGCCGATGCCGCCTATGGTCGCTGCCGCAGTGATGAGACTCGCAATAATATCAAAACCTGGATGCAGGAGCTGGCCTGGCGAGAGTTTTACCAGCATGTGATGTACTTTTTTCCAGAGCTGGCTGATGGTCCCTATCGTGCCGCCTGGAAAGATTTTCCCTGGGACAACGATGAAGAAAAGTTTGCCGCCTGGTGTGAGGGCCGCACGGGATATCCCATCGTCGATGCGGCCATGCGACAGCTCAATGAAACGGGATGGATGCACAATCGCTGTCGAATGATTGTGGCTAGCTTCCTGACTAAGGATTTAATTATCGACTGGCGCTGGGGTGAGAAGTATTTTATGCAAAAACTGATTGATGGCGATCTCAGTGCCAACAACGGTGGCTGGCAATGGAGTGCCTCCAGCGGTATGGATCCTAAACCCTTAAGAATTTTCAACCCGGCGAGTCAGGCCAAAAAGTTTGATGCTGATGCCGAATATATTCGCCAATGGGTGCCCGAGATTCGTCATGTGGACACAGGTACACTGATCACTGGAAAACTCTCCCCTCTAGATTTAGAAGGAACTGGCTATAGTGCGCCTATAGTCGATCATAAGAAACAACAGGCCCTCTTCAAAGAGCTTTACAAAGAGCAAAAAGCAAAATTGGCTCCATAGGGGGTAGTCAAAAGCACCCGTATAGAATTTTTCTACTTCTTTCTTTTTGGAAACTGCTTGATGTTAGCGGTGCCGTAAAACACTAGCTCCTGATCTCGGAGGCGCAAGCGATCCACTCGTAGTTGAGTGCCTTGCAGAGCAAATTGATCTAAGTCCAGTAGAGAATTTACGTGGTCAACAATAGCTTTGCCGAGTTCGGTAGCGTTGTCATCACCGCTGTAGGTAACGTCTACAAACTGGATTTTGCGCCGGTCTTGGACCTCTAAACGAGCGGTTAATTCGACATCCAGTGTGGGAGCCCAATCGCCAGCCTTAACCTTGGTTTTTATCTGGCAGGTTTTGTCCTGACCTAGGGTAAATATAGTGTCTTGAAAGTGAAGCTTTTTGCCGTCGATTTCCAGCTGCTCTAGCTTATCGACCACAAAATCGGTATTGAACGATTTGGTCAAGTCTTCCTCAGTCAGGACCACTCGCATAGATGCCTGGGTGGGCTGACGTAGATTGATCTGCCCTTTAAAAATAGCGCCAAAATCAAGGGATATGGCCTGTAGATACAGCTCCATGGACTGAATCCGGAGACCGTTGTACATGAGCATGCTGGTGCCCATAAAGTCAAAGCCGTCCACACTACCCTGTAACAGCTTAGCTACGGGTTCAGCTCGCACGGTTGCATCTAGCTTGCCCGTACGCTTAAACAGTGCGGCAATAGCAGTGGTCACCGCTTTGCTAACGACTTGGTCACCGCTCTGCCCTGGAAATGGTAAGTTGCCTAGCACGAAGGATGTCATTCCTGATCAGTAAGCGATTTCGATCCGCGACAGCCGAAACCAAACGTATGTGGTCAGACCTATTATGTACTTATTTTAAGAAATGTAACCAGGGGGTAACGATTTAGTTCCCTTATGAATGTAATAGAAAGGCTAAAGGGATTGTAGTGCAGGTTGCCGTCTACAGATTAGAACAGGCCTTCTAAATAAAGGCTAGGGGCGGTATAGATAAATCTATGGAATGGTCGGAAAACCGTTAAAACGGTAACACTCAAGACGTTACTAGTCAGCCACTATGGTATTTCAAAGGATTCTTTATATATAGAATTTTAGCGGATTGAGGTAGCTATGGTGGCAACTGGGGCAAACCAATCGGTGGAACGTTATCCACGGGGCTGTACGTTTTCGAAGGGGGACTGGGATGCGATCGCACCCTTCTGGTTTCCCATTGCCTTTAGTCACCAAGTCACCGATAGCCCGGTTGCAGCCACCTTACTCGACCAGCGCTTGGTCCTCTGGCGCACCAGCCAAGGCGTTTCCGTCGCCAACGATATCTGTCTCCATCGCGGTGTGCCCATGAGCATGGGGCATCTTAAAAACGACCAGCTGATCTGCAAGTATCACGGCTTTCACTACGATGCCAGCGGCGCCTGCACCCTGATCCCCGCCAATCCCCAGGCCAGCATTTCCCGACGGCTGTGTCTCAAAACCTACCCGGTACGCGAAGCCTTTGGCCTGGTGTGGACTAAGCTCACCGGGGATGGTAGCGATGCGAATTTACCCCACCTGCCGGAATGGGATAGCCCTAACTATCAGCCGATTTTGCCTGAGAGTATTGATATCAACGCCGCCGTCGGTCGTCAGATGGAAGGCTTTCTCGACGTGGCCCACTTTGCCTGGGTTCACCACGAAGCCTTTGCCGATCGTGATAACCCGGTCGTGCCCCCCTATACAGTCACACCGACAGCCCAGGGGCTGCGCGCCGAATATACGAGTAATGTCAGTAACTTTCCGAAGGAATTACAACATCGAGCCCCAGCAGATTTTCAATGGCTGCGCGTCTTTGATGTCTTTCTGCCCTTTGCGGCCATTTTACGGGTGCATTTTCCCGAAGGCGGTCGTCTTTGCATCTTGAACGCACCGTCCCCCATATCGGCGCGCAAAACTCGATTATTTTCCCCACTGTGCCGTAATTTTGACCAAGACCAGCCCTTAGAACCGGTTTATGAATTTAATCGACAGATTTTTTCTGAAGATCAAGAAGTGGTAGAAGCCCAGTATCCAGAAGATTTACCCCTGGATTTGCGCACCGAATATCACATTCCGGCAGATAAAACCTCCATCGCCTATCGAAAAGGATTAGCAGAGCTAGGTTTGAGCAAAGCCTACACGGCCTAGGAGTATGATATTTTCGCGATACTTTGCGGACTAATCACCCATGCCCCACGCCTTTTCTATAAAACTTAGAATCAACATAAGGCAAGAGATTTAGAATACCTGAGCCTCATAGCTCCCTTGCTCAACCAGACCATTCGTATGCACTCTGGTATTACGAAAAGTGATTGGCAGTGAGTCACAATCCTGGCATTCAAGCACTTCAAAATGAAGATGGGGTTCTGTGCTGTCTCCTGTGTCTCCACTTGAACCAATAATCTCTCCTTGAGAAACACCACGACCCACTTCGACCAACACACCATTTTGTGTTAGGTGAAAGTAGCCTGCAACTGTAGCATCGCGATGCTGAACAAGAACAAAATTTTCTTGACCTGACGTTCGGTTACCATCGGCAAAACGTTCTTCAACAGCCAGTACGACTCCCGCCCTTGATGCGATTATTTCTGTACCAATAGGCATGTCAAAGTCATAGGCATACTTCTGGTCTTGACTATGGGAGCCATCAGTACAGTTACCTTGCCCAACAACAAAGCTAAGCCCTACAGGATAAGGCAAAATATAGGCAGACCTGCTTTGTTCAGGATAGCCCCCGCTACAGCCCTCAGATGAACGACCACCATCGACGAAACTACAGCCAATCAGTATTCCACATAGTACAAATGTTATAAAAACCAAATTGGGTGATTTTTTCATATCC
>NZ_JADEXP010000325.1 GCF_015207065.1 Leptolyngbya cf. ectocarpi LEGE 11479 | reverse complement strand
GAAAATTGGGCGTTGAGATTATTGGGCCGACAAAACAAATGCCCTCTGGTGGATTTATCTATATGGATAGTCAGCAGCTGGCGCGAGATCTGCGAGGGGGGTTATTGCAGTTAACCATGGCTCAGCTGCAAGCCATGGGCCAATGGCTGCGGTCAGACGATGTGGTTCTGGCAGTGGGGGATATTGTCCCGTTGCTGTTTGGCTGGTTAAGTCGCCGTTCCTACGGGTTTGTGGGGACAGCCAAGTCCGAATATTACGTTCGAGATGAGCAGGGGCAGTGTTTAGAGCGCTCCACCCTGTTCGATGTGCTGGATTTTCAGCGCAGCTGTGTTTATATGCCCTGGGAACGATGGCTGATGCGGCGTAGTGTCTGTGTGTTTCCTCGGGATGGGATCACGACTCGGCAACTGCGGCACTGGGCGGTGGATGCCTATGATGCAGGCAATCCGATGATGGATGGCTTCTCGATTGCAGCGGCGGGGCCTAGGGCGGCTCATGGGGGGGATGCCCGGTCGGGTCTGACGGTTCTGCTATTGCCGGGGTCTCGCGCGCCGGAAGCCTATGAAAACTGGCAACGATTGTTGCAGGGGGCGGCTGATATTATTCGGCATGCCGATCAGCCGGTGACATTTTTGACGGCGGCGGCTCCCACATTGGAGCTGACAGAGCTTAACCGGTGTGTGGTGACCCATGGCTGGCTGGCCGTCGCGCCAGGCTATGGTCAGGGCTATTTTCAGGAAAAAAACCGACTGCTAATTGAGCCAGGGGCGTTTGTGGACTATGCACATCGGGCGGATGTAGCGATCGCAACTGCAGGTACCGCCACTGAGCAGTTTGTCGGTTTAGGTAAACCGGTGCTCACCCTACCGGGACACGGGCCTCAATTTACCCCCAGCTTTGCCCAAGCTCAGGCCCGCCATCTGGGTCCCTCAGTTACCCTAGTCCAGCAACCTGAGCAGGTGGGGCAGGCCCTCCTGGCCATTTTGAATGATCCAAAACAGCAGGCTGAGATCTACAAAAACGGCCAGCACCGCATGGGGCCACCGGGGGCTGGCAAACGCATTGCTGAAATCTTGGTCAAAACCCTGCTAGCTGAGCGTAGCCGAAGCTAGCGGTACTCAGCCTGCTAGCTGAGCGCAGTCGAAGCTAGCCAATCATGGCAGTCGCCGTTGCCTGGGCCTTCAAATATTCCGTATTCACCCCAGACTCACGGGTGAGGGCAATTTTACCAGTGCGGGCAATTTCCCGAATGCCAAAGCGTTCTAGAACCTGGACGATGGCCACCATCTTACCGGGGTCGCCCACCACTTCGATGGTCAGCGACTCGTCTGACACATCCACGACGCGTGCCCGAAAGATCTGAGCAAAGTTAATAATTTCTGAGCGGGTGCTGTTGGTGGCATTGACCTTGAGCAGCATCAGTTCGCGCTCGACACAGGGTTTTACCGTAATGTCATTGACCTTGAGCACATTAATCAGCTTGTAGAGCTGTTTGGTCAACTGCTCAATCACACCGTCGTCGCCCGGAACCACCATGGTGATGCGGGAAATTCCTGTCTGTTCAGCAGGACCGACAGCCAGACTCTCAATGTTAAATCCACGACGGGCAAACAGTCCGGCAATCCGGGAGAGAACGCCTGCTTCGTCTTCGACCAAAACAGAAAGGGTATGTTTCATGGGAGCAACAATAAGGGATAGCCCATTATTTTATGGCAGAACTTTGGCTTGTGATCGTTGTCTTGATGCAATGCAATCTTCCCGAAATTGAGGACAGCTGACGAAGCTTTTATACAAGCAGCAGTTTAGAAGCCGTTAGATAGCCAACGGTCGCCATTCATCAACTCCTCTTGGAATCACACAGACATGGGTAGTAAACATATATTGTTAGTTGGAGTCAGTGCCGGGGAGCTAGCAACAGAACATGGAGAGGGTTCACCTGCGATCGCAAATGTTACCGCCCTCAAAGAAACGTTTTTAGAGCTTGAAGAGCTGCGCCAGGATCAAATCACTACCCTAATCAATCCCACTCTCAAAGAGCTGCGTCATGCCATCGTAGTGATGACCTATCGCTGTCGTCGGGGCGATGTCTGTTTGATCTATTACACGGGCTGTGGCGTGATGGACACCACCGGCACCTTTTATCTGCCCGCCCACGATACGCAGCTGGAGGCAATCACCACAACGGCTGTTTCTAGCGACTATATTCGTCAGGTCTTGCCCTCCACCAAAGATAATTTGCAGCGGGCGATGATTCTGGACTGTCTATGGGGCGCTCTGCCCCCTCAGTCGGAGCAGAGTCAGTCCCAGAGGCGGAACCCAGTCCAGGAAGTAGGCCAGATCGGCGACCGAGCAATAGAACAAGCAGCCCCTCCGGTCCACCAGGGTGCACGTTTGGCAGACTGTAACTGCACCCTATTGACGGCCATGGGCAGTGCAACTAATCCCTGGCCGATAACGGATCGGGGTCTATCGCTCTATACCCAATCTCTAGTTGAGGGCATGGCCAGCGGTCTAGCTGACGTTGATGCCGATGGAGGCATCTCCAGCCGCGACCTGCAGACCTATCTAGAACAGACCCTGGCAATGGCTAACACCCAGCTCTTACCCATTGCCACCTATGGTGATGATGCCCACAGACCGATGCTGCCGGTGCCCACATATTCTCCTGAGCGTGAGTACCGCCGTAGTGTCGAAGACTATGCCCATCGCCATCGGGGGTATATTCCCCCTGAGTGTCGTGACATTCTTGAATTTCTGCGGCACCAGCTGGGAATTACCCAGGGCCAAAGTCAGGCCATTGAAGCTAAGGTCATGGCGCCCTATGCCAAGCATCGAGAGAATTGCGATCGCTACCGTCACGCTTTGACAACAGCCCTAGCCCTAGAAAATCCCTTAGACCAGCCCCTCAAGAAATGGTTGCGGCATCTCCAGGGAGATCTCGCCCTTAGCCACCAAGATGTGTCCACCATTGAGGCTCAAATTCTTGATCAGCCTCACACCCACAGCCGACTGCCCCAGTGGCTCACCCCCGTAGATCTGCCCCAGCTGCCCGCCTCTAGTCCCAACGGTCATTAAACGGTTATTACCGATCTTTGGCTGATTCTGTTGGTTTGCTATTGATGATTATCGAATGATCCGGTAGCGTCTTTGGCATGATCGTCATCAGCTTTATTGGCCCGTTTGCCCATGCGCTCAGAGCTTTCCTCGTCTCCATCCCCCCGGCTCCAGAAAATTTTTGCAGTGCTTAACCTGCGTGCAGAAGATGGGCATCGCACCCTGCTTCTGTTTGCCTTCTATACCCTCATGTCCATGGGGATCATGTGGCTGGAGCTAAGTTCAGCAGCGCTTTTTTTGGCAGAACATGGGGCAGAAACGCTACCGCTGATCTATCTATTTACAGCCTTAGTTGGGGTGAGTTTGGGCAGCATCTATTCCTGGCTCCAGCGGCTATTGCCTCTGCGTCAGGTGATTGTGCTGATTGCCCTGATGATGACCCTCCCGATTATTTTGTTTCGCATTGGTCTGGGGGTAGAAGTATGGGCACCGCCGACTATTTTTGCCATCCGACTATGGATGGAAGCCATCACCAACTTAAACGAACTTAATCTGTCGGTGTTGGCCAATCAGCTTTTTAATATTCGTGAGATTAAACGCACATTTCCCCTGATCAGCAGCGGTAATTTAGTCGCCGATGTCCTCAGCGGCTTTACCCTTTTTATCTTGCTGATCTTTTTGGATGTTAGAAGCGTTATTTACCTGGTCATCGGCATCATGCTGGTGGCCACAGGTATCTTGTTTTATATCAGTAACACTTACGAACATGCGTTCCCCGATTCCAAACGGCGTACGGTTGAAGTCTCCAATGTAAATTTTTCCGCTAGACGGTTACGTAAGCTAATTCAGCGGTATGTACTGCTGTTGCTGAGCTTTTTTATCATTGCCCAGATGCTGCTGTATCTGTTGGAGTTTCAATATCTCCAACAGCTAACGGTACAGAATTTTAGCGTTGACGACATGGCCAGGTTCCTGAGCATTTTTACAGGTGTGTTGGGTCTGACGGAACTGGTTACCCAGCTTTTCACCTCTAGCCGTCTGATTGAGCGCTTGGGATTGTTTATTACGGCCGGAATTTTACCCGCTGCGATCGCGATTTTTAGCTGTCTATGTCTGGTGATCAGTTTGCCTGCCTTGGCGGGGGCCGCAGGATTGTTTGTCGGTTTGGTTGTACTCAAATTTATTGATGAATGGCTGCGCTACACGATTGTGGCCAGCAGCCGTCCGGTGCTATTTCAGCCGGTGCCCGCCCAGCGACGGGCCAGGGTGCAATCGCTGGTGGGGGTGGCCGAGGCGGTGGCCATTGGTCTGGTGGGTATCGCGATTCTGCTGGTCCTCACACTGGCCGATCATCTTAATTGGCGGGGGGACAAAATATTTTTACTGATTACCTTAGGGCTATCGCTACTTTGGTTGGGAAGCATTTTCTTGTTGCGATCGCAATACCTAAATCTGTTAGTCCTGACCGCTGAGCGGGGGTTACTGAGCTTTTCCGACGCTAGTTTGCGGGTATTAAAACAAGCCATTATCGAAGCCCTGGACAAACCTGGTCCTGAAGCCGACAAACGCTCCTTGATTGAGCTACTCACCCAGATCGAACCCCGCAGCATTAGCGAAGTCCTAGCCCCCATGTTAAGCGAGCTGTCCCCAGGGTTACAGCAGCAAAGCTTAGAAACCATGCTGGTCTATCCAGATCCCACCTTTACGGGCTATGTGGACGCGCTGATTTCGCCGTCCCAGGAACCGCCGATTTTAGCCTTGGCCGTACGCTATGTCTGGCTCACCCAAACAGATGCCGATATCAATAAGCTTAAACCCTATCTAAAAAGCAGCGTTGATCCGGTGGTGCGGGGGACCGCTGCCTCGATGATGCTCAAGCGGGGAAGTCCTGCCGAGCGGGCCAGAGCGACCTACATTTTGCAACAGATGCTGACCCATGGAGAGGAGCGGGAACGGGTCATGGGGTGTCGCGCCCTGGGAGAAGCCGAATATATGCAGGGGCTACGGCTGCATGTGCCCAATCTGTTGCAGGACGACTCGCTGCGGGTCCGGCGGTCGATGATCGAAGCAATTGCGGCCACCCGTCTCGAAGAGCACTATCCGTCGCTGCTTCAGGGTCTGCGCTATAAGTCCACGCGAGAGGCGGCGATGCAGGCTCTGGTGAACCTTGGCGATGAAGCGCTACCCATGTTGATGCGGGTGGCTAGCGATCGCTACCAATCTGACACGTTGCGGCACCAGTCTTGGAACGTGATTGGTCGCATCGGTACCCTCAGGGCTCTCAATCTACTGGCCTCTAATCTGATGACATCCTGGGGCACATCGCGTCGCTGGATTCTACGAATTTTGGTCAAACTCTTGGATGATCCAACATTACGCCGATCGACTGACATTGAGTTAGCCCTCGATCAGCTGGGTCGCCAAGGGGTGGAAACTCTGCTGAACCAGGAATTACAGTTTGTTGGCCAGCTGTGCAGTGGTCTGGTGGATTGTGCTGAGGACAAAGCTCCGGGTGACACCTTTGACTGGCTGCGACGGGCAGTGCGGGACATGCGGACCGATGCCATGGAGCGAATGTTGTTACTGATGCGATTTCTCTATCCCTCTTCCACAATTCAAGCGGCAGAACTGAGTTTAGAAGGGTCCGCCAGCAGTCGCGCTCGGGGCTTAGAGATTTTAGACAACACGCTTGATATTCCAGCCAAACGAGCTATTCTTGCCCTGTTTGAGCACTCCAGCGAGGCCGCCACCATGACCGCCCTTAGTACGCTGGTGGCCTATGAGCCCATGCCCCCCAAAGGCCGCTTAGGTCAGCTGATGGAGATCAGACATTTTCTATCGGACTGGGCCTTAGCCTGTTGTTTCCATGTGGCTCGTGCCGAACGCTGGCGCATTGGGACTGACCATGTGATTGCCTCCCTACGCCACCCGGTGAGTTTTGTCCGTGAGGCGGTTTTAAGTTATTTAGATATGGCCTCGCCCCGAGCCTTGGAATCCCTGCTGCCGCTGTTAGAAAACGATCCTGATCCGCTGGTGGCCGACCAGGTGCAAAAAATGATGCAAAAACATCGGTTTACCGTTGGCTGAGCGTAGTCAAAGCCAACGGTAGTCTGTCGGGCAGTTGCGGGGATAGGTGCGATGTAATGTAGGATGCGGTTAAGTTTGTCAAAGTACACTGCTCTAAGCCAGGTTTACTATGCTTACCAGCGTTGATCGTTTATTGTTTGTGCGTGCTGTCCCGATCTTTACAGAACTGCGGGATGATTTTTTGGTGCGGCTGGCGTCGATCATGGATGAGCTGTCGTTTCCGGCTAACCATCGAATTTTTAGAGAGGGGGAAGAGGGCCGTTCGCTTTATATTATGGTGTCGGGTCGGGTGCGGGTGCATTTGCGATCGCAAGAGCTCACTACCCTAGAAAAAGGCACCTGCTTTGGTGAAATGTCCCTGTTTGATTCTGAGCCGCGCTCGGCGTCGGTGACCACCATTAATGCCTGTGACTGTCTGATCCTCACCCAGCAGCAGCTTTATGAGGCCATTGATGAAACGCCCGGTATCGCTGTCAATATTATTCGGCTGCTGTCTCGCCGGATTCGCGAAATTAATAAAGAGCGTAACCGACAGCCTTCGACTCAGGAAACAACTATTTCACCGATCTTTCAAGATGCACTCCAAGATGTCACTAGCACCGCCAGCAGCCAGGTAACAACGACACCTCGACCGGCCAAGGTGCCATCACCAGCTCAGCCAATCATCGAATATGAAAGTCCTTGGCCCTATTAGTGCCCCTAATAAATGCCTCTATTAATGCCCTTATAACTATTGATAATACCGAGACTGGTTCATGACTCAGAAAACACGTCAATGGTTACGTCTGGTGGGGATTGCGATCGCAACCATCCTGCTCATCTGGGTGATTCAACGCTACGGCATTAGCCAGCTACGGGCCAATGTTGAAACCCTGGGCGTTTGGGCACCGCTAGCTCTATTTTTTCTACGATTTACCAGCGTTGTTATTCCCGCCTTGCCAGGAACTGCCTACTCTGTATTAGCCGGAGGACTCCTAGGTTTCTCCCAGGGACTGGCCGTCATTTGCCTGGCCGACATCTGCTCCTGCAGCCTCAGCTTTTTTCTATCGCGTCAGTTTGGTCGCAGCTTTGTCAAGAGACTGATTGGTGAAAAATTTATCGCCCGTGTCGATACCCTGAGTCAAAAGCATCTAGAGCGCAACTTCTTTCTGATGAC
>NZ_JADEXP010000324.1 GCF_015207065.1 Leptolyngbya cf. ectocarpi LEGE 11479 | reverse complement strand
GTCAGTATGTGCAGGTGATTCCCAATTCACCAGATTGAGGAAGTTCAATAAATAAGCGTACTCAGGGTCTAAGTTCCGACCTAGCCAATATGGCCCATAACTATCTCTTGTAAGACAAGATGACAAGATATATGCCACAGGGAGAGCCAGTAAGATTAGAATTCTGACTACTTTTTTCATGGTGAATCAAGACATTCTAGCGATATCAAAATTAGAGCCCAAAATGCGCTGTCAAATAATGTTCTCTAATTCGATTGTCATAAACATCCCAACAAGGTGAATCACGGGAGAGAGTGACCACTCAATAAATTGAATCATAGGGTACGTGTATGAAGGTAGAATCTGTCTCATAGATACACCTCCACTAATTAAGTACGTTATCGGAGTGTGATATTTAACAGAGCAAATTCGAAAATCAGGAAATTCTTTGGCAAACACATGGTGATCACGACAAAAAACAATCCAGGGAATTGCCATATTTGCCCCCGATAAAGGCCCTCCGTCTTCGAAACCCCATCCTCCTTTTATATTGAAGGGCTCATGGTGAAAGTTGCGATAGATAAAACTTGACCAAGGTGTATTTGCAGGTTCAATCATCACTACCTTACCACCAGGTTTCAGACACCGCTGCATTTCCCGAAAGAACTGCCGTGAATCTTTGATGTGATGCAATACATCAATCATCATAAATGCACTCACGCTACAATCAGAGAATGGCATATCCAGAGCTGAGAAGACTCGATCGATACCCTCGTAAGGCAGCACATCTGAAGTTACTACATCGGATGCCATTGATTTCAAAAATCCTGGACCGCTACCCAACTCCACCAATAATCCATCTGATGGTGCATCTTGCACACGGCTCAATAGATCCTGGTAAAACCTAATGTAGGTTTTTTTTAAAAAAGGTTTACGCTGAATAATTCTCCGCAATATGTGGATATTGCTTGGATTATCCAGATCTTGCATCTGCGATATTTCTGGTAACTTTAGCCAACCCAACGCACTTGGCATTCTTCGAGCCCCTCCTAACAGCGCTCACAATTACAAGATCAAGCCCTTGATATGCCTAAAGTCTAAATAAACTTCATTTTGCGGGCAGCATACATGCACATCTTAAGTAAAATCAGTCCTTCTTTGACATGTTGGATATTTGAGCTTCCATAGCTCCTGGGTACGTATCGCACAGGGATATCAATAATCTTCAGTCCTAGCTTGGAAGCCCCAAACAACAACTCAAAATCTCCAAATGGATCAAAGTCTCCAAAATAAGTTCGATTCTCCACGATTTTCTTGTAATTCTCCCTTGAAATCACCTTAGTCCCACAAAGAGAGTCCTTGATCTTGGTATTCAAAAGATAAGAGAGCAACCAAGCAAAAAAGCGATTTGCCATCCGATTCAACGAAGGCATTGATTCTTTGCTAACTGGGTAGATTAATCGGCACCCATTGGCCATTTCACATTTTCCAGAAGCCACTGCCTCAAAGAAATAGGGCAGTTCTTCAGGACGCACCGTCAGGTCAGAATCTAGAATCATCAATATGTCTCCGCTGGCCTGCTCAAATCCCAGGCGCACCGCATTCCCTTTGCCTTTACCCGTCTGTTGGAAAACCTTGATATCCCACTGGTCGCCATACTTAGCTTGCACTCGCTGAATTTCTTCCCAGGTGTTATCTGATGAATGACCTTCAATAAAAATTACTTCCGTGTGCCTTCCCATGCGGGGTAGCCGGGTGATGCAGCTTTCGATGTTTCCTGCTTCATTCCGAGCAGGTATTATTACTGAACAAGTCTTTTCCTGGATCTGACGACGAGTCAACAACATCTCGGGCTGTAAGCGCGCCACTACATATTCCGTCAGGCAGAGACGGTTAAAACCCGGCAATGGGGCCAGAAACTTATTAAACAGCCATGAAAGAATAGGAATACGCTTGGGAAAAAGTAACCGTTTCGTATGGGAGACCACCTCAAAACCAGATAGATTGAGCAAATTTTCCACATCCCTACGACTCAGCCAATTGAGGGGAGGTAGAGGCATCCGCTGACCAATAGCAGTCGCAAATTTCAATAGGGGTTCCCAAGCCGGATTATGAAAGGTCAATACCAAACGAGTCGAAGCATTACAAGCCTGATTGATGTTCTGAAATGCTTTTTGGATATTTTCGATGTAACTTATCGTATTTGCAAGAACAACATAGTCGAATACTTGATTGGATTGATATTCTTCAATATTGCCAGTTTGAAAATTTAGCCCATCAAACTTTAGCTGTGCACTTTCTACCGCAGTAGGGTTAATATCAATACCCAGGCCATACCGAGGATGAACAGAAGCGAGTAAATTTCCTGAGCCAGAACCGATTTCTAATACATCAGACCGTTCCTGAAGCAGAAACTCATGGAATTTCTCGATGTCTTGATAGTAATAGAGATTACGCTTTCTCCATTTCTCCAAATATGAAATTCGTCTGATGCCTCTCAGAGAGTCGTAAACTTGCGAAACCTGCATTACACTTCACTCCGCTTGGGCTAGCACACAAACAACTACTTCAAATTGTACATGATTTGTAGCTGTATCTATGACAAGAGCTTCGCCTGGTCCCTCAAGCTCTTGTCATAGATACAGCAGACCTGCAGGTTCATTGCTGCCATGCGACTAAAACGACTCCACAAACAATGAGGCCAATGCCAATGAGCCTGTTAACAGAGAGAGATTCTTGAAACGCAAAATAACCAATTAAGACTGAAAGGATGTAAATCATCGAAGCAGAAGGAGCCGCAACACTGAGTTTGACACGAGTCAGCACCAGGATGTAGATTATCGCTCCCAGTCCGTAACAAACTAACCCCGTCACCAGTTCGAAGTTTGTCGCAATTCCTAGAATATGGCTAACAGCATTAGCAGCCGTAACCTTCCCAAGCTTCAAAGCTCCAGCCTTTAGAAAAAACTGCCCTGCACTACTGGCAAGAACAGCAACAAATAACAGAATAAATTCTTGAAAGCTCACGGATTTACTCTTAAAGATGAATAAAAAATTGTCGACTTGAAAAAAGAAGGAATATCAGAGCATTTTGCGTTACTCTAACTCCTAAAGCCTACTCTGACCTAGGGCAACTTCTCAAAAGTATAGTTTATTAATATCACACTTGTAGCTAAACAGAAAAGTTCATCGATATGTGTAAGGTATGAGTGGGCTTGAGCTTAAAACACACCAAATTAAGCGATCTCAGCAGTTCAATATTCGTTGGCAGTTCTAGCAATCACAAGCATTTTTCAATACATCTGTATTGCTTATGACGTTCATCATGGGAGAGTTTCATGTAAGGCTACCATCAACTCGCTTTCACTGTAGATTCTGTCTTTCTTCAAATTTTACCGTAGGATGAGACTCTTGAAATCCGTTGAATTTTCCTGGCAAACTTCAGCTTAGCTCTACAAAAACAAAGGCTAAACTCAACAAGCTGCTTCGGGCATGTCCACAGAAACTAATGCAGGATCACTAACAAGCTATATTTCAACTAGCAAGACCTTAATCTAACCTGGCTCTAACAAATTTGCTTGTTTTCATCCAACTTAATTTTTGTTGGGCTTTTGCCAGTTGTAGTTCTAAGTCTTCCGAGTACGATATTGAGAAATCCGGCTGTGAGTGGCCACCTAAGAACTTTTCCTTAGTAGAAATCAACATTTGTCTCAGCTTCCAAAAACTTCCTTGCTCAATAAGGGAAATCTCTTGCAATACCTCGCTGAGGCGCTGTTCAATTTCCAATTTACTTTGCTCAAGAGTTTTTGGGGGAGGATATAAAAATGCGGCTACCCCGCCGCTCTTCTCAAGCTCTTTTTGGTTATGGCGTAACTCATTCCATAACCAACCTACTTGAGGATGTAAAGAGCTATCGTTTTGAACCGCATTCAAGATTACCGAAGAAACTATATTGGCCATCTTCGCCCAGGAAAACTTTGAAGCCTGAGATATGCCTTTAGTCACTAAATCGTTTCTAAAGTCTGGAATCTGAACTTGTTCTAAAGCAGAAACCATGTCGGGAATATCTAATTGCTTCAGATAGAGAGCAGCATCGCCTGCAACCTCAGGAATTGAAGAATTTCTACTAGTTATGACCGGACAGCCACACGCCATAGCCTCAGCTATAGGCATACCAAACCCCTCATATTTTGAGGGATATACAAGCGCTTCAGCCCCCGAATAAGCTAATGCCAATTCCTCATCACTTAGCTTTAACAAGACTATTTCCACTGCATCAAGCGTTTGGCTAAGTTCAGCTTCAAGAGTATCTCTTCCACCGATGCATACAACCATATAGTCCGACTTGTTTTGAAGTTGGTTGAGCGCTTCAAAAAACAAAGTAACGTTCTTATAGCCATTGAATCCACTTCGTTCGCCAACAGTACAGAAATATGGTTTATTAATTTCGTATTTCGAGCGAAAATCAGCGATCGCAGCTTTTTCCATCGGTCTGAATACGCTTGAAACACCACAATAAGCAACAGTTACTTTCCTATCAGAGAGTAAAGGATATACAGCTCTAAAATCACGTGCCGTATTCTCAGAAATTGCTACATACTGAGATGCATGCATAAGCGTGCAAACTTTCTCCTGCCAATCTCCAAGGTCTGCTTGCAGAATCTCAGGTATCATGTCGTAGAGCAGCATGATAGTGGATGTAGTTACAGGCATACTGTAATAAGTGGATATAAAAATATCTGCGTTCTCTTCATCACAAATAGTCTGTAGCAGTAGGCTATCGCGACCACATGCAGACGGCTCGTATGGGGGAATACTACGATAGCGAATTCCTGGAATTTTAGGTGCGGAGTTATTCCTGTCGAGCACAGTAATGTGTTGACCGAACTCGTGATTACTCCACTCTTCTAAAAGCGTTCTCCACACACGACCGATCCCTGACCCTAGAAGCTGGAAGAAAACACCATCAATCAGCACTGTAGGTTTTTTCGACTTTGCAGGCAGCCTGACAGTTCCAAGGTCAACCATGGGCTCAGCAAAATCAGTAAAGATGCCAGGACCTTTTGACGGAGAGTCAGCCCTAAATATAGGTGATATACCCAACGAATCAGCCTTTTCAACAGTAGTGTCATCATTAACCCAGTCGAAATAATCTCTCAAAAAAGTTGGAAACCTAGTTTGCTTTAATAGCCTCTCCCAGTTTGAGCTTGCGCGCTGATAACCGTAGTATTTTTCCTTGAAGACTAATTGGCTCTGTAGAACGTATGCAAAATGTTGAAATACAAGACCTTCACGTTCTGTTCGCTGATGAGAAAAGGCAAAGGCTTTGGAAACATCTTTCTCCAAGCCTGGTTCTATTTCCTGGACAAGTATTGGCGGCTCATGAGCAGACCACCTCATACCAGGTTGATAGCGCCAAGTTCTTAGCCACTCTTGAACTGGATTTTGAGAGTAACAGTTTCTACTGCTTACTATTAAATTTGGTCCTACAAAATAGTGACACCAGTAAAATGCCGCTGTTTTATGAGGATATTCGATGAAAATTTCTCGTCCTCGTGTAATTTGCTGTGATGTCCAAAGCTCATCAACATCGATTTGCCACAGTAAACATTCCTCATTAATGTTTTCTAGAGGTGCATTCACCATTTCCAGTTTACCATCCCAGAATTGACCGCCTTCCTTACGGTATATGCTGATATTATCTGGAAACTCCTCAGCTATTTTGTTTAAATACTCAGTGGTGCCGTCGGAACTCAAGCCGTTCTCATGGAAGGTTTTATCTATAACCCCACCATTGGCTAAACTCCAAGCAGTGTCATGAGCTAGATCCGCGACGCCTTCAACTATGTGCCAGTGCCACTTAAATTTCAAGTTCTTAAATACATAGTTAAGATGATAGGGAATAAAGGGTTGACCATTTAATACGATGGTCAAGAAATGTACCGGTATATCATTATTTATAATTGGCTTGTTACCGATTCTTTGAAAGATAGAAAAGCCGTTCCTAACTTTTCTCTCTTCGACAACTAAGTCGTAATTTTCATCTTCACATAAACGGTTGTGGTTTTCATAGTTTTTGAATGTATTGATGTCATCTAGGCATATATATTTAGCACCATATACTTCGTCTAATTCTGCTTCGCCTGTAAACTCCGAGCCATCTATTAGAACAAGATCGAAAAAGCTGATGTTATTCTCTATTTTTATACTGCGTATTCCTTCATTTGGAACTGCCTGTTCCTCAACGTATGTAATGTCTTGTTCGAGCCAACGGAAAACTTCATCAAGCGAATAGGCATTTAAACCCGTTTCATATGAGTTATAAAAACAAGCTAAATCACTACGTGTTGGAAAGTTGTGTATTGGTACAGACGAGCAGTTGTAGCACTTGACAAACGATGCGTCCTTATAAAACTGCTTGAGTGCTTCAAATCTTACTCTGGAGACTTCAATACAAAAAAGCTTTTTGTATTCGAAATCCATTGAAGATTGAATTCCTGAAACAAATGCTTTGGTGCTCCCTTGCCCTGCTGAAGAGCCAATTTCCAAAATAGTCTTTACTGACGATTCTTGACAAAGCTGAACCAGATGCGTATAAAAAGCATCCTCAGCAATTTCTGGTGGGATGATTTTATCAAGTTCAGAACCGTTAGCTAGAATACCTTTAAACATGCAAACTCCTACTTCTCGACAAGGTTTTCAGGACTAATTAGGATGAGATATAAAAATCAAATACTTCTGCATGAGCTATGGTGCTAGATAATAATATACATAGCTTTTTATAAATATATAGTCAATCATATCCCTAAGGGCGACTTAGTCTGAATAGTAAAGAAAAAAGTGATTAAAATTCTTAACTAGCAGAGCTTTTAATAAAATAAATCCTCAGAAAAATAAAAAGGATTATTTTATAAGCTTCTGATATAGTGTCTTTTTCGCTCCTTATAGGCTCTTTAAAACATCTCTATCACAACACTGAATTATGCCCGACGTCCTTTAAGAAATCCTATGATATTAAACCAGTGCTGATTCGTTTTTTCTATTTTAATAGCAATAAAACTATAGGTTAAAGCCAATAACTCATTCGAATCATATTTTTTTCGATGGGTCTTTTTGGTTCATTCGTACTTAAGTGTTAAGGCATTTTTAGGTTCTGAGTCTAAATTATTTTTTATAATATCGATATTTGAGAATTGGCTGCAAACATTAATGTCTCTTTTGCAAATGAACGATTAAAGAACATTTGATTTATCATGTAATCAATGTGTGGATCGATTATATGTAGCAGCAGAAATCGGTTTTTCAAAATTCTAAAATGATAAATATATGT
>NZ_JADEXP010000323.1 GCF_015207065.1 Leptolyngbya cf. ectocarpi LEGE 11479 | reverse complement strand
CCCTAGAAATCAGTCAAAACATCTATCCTTAGAGAGATATTTTTGTAAAAAACAATGATAAACAGTAGCCATTTAGCACCATTTATTAAAAATATCCTTCTTTTGCTAGATAATTCCAAAGATTAATCTGTCTTATCTTATGTAGGAGTGACGGGTCAATCAGCAAAGCTCATAGGCTTGTTGCTCCTATGGACCCCGCTGAGATTGGCCCTAGCAACTGTTGCTCGACCCATCTCACTGGGGCCTTTGTTGTATATAGGCAACAAAAAACTATCATGCCCGATTCAATGACGCCTTCCGTGCCCACCCTGGCCCAGCTCACGATTCAAGTCTTGGTACCGTGTTTGCCCCACATTTTTGTGTCAGATACTAACCCATTACTTCACGATCCCACGTTAGCGACTCTCCCTGAGGTTTCTCACAAGCAGCTAGAGGCTGGACAGGTTCTTTGGCAGGAGCTGTGGCCCGATATTTCCCGAGACTATGAAACAGTAACGGCTGTGCAAAAGGTGGCCCGCACCCCCGATAGTCCCGTATGGAAATCAACGTTTGAACAAGGTCTCATTTCTATTCTGTCTAGAAATGAGGCACTGGCTAAGTCTCTTGCAGAAATACTCTGTAACATGTGAGTGGACTATGGACACAAAAGGCGTCTGATGGTTTTCCATCAGACGCCTTTTGTATAAATTCAGCAGGCCAGCCGTTAGTTGGTAACCTGTGAGGGTTAGTCAAAGAGATCTTTAACAGAATCGATAAAGCCTTCTGTGGCATCTTCAGCGGCATCGCCAGCGTCGTCGGCTGCCGCTTGGGTGCGACCGATATCGCTTTTTACTTTGCCCTTGACCTGGTCGGTGGCACCTTCAATCTGACCAGTTACCTTGCCGACGCTCTGTTTAACATTGCCAATGTCACGCTGAACTTTACCTTCGATTTGATTGCTGGTGCCTTCTCCGACGACTCGGTCCACTTCATCGGCAGCACGGGACATGGCAATGTCGGTGGAGTCTGTACCAAGTGCGATCGCACCTGGTACAGCCACTACATTTAATAAAACAGCAGCAAGCAAGCTCAGACATAGCGCTTTAGCAGTTTGTCTAAGGATTTGAAACAATTTAGTAGGCATAACCTCAAGCAGTTAGTGAATGGACCCTATCAATAAAGCTTGCCGAGCCAGCCACTACATCAGTCCTCTGATAGATTTGCCTGATGCTAGCTATTCAAATCAAACCGAGTGTAGAAAAGATAATGCGTAAATATCTATCTAAGGTGTATGTTGTCTGGCCTCTGTACAGAGGTATATTGTGAAATGTTAAGACTTGTTTAAGCGTTTCAAACAGAAGACCGTTTACACTTATGTAATCCAGATTTTGTGGGAGCGCGTTCATCAGATACAGCAACTTAGAAACTCGGCTTGCTGTGTTTGATCTATCGTAGTTAGGAAACAGTATGAAACCTATTGAACAACGAACAGTAGGCCAGCTCGAACGGGAGCTGTCTCAGCGTTTGCAGGCCCTATATCGCGAACAGCTGGGGCAGCGTCCTAGCAAGGCCACCTGCCAGGTATTCGAATCAAAGGTTGCAATTATATTAGAAGGCTCCGTCACTCAGCCCGAGCAGCTGCTGGCTGACGAGGGGCAGCAAGACTTAGCGGAGAGGGTTCGCTCCGATCTTGACCAGGCCATGCGTCCTCAAATCAAGCAGCTGATTGAGGAGGTTATGCAGGTTGAAGTCCTAGACCTGATGAGCGATGCTACCCTAAACACCGGACGAACGGGCATCATTGTCATTCTGGCTGAGACACCAACTGTCCGTAACCCTGAGGCAATTCCAAAAGTAAAGTCAAACTAGGTGTGCAAGGTCGGCGGCTAGCCGCAGCAAAATCTTTTTACGAACACAAAATATCTACCTAGGGATCGATTACATAGGAAGCTGGAGCCTTTATCATTAATGCATATAATGACAGGAGCTGACTCCTAACCCTAACGAACTTAAAGGCTTTAGGCTGACTTCTGCTCATAACCGTTGAGCCTTGGAGATTGCTCCAATGGCAGTGGCATTCGTACAGATGTCCTGTGCGTCGCTTATCTATAATCAATTTTTTAACCGCCTCTTTTTTTGCCATTCAGCCTCCTTTAGTAAACGTCTATGAACACGACAAATGGAAATCAAGCGATCGCACAGAAGGAACTGCTAGAGAGCGAACTCGAGGCACTGATCTATCAGTCCATTGGTCAGTACCCTGTGGATGTTACCTGTTCGTTTATCGGTGAAACCGATTTGGCCGTGTTAATAGAAGACATTAATACGCCTCTAGAAGCTTTTTTAGTGCGGTATTGCCCATCAGAGCTGGTGGATAGCTATCGGCAGGGGCTCCATCGTGCCATAGCAAAACGAGTTCAGAGACTTATTGAGCAAAGAGTAAATCGCTCAGTAGACGAAGTACTAACCAATCGTCAGACCGGCAAAAGCTGGATGGGAATGTTTTTCTTGCACGACTGAGGCAACGTATCGTTCTAGTGCTGACCCAATCAGGGCTGCTGATTGTAGACTAATTTACGTTGGTAACAGGTATCGATGGACAACAGCTGCAAGTTCATCAATCATGTAAGGCTTTGACAGATATTCCGTAAAACCAGCTGCAATAATCTTAGAGCGATCTAGTTTGCCTGCTAGCGCCGTAACCGCAATGATGGCAGTGTTTTGCATGCCTGGTATTCTCCGCAAATGACGAATAACCGTCATGCCATTCATGTCAGGGAGCAGGATGTCTAGTAAAACTAAGTCGGGTCGGTGCTTTGCAGTTAAATTGATCGCATCCTTACCAGAACTGCCCTGAATAGTGGCATAGCCCAAATCCTCGAAGATGTAATTCAGCAGCAGCAGGTTATCGTCGTGATCATCAACAATTAAAACGGTAGGCGAATTTTTTGAATCCGTTGAACCCATAGAGATAGCAAGCTTAGTGTTGAAAACGCTACGAGGCTTGCTATCAAACGATGGCAGGTTTGACTCAGCTGGCTCAGGGATTAGCTAAAGGAGCAGAGTGCTGTAGTTGCTTAAAGTACAACGCTCTACTGACCAATCAAAGGTTAGCAAAAACCTTCGTAAACAGCATAGCGGTAACACGATGCGTTAATAGCGCTATATTTAGTTTTCTATGTAAAGATATGTAAAGAGGCTGCATCCAGTTTGGGCGATCAGCGATGAATGGCTGTTCCTAGGTTCTGAAAAAATACGCTTAAAGTAGGATATCTTTCACTCATGCTTATTGCTTAAGGACGATTTGGCTACACAAAAAACAATTTAAAATGAAGTTAACTAACACGACAGATTTGTTCAGGCTTTAAGCTCAGAGTCGCTTACTGCCAAGCTCACAAAATCTGCGCATGCCGTGGCATTCTTGCCATGGATTAGATAAAGTTTAGAGGTTTTTAATGACTATTCAGATAAAAGAAGACGTTGCCTATATTCTGCTGCAAAAAATCAAGGAGAAAAATACATCTGAGCCTGAATCTCTGCAGGTAGCGATGACCGACTTTGTTGGCCGTAATACGGACAGAACTGATATTGCTGCCCATATTGATTATCTTAATCAGAAAGGCTATGTGGACGCCGATTTTTCTGGCGATGCCTATGGAGATAAAGGTCCCAATCCCTTGCCAGATACCATTGAACTCAAGGCTGTACAGATTACCAACAGCGGTCGTCAACTGCTCAAGCGTATGGAAAACAATCCCCCTGCATCATTACGCACGGGGCCGAGCACACAAATTGCGACCAAAGATATGGCCTTTCTCAAAAAGGTGATGCTCAGGGGTAATCTAGACGATGTTTATGATGCCCGAGATCTGACAGAATTGGTTTTTCGTACCATGCGAGACCTGATGACAACAGACGCCGCACATCATGTAGCTGCAGATCTAGAGGGTAAAATTCTTCCCAGTACAGATAAGGAAGCTTTAGCGGAAGATATCTCGCAACTTTGGAAAGATACCAATCCCTTGGTACGCTTTTTAAGTGAGCTACGTCCGCCACTCAACTTTAGTGCTGATACATTTCTGTTTCGAATCGAGCAAGAGGGAAGCATTCCCAAAACCTCTGGTCCCAAAACAGTTGTAAAGGCTGTATTTTCGGCAACTAAAGATGAACTTTCCAAGGAACGCTGTGAAGAAATCGCTAGGTTTATGCCTGGTGAAATTTTAGAACTTTGGCAGAATGCATAGAAACTAGGCACGGGCTTGACTAGCTGACTACTTTTCAGACACATATAACTGTAGACAGAGAGCATGCCTGACGCAAAAATGTAGTATAGATTACATTTTGGAGAGTCGCGTAGCATAGACTACATTTTGAAGAATTAAAAGCGCTGACCTGGTATTAATACTAGGTCAGCGCTTTTTTATTAACCATGGGTTTACTGATGTTGTAACTGCAAGATAGCCAGTCTGATTAAAATGCCTGCTGAATGTTATCTTTCACTGACATAGCTCCTAACCTTATGCATTATGGGATTCACGTCTCAATCCTATGGGATGCCTGGCTTGTAGTAGCAGAAGTTTTTAGGCATTTTTAGGACCAATTTAAAAAACACAAATTTAGATCAAATTTAATAAAAAATAACTCCTGAATATTCTTAAACTGTTGGAAGAAAGACTGTGTGCGTACTACATTTTTTCATCCTGCCTCACTGCCTAGGTGCAGTGGGAAGTTTTCAAGATTAAACATCAGGGAATAGCGAAACGTGTGCCTCCATATCACTTGAAAAATTAGAGTGGTTTTCAATGGAACTGCGTATGGCAATGGCTGATATGACCTATTGGGATACGTGAAAATACAACAGAAGCCAGGTTCGAAAACACCTCGTACCTAAGGAAATAGGAATTCTAGGGTAATCGCATCTTCATCTGATGTGATGTGAAACGAGAAACCCCCATTAGAGTTCCCCAGTGGGATCTCTCAAAAAGTCTTGGAAGAGTTTTGCTTTCAGGGCAGCAGCGCGCTGTGCACTCATCTCTAAATAGTTCAATTACGCGAAAGAGCCAACATTTTTATGAGTACGATTCAAGACAATTTAAAGTTCGCTCTTGTTACACCCAGCTATGCGCCAGACTTTGAACGCTGTAAGCTACTGGTTGAATCAGTTGAGCGTTGTATGACTGGCGATACTAAGCACTATATTGTTGTAGATCGCCGGGATGTCCCCTTATTCGACCAACTGGCCTCGTCAAAAATACGCATACTGGTTGTCGAGGACTTGTTGCCTGCTTGGATTTTTAGAGCACCTGGCTTTAAAGGTTGGTGGATGAGCCTTCGCACATTGCCAGTTCGCAACTGGATTCTACAGCAGTTGGTCAAAATTTCTGTTTGCGATGCCATTGATGAAGATGTTTTAGTATTTTGTGATTCAGATAACACGTTTATTCGGCCATTCGATATAAAGTCTCACCTGATGGAGGCCAATCGTCTGGCCTTGTTAAAAGTAGATGTGCAAACGAAAGATTTAAATGAATGGGTTGAAACCTCACAAAAAATCTTAGGAATAGACGACAAGGTGATTCAGCCTGCCATCTACGTTTCCAATATGATTACCTGGTATAAGCCTAATATCTTAAAAATGCGAAGCCATATAGAAGAAGTCAATGGACAAGATTGGTTTCGCGTGCTTTGTGGATACAAGAATATTTCCGAATATATGCTGTATGGCCTTTATGTTGACTATGTTTTAGGGTTTGAGGCGGCAAATCACTATCGCTTTGATACTGAACTGATCTTGCCTTCCTGGTCTACTCCACTCGGTACAGAAGATCAGGTTCAAGGATTTTTCGATCGGGTTAAGGAAAATCACCTTGGTGTGATGATTCACTCCAAGGATGATATTCCTGTGAGTATGTATTCTGAAAGGGTTAAGGCTTTTTGGCCAGCATAAACCCAGTAGCATAAACTCACAAACAAGGCCCGCAGCCCTAAAACGTTAGGGCTGCGGGCCAGAAAAATTACGGAGAACCCTAGGCGTTGCCCTAAGTGTTACGCCCTTCGATTCCACCGTTGATGGCTTTCCATGCGTCCAGCCCGCCCTTTAGTGCGGCGGTGCGCTCAAAGCCTGCTGTGTAAAGCTGTGTGGCGGCTCCTTTTGTGGCCATGTCTGTGGCACCATAGACGTAAATATCACGATCCACTT
The DNA here is from genome assembly GCF_015207065.1 of Leptolyngbya cf. ectocarpi LEGE 11479. Taxonomy (GTDB): domain Bacteria; phylum Cyanobacteriota; class Cyanobacteriia; order Phormidesmidales; family Phormidesmidaceae; genus Leptothoe; species Leptothoe ectocarpi. The sequence goes on along the minus strand of NZ_JADEXP010000323.1, from coordinate 1,178 downwards.
CAAACATCTCAGCGGCGCGGGCTGTGAGTTCTTCAACAGGAAGTGAAATGGCTCCCATAATCCGCTCGTTGTTAAAGTTTTCGCGATCGCGAACGTCAACAATCGTCAGAGCCGGTTCACCCCAATCAAGACGAGCCTTCAGATCGACTGCGGATATAACATGTTCGAACCGTGCTGGAACGGGACTGACCTCAGCTGCAACTTCCTGAACAGCGTTTACGGCATCAATAATACCTGACATAAAAAGAATCTCCTGAACGTCTGTGTCTAAACTAGTTGGACCGTAGCGGGCAAGGCATCTTGCGTTTGATGCACATCTTGCCCGTGCGACCTAACCCATAGGTCGATTACTACGCACAGAGTCTGGATCCAACTCCCAACGGTTTTCGTCGCGTTCGTCTAAAATTCTTTTCATACCTGTCGCTTCACCAGGGACCGGATCCATACCCGCCTGGGACATTAACGTGTCTACGGTATCTCCCTCAGACCCAGCATTACCGGCAAACGCACCCTGACCGTCAACGGCCTGCTGTTTAGGTAAACTATCGGTGGTTTCCATTATTTTCTTTGTCCTTAACTTCTCACCTCTACACCGTAAGCACCTGCCAGGGAAAAAACCTCTATACAAAGAGAGAGCTGTGGGTAATTCTCTGTAAAATTACCCCTTTAGTAAGATCTATATTGGCTTCTCTCTTCGATATGGTGTGGGTGTTATCGAGTGAATTCGCCAAATTATGAAAGGACTAAAGGGCAAAAGTGTATTGGTCACAGGGGCTAGCTCAGGCATTGGCCAGGCGATTGCCATTCGCTTTGCTCAAGAGGGGGCCAACGTCGCCATTAACTATTATTCAGATCAAGACGAGGCGATAGACACTAAAGAAGATATTGACCAGGCCTGTCGGTCCATTGAGGGCTGTGGTGTTAGTTCCCTGGTAGTGCAGGCAGATGTCTCCCAGGAAGAAGACGTGGACCGGATGTTCACTACTGCCGTAGATAAGTTTGGTGGCCTCGATATCTTAATCAATAACGCGGGGATGCAAATATCCGGTCCCTCCCACGAAATCGCCATCGATAAAGTAGATCGGATGATTGCTATTAATTTGCGAGGCGCTTACCTGTGTGCTCGCAAAGCAATTCAGCATTTTTTATCACAGCAGAAAGCTGGCATTATATTAAAC
>NZ_JADEXP010000322.1 GCF_015207065.1 Leptolyngbya cf. ectocarpi LEGE 11479 | reverse complement strand
CTGGCACTGCCCTACTGCTATCGTGGCGCCGCTTATCAGAAACAAGGCAATGTGGGACGGGCAGTAACCGATTTAGAGACGGCCGCTCGGCTATTACACAGCTCTGGAGATGTGACTAATCTCAGCCAGGTGATGCGAAAATTGGAAACGCTAAAACAGGAGCCAAGAGTAAGAACAGCGATTGTGGTTTAAGGGAAAAAGGAGAGATTTTCTCACTCTCCTTTTGGATTTTAAGCAGCAGCAACGGCGGCCAGCTGGCCCATGAGACCAATTTCGCTACAAACTTCGTAGAATTTTACCTCCGGTGGAGTTGCAAAAAGTCCCGATAGTTCCCTAACAATGCTTTCATAGGCAGGGCTTTGGTGGGCCTCCATCGTATCGACATTGTCCCAAAGAATCACAGCGATTCCCCGATCGGTGCCGGGTTCTTGAAAAAGATAGGCTCCCTGAAAACCGTCGTCATAGGTGGCAACCGCCTGTTCATAGAGCTGGCGGGCTTCAGAAAAGCGACCGGGTTTGAATTCGCCAATGGCGATGTAGGCCTGTTTGTGCTTGAGAAAATCAGTAAAGTCAGTCATGGCATGTTTCCGCTTTTAGAGCGTCAGGGAGAGCACGGTCTAGTATCACCGAGGTGGTTGATGTGACCAATGTTACAGTTTCAAAGTTTGAGACAATAGTTGCTAAATGCGACAAGTTTGTGACGTTGGTTTGTAATTCTTAGGGTTGATTTACGCCTGGGCTGCTTGAAATACTATTTCTGCTGGGGATCAGAACATTTGACTCACGTTTTATTGCATTGAAGGGCGGCATCAATCTGTTGGTGGAGCGCTGCTATGGCGGTAGAGTTATCCAGAACGCAATCGGCCTGAACAACTTTTTTATGCAAAGGCCATTGATTCTGAATACGTGTCTGGGCCTCGGTTTGCGAGAGGTGATTGCGGGCCATTAAACGCTGCTGCTGCTGTTGGGGACTGCAGGTGACAACCCAGATTTCGGTAACTAAGTGGGTCAGGTGGGCTTCAAACAGCAGGGGAATGGCGTAAACCAAGGTTTGGGTGGTTGGGTATTGCCTACGCACCTGGTCAAATCGCTGACGCACAAAGGGATGTATCTGCTGCTCGACCCATTTCTTCTCGTCAGGTTGATTAAAAATAATCGCGCCCAACTGGGCTCGGTTGAGCGAGCCGTCGGTTTGCAAAAGGGTACTCCCGTAGCGCTGAGCTAAAGTTTTTAGGATAGGGGAGCCTACGGCAACGGCGTCGCGGGCATAGATATCGGCGTCGAGGATGGGTAACTGGTAGGTGGTGGCTAGGTAGTCTGAGACGGTGGTTTTCCCTGTGGCAATCCCTCCGGTGAGGCCAATAATGCGTTGGTTGTTGGTGTTAGACGGCTCAGGACTCATGGCTGGCCCACCGGACTAGGGCCTCGGTGAGACCGTCGAGGGTATAGGTGGCGGCTTCGACGTCAACTCGTCCCAATTCGTCTAGACAGGTTTGGGTGGTTTGGGGGCCGATGGATGCGATCGCAACCCCCTGAATTAACGTCATCCACGCTTCCCCAAACTCCGCCATCATCAGCTGCTTAAAGTGACGCACCGTTTTAGAGCTGGCAAATGTCATCGCATCCACTCGCCCTTGCCGCAGTGCCACCACTGCCACCGCCGTCATGGCGGCGGGACAGCCAGACTCATAAGCAGCCACTTCAGTCACCGTGGCTCCCTGGACTGAAAATTCTTTCACCAAAACATCTCGCCCACCCGTCTCCACTCGTGGAAACAATAGCTTTAATCCCGCTAAGGGCACCGGAAACTCCTCCACCAGCGCATCGGCTACATAGTCAGCTGGCATAAAATCAGCCTTTAGACCCCGCTCAATGAGAGTTCTATCCGTCTTTTTACCCACCACGGCCAGCTTGAGGTGAGCCAGCTGCCGCAGGTCATATCCCTGATCAATGAGTCGATCTAAAAACCAATTAACCGCATTAGCCGAGGTTAAAATCAGCCAGTCAAACTGCTGTAAGTCTGCCAATGCCTGATCGACCGCTGCCCAGCTTGACGGTGGCCGAATCTCTAAAGCAGGCATGTCAATCACCGTGGCCCCTCGACTCGTCAGCAGGGGGTTAAACGAGCTGGACTGACCTGCCGCCCGAGTGACCAGAATAGTTTTGTGGGCAAGGGGCAGTGATGATATGCCGCCATCAGACACACCGGTATCAGACATAGCTGGAGGACTCAAAAACTCCCGCAAGCGTACCACCTCGCCAATCACAATAATGCAGGGAGATAGCTGTTCTCCTTTGGTCACCTGGGCGATATTGAGCAGGGTGCCCTGCCAAAGTCGCTGCTGCGGTTGACTGGCCCACTGGATAACGGCAACAGGGGTGTCTCCGTGGCGGTCGTGGGCTTGAAGCTGATAACAAATTTCTCCTAGGTGACGCCCCCCCATCAACAAGACCAGGGTTTCTAACTTGGCCAGGCTAGACCAGTCGAGATTGGCCAGACTGTGGGCGGTAAAAACACCAAACCCGTGACTCAGAGACGGATCGGTCAGAGGAATGGCATTTAATAAAGGAGCTGCCAGGGCTGATGATACTCCTGGAATCACCTCAAAGTCACAGCTAGCGGCTTTGAGCGCCTGGATTTCACCCGCTGCCCGACCAAAAACAAAGGGGTCACCACTTTTGAGACGAACCACCTGTTCACCCCGGTGACAGTGGTTCACCAATAGCTGATTGATGTCGCTTTGGGGGGTGCTGGGCTGACCGCCCCGCTTACCCACATGAATGGTGTTACACGTTGGGGATAAGTGGGCTAACAGTCGCGGATCTACTAGGGCGTCATAAATGAGACAGTCGGCTTGTTGCAAGACTTGCTGCCCCCGTACAGTAAGGTAGTCAATATTGCCCGGGCCCGCTCCCAAGAGATATACTTTACCGCTCGCTATCATGGGTTAACGCTACTCACCGTTCCTTAATGGCCATCAAATTTTAAGTCATCTTTAAGCCATCGTTGTTATTGCCCCGACACCATGATTACGCTTTACCATACGCCGCTATCGATTAACTCCCGCCGAGTTTGGGTCACCCTGATTGAGAAGGGACTGACGTTTGAACTTAAGGAAATCAGTCTCACGGGGGAGCAGTTTACGCCAGAATTTTTGGCCCTCAACCCGTTTCACCATATCCCCGTGCTAGTGGATGGTGACAACACGGTGATTGAATCCTTTGCCATGTTGGACTATCTGGAGGCTAAGTACCCTACACCGGCCCTGATGCCCCCCCAGCCGGACGCCATTGCTCGGGTGCGCATGGTGCAGATGGTGACCCTCAATGAATTCTTGCCCGCCACCCTGCCTTTAAGTATGAAGGCCCTGTTTGGCAAGGACGATCCAGAGGCGGTGGCCCAAGCCCATGAAAAAGCCGCTGTTGTCTTTAAGTTTTGGGCACAGCAGCTGGGGGAGGATGAGTTTTTTGGCGGACACCAGCTGACCCTGGCAGATATTGTGAGCGGCACCATCGCCGCCTGGTTCCCTGAAATGGAGTTATCTTTGGCAGAGTATCCGACACTACAAGCCTGGCGACAGCGACTCATGGAACGGCCTGCCTGGCAGCAAACCCAGGTTAGTCAGGCAGAGCTAGAGGCGTTTAAGGCCAGAATGCGCCAGCAGATGGCCGGGAAATAAGTTAGTTCAGCCGCTTGGGAACAGACATACCCGAGACAGGCATACCTGAGACAGATTTCGCGGTAGCCGCCATCGCTGGTTGCGCCATACCTTGCACCGTCAGGACAGAGCAGGGAGCATGGTGCATGACATAGTTACTGACACTTCCTAACAACAGTTCGCTCAAGCCACTGCGACCGCGTCGCCCCATGATAATCAAATCGGCCTGCCAATTGGCGGCAATCTCACAAAGGGTGACGCCAGCGGGGCCAACAGGGCATGTATAGTCAGCCTTAAAATGCTGACGATGGAGATAGTCGATTTGCGATCGCAGCCAATGTTCAATCTCCTGCTGATGTTGTTGCCAGCTGGTCATACGGCTTTGGTACAGTTCTGTTGTCCAAGCACCGTGGATGCCATCCATACCGAGATAACCTGGATCGGCATAGCCCACCTCCATGGACTGCATCACTGTCACCAGATTAAAACGAGTCGCTGGCTTACCCAGGGCAATGGCTTCTTCCAAAACGCTGCGGCTACTGTGACTCCGATCCAGGGCCACTACAATTCGCTGAAACATGGCACTACCCTCCTCTGCAGAAGCGACATAGGCTAAATAAGTAGGACACCTTTATTATTGAATAATAAAACCTCAATAGCGTGCAAAAGTGCCATAGTCACTAAAAAACTCAATCTATAAATTGAGAAATATTAAGGTTGTCTAGGTCTCATCAGTAATGCCAGACCACCTGTTAAGGATTCCCGTGGTTTTATCAGGCATTTGTCATCATTATGGCTAAGTAATGTGAATAATACTTTCGAGTTTTCTCTATTGTCATTTCAATTTCATTATTTGAGCCTAGGCTAGAGGTGATCAAAGAAGAAAGAGATAAGTTTCTCTATTCTCTTTTTATAGTTTGATCGCTTAATAAACCTCACTTGAAGCTCTTGAGTGAAGGTTAGCGATGTCTTAGGCTGCGGGTAGTTTAGTACGCTTTAGTAACCGCCTGTAGAGATTGAGGTATCAACTGTCCCACTCCAGGTAATCCACGTTATAGAGGCTAGGAAATTATGCATATTTCTCGTTGGTTAAAAGATAGCTTTGACTATCTTTTTGGGGCAATGGCTCGCATTTTTGGTCCCGACGATGATGCCTATCCCGCCGTTGGGATTCAGCCCTATGATGGTGATCCTTATTACTCTAGCTGGACCTAGTCACTTGAGTGGTGCTAAGCCACACTAACAATCAACGTCAAGGAATTTTTGTGGAGACAGCTATGGTTCTGAGTGTAACTGTGATTCTGAATATGGAAGAGAGTTACATCAGTTAATGGCGTCAAGTTCATATTGATCGATATGCTCCTCTAGGGCTCTGGTATTTTGCCAGGGCCTTTTATTATTGGCATTGCCATCCGAGCTGTAATTTTAACGGAGTACCCTCAATGACGCATCCTTTGCCCGTGCTAAAGCATGTGCCAGAGTCTAAAGATGATATCACCCTAGATGCTAAGAATCTGAAAAAGTCCTACGGTCGTGGCAAGCAGCGATTTGATGCCGTGCGAGATGTTTCGTTACGCCTATGTGCGGGAGAAGTGTTAGCATTTCTAGGTCCCAATGGAGCTGGAAAAACGACAACTATCAAAATGATTGGTGGCTTGGTGCGACCCGACGCAGGGCAGGTAAACATTGACGGTTTGGACCCCCATCGGCAGTCAGCTGCCCTCAAACGAGTAGGCGCTGTCTTAGAAGGTAACCGCAATCTCTATTGGCGATTAACACCGTTAGAAAATATTGAATATTTTGGTGGACTGCGCCAGGTCCCTCGACGGATCGCGCGACAGCGAGGTGAACAACTCTTAGAACAGTTTGGGCTGATTGATAAACGTAAAACCCCAGTACAGAAGCTATCGCGGGGCATGCAGCAAAAACTAGCGATTGCCGTGGCTTTGGTGCATCAACCAACGCTACTGCTGCTGGATGAGCCAACGCTGGGTCTAGACGTAGAAGCCAGTGAAACTGTTAAAACCTTGGTGCGGAATGTAGCAGCGGCAGGCTGCGCAATTTTACTAACTACCCATCAGCTCGATGTGGCTGAGGAGCTGTCAGACCGAGTGGCTGTTATTCGTCAAGGGCAAATCATCGCAGAGCAATCTACCCAGGCGCTAATTCAACAGTTCTCAGGCAGTATGTACCGGATAGACTGCGCCCAGACCATTGATAATCAACGCGTGGGAAAAATTGCGGCCCTTGGCGGTACAGTGACAGATACCCAGATACATTTCCATGGGGATGCACTTTATGAGCTTTTAGATATTCTGAGGCCTTTGCCGATAAAAGAGATTCGTCAAGACCGAGCTGCTTTAACCGATGTGTTTTTGGCATTGATCCGCCATGAGCCTTAGGGTAGGTATTGTCCGCTTCTTGTCAGAAGTGACAGATGGCTTTGGCAAACGCTCACTCCCACTAAAAACCCATTGCATTCCATTAACAACCCGTGTCACTTTTAACAAAGTAAGCCAAGATTAAATATATCGTCGGGGACAGTATTGACGACTGGCAACTAGGGATTGATTTCTCATCTGTTGTGAGCAGTCTTCGCAGCATGCTGAAGTATGGACCAGACGCCTACAGGAGGTTGCCGCCAGTAACGCCAAACTGTTTCTTGTAGTAATGGAGACAGATCATGGTTAATATTCAACAGCTATACCATGAATATAACCAAGGCTATCGCGATTTTTCTCGCATTAGCCTTCACGGCGCTGACCTCAGGCAGTTGCACCTCAGCGGTGTAGACTTTAGCCACTGTGATCTCAGTGGCGCGGACCTCAGCCACACAGACTTTAGTCGCAGCGACCTCAGTAGCACCAATCTGACCGATGCCGATCTGACCCATGCAGATCTCAGTGGCACCAAGCTCATGGGCGCTAATTTTATTGGAGCCGATCTCTCAAACGCCAGTCTGGTCGGGGCTGATCTTACGCAAGCCGACCTCAGAATGGCTAATCTGGAAGGAGCTGATCTCAGGGGGGCTAATCTAACTGCAGCTATTGTCAGTGGCGCTAACTTCTGCAATGCCAATCTGACAGCTGCTTGTTTAGATAAAACGGGGTTAGATGACGTTGATTGTGATGGGGCAAATCTTGATCACCTTCGGGCTCCTGTGGCGAATACAGTCGGTGATGAACATCATCAGTGGGTAAGTTGGGGAGCGCATTAGAATTGTTGACGAGGGCTCCTGAGGTATACCTAAATGGGTCTTCAGGGAGCCCTTTAAGGTTCCCATCCAACCCTAACTATCCAACAAAACTAAAGGTCTCAGTAACACCTCACTTAAGCCAGAACAATCGTGCCTCACCGCAGACTTTGCACCTTCTGGCATCGCCTGGCGACAATCCGGACAATACAAGTAAACCTCACCATGGCGAATATGGCGTAGCAGCGAACTTTTGCAACACAGACAGTAGCTCATGGTGCCCTCCGGGCTTTAGTGCTATTACTTAATTTAATAGCGTATAAAGTTGAAGATTTTGTGAGGACACTCACCCTCTGTGCTATTTACTACCCCAGAAACAGAGGGTACAAGGCACAGCTGTTAGTGTAGAGCAATATAAAGTTACCGTAAAAGTCTACCGGTATCTTGAGATTTGGGCTCGACCGGAAGCGGTTGCTCAGAGCTAGCTAGAGTAGGCTCTGTCTCAAGC
>NZ_JADEXP010000321.1 GCF_015207065.1 Leptolyngbya cf. ectocarpi LEGE 11479 | reverse complement strand
GCTTTGCTCAATGGACTGTTCGTCTCCGATGTCGGCCAGCACCTGATCAAACCAGGGCAGTTCCACCGGCTCACGGGCAGGTACAAACAACCCTACCTTGGCCATCAGAGAAGCTAGTCCCAGGGTTTTGAGCGTGACCGTCTTACCGCCGGTATTGGGGCCAGTAATTGCCACCACCCGGATGTCGGGACGCATGGTGACATCAATGGGCACAACCGTTGGTCCCTCCTCATGGCGCTGTTGCCAAACCAAAATCGGATGTCGCAGCTGGCGCAGCACCGTCCGCTCACTGGGGGCGCTAAATCGGGGCGGGTTGGCCTCTAGCCATAGGGAATAGCGGGCACGGGCCGTAGCCAGATCCAACGTGGTGACGGTGGCCAGCAGCTGTTCGAGATCGTCACTCACCTCGGCCACCTGAATACTCAGCCGCTGGCGTACCAGTTCTTCCTCGCGGGTTTCCTGGCGCTCTAGCTGCCGTAGACGGTTGCCAAACTCCACGACGCTTTGGGGTTCGATGTAGAGGGTGGCACCGCTGGTGGACACATCGTGGACAATGCCGGGAATGGAGTCTTTCTGGGGTGCTTTAACTGGGATGACAAAGCGTCCGGCCCGCTGGGTAATCAGGGATTCCTGCAGGGCGCCGGCACTACGCTGCATAATCCGCTGGAGCTTGGCATGGAGCTGGTCGTGGGTGCTTTTGAGACTGTTGCGAATACCAGCCAGTTTGGGATTGGCCCGGTCAGTGACTTTGCCCCGATCGTCGATGCAGTGATGGATTTCTTTCTCTAGATCTGGGTGGGTGCGCAGCTGGGCGACTAAAGACTGAAGAACCGGAAAGTCCTCTTCCTCTTGGGCATCAATGGCCCGCCGCAGCTGACGGGCGCTAGCCAACGTAGTCGCAATCTCCAGCAGATTCTCCCCCGATAAAATCCCCTGGCGCTTGGCCCGCTCTAGGGCCTCGCCAATATCTTGGATACCGCGAAAATTTAGCGGGGCGCTATCTTCTAACTGATGGGCTTCACGGGTCTGGGCCAGCAGCTGTTCGCTTTCATGCTGGTGCTGGGGAATATGCCCATGGCGAGCGGCTAAGGCTCCTAGCTTGGTGGCGGCAAAGGTGGCCCACTGCTGGCACAGACGGGGCCATTCCAATAAATCAAGGGTTTCGGACTGGATCAAGGTCGGTGGGGAAATGGAACGCTTTAAAAGATTTGAGTCTTAATTAACTATATAGCGTCTATCTTGAGAAGATGCTTCCTTCTGACTTACTGATTCATCGTCCTCGCGGTGACTCGATTGATGCCAAACAGCTGCCCTTGGCGGAGCAGTGGATTGCGATCGCAACCAATCTAATTGCCCTATTCCAGGCCACCGTGGGCGACACCCAGGGCAATCTCAACCAAAAACTCCAAGAACTTGAAGGCGAAGATACCGACTACCGCATCAAACGCGGGTTAGCCCATATCCTTCGCAGCAGCTTTAGCACCTTTGAGATCGTCAGTCCCCTAGAACCTCAGGATTTGCGCCAGCGCGTATTTGCCCTGGCAGCGGCTAGTGTGCCCTCCCCGGCAGCGGCCCGACAGCATCTGGACACCCTGGCAGGTCAGCTCACCCAAGAACTAGACAAAGACGTCGAACCGGTGCACATTCAGCAGGGTCTGTACGCCGACCTCAAAGAAAATCGGATCCTGACTCAGTTTGACGCTCCGACGCCAGAGGCCCTGCTCCATCGCTATAACCTATCCCAGGTGCAGGGCATCTTCTATCGAGCTAGCCAGGTAGTTCTCAACCTGCACCGCAACGACCCTGGCGAGTACAAGCTCATGTTTCGCTATCTAAAACTATTTCGGCTCATGACCTACATCGAAGGGGAAGCCAACCAAGGGTTTACCATTACCATTGACGGTCCTGCCAGCGTGCTTAAATCTAGCACCCGTTACGGTCTCGATATCGCTAAGCTCGTGCCCGCCATTTTGCACGTCACCCGGTGGCATCTCAGCGCCACGCTCCAATGGAAAGATAGCTATACCAAGACCCGGTCTGAAAAAAGCTATACCCTTGATTCAGACTGTACCTTGGTTACTCACTATCCCCCCGGCAAACCCTATGACAGCATGCTTGAGGCTGCCTTTGCCGAACGCTGGGCGGCCCTAGTGGCAAAAGGCAAAACCCAGTGGCAGCTAGAACGGGAAGTGGATTTGATCCCCATTCCCGGCAGTGTGATGATTCCTGACTTTCGCCTGGTTCATCCCGAGGGCCAAGTCTATTTATTGGAAATAGTTGGCTATTGGCGGCCAGACTACCTGCGCAAAAAGTTTGCCCAGGTCCAAAAGTCGGACTGTCAAAATCTGATATTGGCGATTTCAGAACGGCTAAACCTAGCCAAAGCCGGTATTGATATCAAAAACATACCGGCCCCGGTTGTCTGGTTCAAAGATAAGCTGCAACCCAAACCCTTGCTGACCTTATTAGAAGATCTAGAGAACAGCAGATAGCTCTCGCAAACTATCTTGAGCTTTATTCGTATACTTAATAGATGCGAATAAATGCGGCACTCACCCCCCGGGCGGAGCCCAGAATATTGCTTGAAACCAGCTGACTTCGTATGATTAGCTGATTGCTCTTAATCTAGCCCTTAAATCTGGGCTCACTAACACTTGAGGAACCCTACCCAATTCCCTGCATTATGACCACGGTTTTGATTGTGGATGACAGCTCAACCCTACGGGAGATGATCTCTGGTCTCCTGATCAAAGCGGGTATGACTGTTTTAGAAGCTGAAGATGGCGAAAAGGCCAAGGACATGATCTCATCGAGTCCCCCCGACCTGGTGGTGCTTGATATTGTCATGCCCAATATGAATGGCTATGAGCTGTGTCGATGGGTCAAGAGCAACAATGCCACTAAAGATGTACCCGTGGTTATTTGCTCATCTAAGAACGAAGACTTTGATCGGTATTGGGGCATGAAGCAAGGCGCAGACGCCTACATTGCCAAACCATTTCGACCGGCAGAAATGGTAGAAACTGTGAAGCACCTGTTGCGGAGTCGGTAGCCCCCTCTACCCTAGACCGCCTAACTGCTAAAGACGTATGATTGTGCAAATTTCTGCCCATCCCTGTCTTTATCAACATTGCCCATGGCCATTCAGCTGCGGATTCACGTTCCTCCTCACCCATTAATCAAGCATTGGCTCGGTGTATTGCGGGACGTTAATACCCCCTCTGCCGTTTTTCGTAGCGCCATGACCGAAATGGGGCGCTGGCTCACCTACGAAGCAATTCGTAATGATTGGTTACCGATCTTAGAGACAACGGTAGAAACCCCCCTGACAACCTGTCCAGCTGCTTTTATTCATCCTGAAACGCCAGTCATGGTAGTGCCGATTTTACGGGCGGGATTGGCCTTAATGGAAGGGGTGCAGGACGCATTGCCCACGGCTTCGGTCTATCATCTGGGCTTTGCGCGCAACGAAGCAACCCTCGAAGCTGAGTGCTATGTCAACAAGCTGCCTGAGCAGATTGATCCCACCACCCGCGTGCTGATTAGTGAACCAATGCTGGCGACGGGCGGTACAATTATGGCCACGATGGCAGAGTTAACAAAGCGTGGGGTGGATCCGTCGCTGGTCAGAATTGTCTCAGTGGTCACAGCTCCCCCAGCGTTGCAAAAACTTGCTGAAGCATATCCACAGCTCGTGATTTATGCGGGCATCATCGACGAAGGATTAGATGAAAACGGGTTTATCGTGCCAGGGCTGGGGGATGCTGGGGATCGCACATTTGGAACTAACTAGTCACCATGAGCCAATCAAATAACTTTACGGGTGGATTTTTTTTGGGAGCCCTATTGGGCGGTCTGGTTGGCGGTGTGGCGGGTGTGCTTGCTACTAACCGCATAGTTCGCGAGGACGCTGAAACCAACCTGAGTCAGCTATCAAATGATCTAAGTCAAAATCTGGCTGACTTGAGCAATGATGAACGGATGGAGGCTGCCCGTTGTGGCCTTGAAGATAAGATTTCTGAACTCAATGCGGCTATTGAAGAAGTGCGTCAGCAGCTGAGTAGTACCAATGGCCATGTGAGTGACTATGAGACATCAGCCACAGATTCACCCTAAATCCATAAGAGACTGTGGTGATTTTTTATGGCTAGAAAACCATCAGTTAAACTAGCTAAAGAACAGCCTTTAACGTTGTACACCCAACTTACTTTTCATACGGCAAAATACCCATGCTTCAACTAATTCCCCAGACGTTAGCCACATTCCTTGGCATTTATGGTGCGCTATTGATTGTGCGGGTGCTGCTTACCTGGTTTCCCAACGTAGACTGGAGCAATCCTGCTTTTTCTGCGTTGAGCCAAATTACCGATCCCTACCTGAACCTGTTTCGGTCGATTATTCCTCCCCTGGGCGGTCTGGATTTTTCGGCAATGCTAGCGATCTTTTTGCTTTTCTTTGTGCAAGACCAGTTAGATGCGGTAGCTAGTGTATTGGCTACCAGCTACACGGCCTATTCTGGCTTCTAGATGTAGTGGTTGACTGCTACAAAGTAATTTCTATAGAAAAGGCGACGAGGATATTTACCCTCGTCGCCTTTTCTATGGGTTAGAGCTGGGTGAGATAGTTGATGCTAGTCGATTTGCCCCTGGCGGCGGACTTTGCCGACAAAACCAGATGCCTTAAAGTTCTTTAGCTTTAGCGGTGGGGGCTGATTGGCGGCTACCGACACCCGGATTTCAAAGCTGCTTTCGCCAGGGGGGACGTACTCCACACCGCCCAGTCGACCTCGGTTTTGCATGACCGGATTGTTGTTTTTATCGTAAATGCGGCCAAAGATATCGGCATTGAGGATGGGCTTTCCAGAATTATTGGTTAATGTGCCCGTAATCATGTAGCAGGTGGCTTCACGCAGACTGCCTGCGCTGACCATGCCTTCGGCATATTCGGCAGGACAGGTATCGTAGGCGATGTCAGAGACTCCCAACGGGGTCATCGCATGGGCCGGAGCGGCTATGAGCCCAAAGCACATGATAATAATGGCGACAAGGGTTGCACGAAAAGCCATGGGGAAATAAGGGTAGGTTTAGGTTGCGATCGCATTGTTCTGCTATTTAGCTATTCAGCAACAGACTGCCCAGCGAGTACAACTAATGGCTATGGTAGCGGGTCTATGACATCAAAAAAATACCCCGCCGTAATTTTGGGCGGGGTTGGGATACTAACGCTAGCACCGCTGTTCTGAGCGATGGCAGCTGTGCAGCCACTAGACCGTTTGCTGACGATTGGGCAAGACCCATACCAGAATGGGGGTTAGGGCAACCATGGCCAGGGTAAAACTAAGGCAAATCCAAAGACCTTGAATCTGAGTGGGAGACATGATGATTCCTCCAAAGAAGTGGGGTAAGTGTGTCAAAAAGCGCTAAGAAAAGCACTAAACATTAAGAGCAAGCAATTCAGATTACAGGACTTACTCAGAGAATTCCCGACAGTCGGGAATGTCTGTTAAAAACCGTAAGAATCCGCTACTTAACTTTGAGATAAAGTCTCGAAATCAATAGGGTTTCAGCCATTTTTTGTTTAACGATGGTTAACATTCAGCAATGCCTGCACCCTGGAGCCCAGCAAGGCTCTATTTTTTTTGCGTACAGGCCAGGCAACCTCTAGCCATCCCTATCCCTTCGCTGGCACAAATCGATCGGCGGCCATACAGCGCAATCGTTGAATATCTTCCCGTCGAGCAACGGACAGGGGCACCGTGGCTTTAATCGTGCGCACTAGCAGCTCTGTATCAGGGGAGCATTGCTCGTGGATAGACTGATACAGACTGGACACAATTATTTGCTGAATCTCCGCACCGCTAAAGCCTTCGGTGGCTTTGACTAAGACCGCCATATCAAAGCTAGTTGGCGTTTGATGATGGCGATGGAGATGGATGGCGAGAATTTTGGCGCGGTCTTGGGCATCGGGCAGGTCAACAAAGAAAATCTCATCAAAGCGCCCCTTGCGCAGCAGCTCGGGGGGCAGCTGAGAAATATCATTGGCGGTGGCTACCACAAACACCTCCTGGGATTTTTCCTGGAGCCAGGTCAAAAATGAACCAAACAGACGACGACTCAAACCGCCATCTGTATCCATCCCCTGGGCACCGCCCATGGTTTTTTCAATCTCGTCGATCCACAGCACCGCTGGGGCCATTTTCTCCGCTAGGCCCACAGCTTGACGAAAATTCTTTTCTGACCCGCCGACGTACTTATCGTAAAGCCGACCCGCATCTAGCTTTAGCAGAGGCATCTGCCACTGGCGGGCAATGGTTTTAGCTGCTAAGGATTTGCCACACCCCTGGATACCCACAATTAAAATCCCTTTGGGCGGTGTCAGGTTCAGCGCCTGGGCTTGGGGACTAAACCCCATGCGAGCCCGATCTAGCCACTGTTTGAGGCCGTCAAAGCCCCCCAGCTCAGCTGTGTTTTTCTCCACTGGAATATACTCCAGCAGTCCGGTTTCCCGAATGATTTGCATTTTGCGCTCCAGCACTCGGCCAATATCGCTGGCCGTGAGCTGGCCGTCTTCTAAGGCTGCGTAGGCAATCACCTTTTTGGTTTGGTTCAGGGTCATTCCTTGGGTGGTGCTCACCAGAGTCCTCATGTCTTCTGGATTGAGTTTGACTTTGATCCGTCCCCGCAGAGCCTGGACCGCTTCTACAATGGCCTTATGTAATTCATCCCGATCTGGTAAGGGCATGTCAAAGTAAACCGCCTCATGGGCGATCTCCCGTGACAACGACACTTGCTCCCCAGAAATCAGCAGGGTGGACTGGTTGTGGGCAAACTGCTGGGCAACTTCGCGAAAGAGTCGGGTGACAACGACATCATCAAAGTGGGTGGCAAAGTCTTTAAGCCAGTAAACTGCCCGATGGTTAACGGCCTGCATATGGCGCAGGGCGTCAACGGGCTCAGCGGTATCCGTATCAATGGCGGCCCGGCTAGCGCCCGGTGGGGCATATTCATTTTTCCAGCGGTTGTATTGGTTACCTTCTAGACGTACCAGCCCTTGGGCAATGCTCCATTCATACACCGGCAGATGTAGATCGAGGGTGGCCTTGTTGATCAGCTGCTGCACCCGTTCTTCTTCCACCGTTTCGACCACGATGATGGGGTGAAACGACATGATTAGGGTTTGCAGGTGACGAACGCTGGCGGCAAAAGACATGGGGACAATGGCAAGGAACTGGTTTGAGGATGCCCAGGGGTAGGAACGCTGCATGCAACGTCTGTACAGCGAGGGGCCAGTGATAGTGGTTCCCGGTTGGGATGCATGCAGTTCGGTGATGTAGGGAAAGGGGGAATGGGAAAGGGGGAATGGGAAAGGGGGAATGG
>NZ_JADEXP010000320.1 GCF_015207065.1 Leptolyngbya cf. ectocarpi LEGE 11479 | reverse complement strand
GTTATTAATACAGGGCCATTATTCTAGATATATTGTATGTGCAGTCTTCTATGAAAACGCTAGCAATTGCTGTTCCTACCTACAATCGAAGCCAGCTGCTAGATAAGCAGCTGAATCATCTTTTCGCTATAGTCGAAGCCTTTGGTTCTGATTGCGAAATCTTTATTTCTAATAACTGTTCTACTGATGATACTGCTCAAGTTATTGAAAAATGGTCAGAAAAATTTGCACCTATAGATTTTAGGACGTTTCACCAATCTGAAAATATTGGAGCTATTCGTAATATCGCTACCTGTATTCGTTCAGTAACAGCAAAACATATATGGGTTTTAAGCGATGATGATACTGTTCTTGAGGGTGCTTTACCCTATGTTATGGGAGCGCTGAATAAGCTACCCGATATTGGTCTGATCACACTTAATTTTGCTGGCCGAGATTATAATTCTAAGAAACTGGTTTATGAACGTCGTTATCCTCTAGAGGAAAGCTTGTACGACAAACAAGGGCAGAGTGTTTTTGAAAAATGTGTTCGTATGGAAGGTGGTGTAGGCGGGCTGGCGCTAACATCTGCTCAAATTTATCGAACGGACTTAGCTCAAAAGGCTTTAGAGGAATGGCAGGCTGGGTTGGATAATTTGGCTGTTCAGGTTTATGTTACAGGCTATTGTGCTAAATATGGAGGGGCACAGGTTACTAAGGATGCATTTATAGAATGCTCCTTAGGCAATCACTTCTTTGTGGATGATAGGGCTGTAAGCCTTAAGATGACCTTCTCTGATGTACCCAGCGTTTACCAGCGATTGGTAAAAATCGGCTACTCCAAAGAGTTGTTTAGACAAATGACGCATCGCAAACTAGGAGAGTTTTCACGAGTATTTGCTAGTAAAAAAAAGCTGCTGAAAACGTTTCTTAAGTATCCAATTACTATGACTAATGTAATCTCTCAGCTCCTCCTCCGCTCAGTTTAAAGCGTTAGTCTGAGGTTCCTGCCATCGCTAACTTATTAGACCCATTGTTCTCACCTATACTACTCTGATTCCTATACTCATCAAGCGTGGCTTGAAGCACTCTGCCTAGCTCTGCAACGTGTGGCTGTTGCATCATCTGTGGGTGGGGACAGTCAACACATCGAATATTAAAATTCCCCTGAGGGACTAGTTTATCCCATCCGAAGAGAAGCTGTTTGACATCGTCAACGTCGCTAGCGTTATCTCGTAAAGCCGCCAGCGAGTGAGGGCGGTGCTTTGGGACAAACGTTTGTTGCGTTGCTAGGAAGAAGTCTATCTTACCTGGGTAAGGTTGAGGGATATAATTTTCTTGGGCTCTGAGAAAGAGTTCTACAAAACGATCTTTGATGTACTGCTCTTTGGCGGTAAATTTATCTTTGTTAGTTGAAGGAGAGGTCGGAATCACACTGCTTGGAGGGCGATCGCTTTGCTTGCTTCTATGGGTCGGCTGAACGGCTACTCGTTTATTCAGACCAAGTTTGGACTGAACTCTCCCTAACTTATTTCCTATATACTGCAGTTTTTGCTGAAAACTGCGTTGTTTTAACTCCTTTGAATGATACTTAAGCATGGTCTTAAGTCGTCGTACATAGTAGATAGCTTTGAACAAGTAGTAAGTTCGATCCCACGGGTGATGTCGATAGGTAGGATGGTGGAAATAGTAGCGAAAGCGATTGGTGAAATGATTTTCTAGCTGTGGATGAGGAGAATCCAAAAGGCCTAAAAAATTGACAGTTTCTCCTTGGGCTGTGAGCTGTTGTGCCATTTCATAAGCAACGATACCACCAGCACATTGTCCACATAGTTGGTAGGGACCAAGGGGCTGTTCTTCTTTAATAGCGCTAATGTAGGCTGCTGCCATGGCTTCTATAGACGTCAGAGGGAGCTGCTGGCCGTCAAGACCGATGGCTCGCAGGATATAAACAGGCTGGTCATCATCAAGACAATTAATGATTTGTGCTGTGCTTAAAACGTCGCCATATCCACCATGCACTATGTAGATAGGTTGCTTGTTTCCAGTTCTGCGTCCAGCTACTAACGGTTTCCATACATCCTGTGTATTCTCAGCATCAATGACTATTGCTAATTCTTCAATGGTGGGAGCATCTAAGAGAATAGTCATGGGCAGACGCTGGCCAAACATCTCTTCTATGGCTGCAAAGGCACTGACAGAGAGAAGTGAGGTATTGCCCAGATCAAAGAGATTATCGCTTAGGCTAATGCGGTCCATGCGTAATACCTTGCTCCAAATCTTGCTCAAGCTCTTTTCCGTAGGGGTTTTTGGAGCTATCCAACCGGTATTGTCTCGTGTTCGTTGTCCTTGTTGTTCAACGTGTTCTAAGATCTGCGTGGGGTGTTGTAGTGCTCGAACAATATGATTCCAGCGAGTTGATTTGCTGTATTGCTCTCTGTTGGATAGGGGCCTAGATGTCTGAGATATTTCTTTTTTGTTGGATTGTTTGTCTTTGGCAGGTGCAGGCGCTGTAAAATTTAATTGCTGGGCGACTTTCACGGGTAAGGCATACTGAAAGCCGTTTTCTACACTTTGGACATAGGGCTGGCCAATGGTTTTGAAGAATTCTGCAATAGGTAAGTTTTTGGCAGTCGGTTGGTAGTTAAGCCTAACAGAACTCAGGCCCTGGGCAGCTGCAACTTCACCTAAATGGGCAACCATACGATGTTCTACACCACGTCCTAACACACGGCAGCTGAGTAGAAATGTATCGACGTTTAGCGTGTTCTGTTGCGTGTGAAAAAGGATGACGCCGACGAGGCCATAGTCACCAAAGCGATCGCAAACTGTAACCGCCCGGCAGCCATAGCCGTCATTGCGCAGGGTTTGAATTTCAGCTTCACTGCGACGGCAGGTGGTGGCATTGAACTGGTTGGTGCGCTGGGTGAGCTGAGAAACCCTGGGGAGCTGCTCAGGGGTGGGTTCCTCAATGGTCACGTCCAGCTGGAGTCCTTCGATAAATGCATTAAAATCCTCGGCTTCTCGCTCAAATCTTTGGCGAGCCGAGTTTTGCTGATAGAGCTGGGTTCTATGGCTGTCTGCGTCGGTGACCTTAAGTGTGTCTAGAGGCCAAATATGGTTTAAGACGTTAGGAATTTGATCTGGGTTCTCGGGCAGCTGTAGCGTTAGCACCTCTGGGCAACGCGCTTGGACCTCTGAGCATTCGACGGGATTATCATCGATGAAGATAAAGCTATCTAAGCCAAGGTTGAGTTCTGCGGCGAGGGATCGCAAGTTCTCCGATTTTGGCTGCCAGTTAATCCGCCAGCCTACCAAATGTTCGCGACCCAGAGGCATGTCGTCCCGCTGGTCAAATACCTGCCAAACATCTTCCTCAACGTTCTTGCTACACAGACATAGCAAAAAACCGGCTTGACTACATCGCACCATAAAGGATTGCAGTGCCTGAAAGGGTTTATCAACCGCAATACCCATGGGGCCATCTTCACCACAGATACCGCGCCAAAGGGTGCGATCGCAATCCAAGGCAATAACCTTATACGGCTCTCGTTTTAGGGCATAAACCATGCGTGCAATCGTTGTACCGAGAGCAGCAAAGGCTTCTGGAGTAAAAGGAATATGGCCGATGAGATCGCCATTAGCCTGATAAAAGTTGCTAACGGGATAGCGTGAGAAAACGGTTGCCGATGATACGAGGTGGAGATTATTAGTTGGAGTCAGTTCCTCAATAATCCTCTTCTCAATCTGTTGATGGAGAGACAGTTGCTCTGCCGAAATAGTTGGATTAGACGGACAAAAGACGACTATATGAGGCGTGGAGGAACGTTTAACAGCCTCAGAAATAGCACTGACTAGATCCTCACCATTGCGCTCTAGAACCGTTCTATGGGCCAGAGTAGTCTGCCGATCCTCTTCAGGCCGATCCTCGGATGTCTGAAATCTAAGCCAGTCCTCAATCCGGATGAGCAGTAAATTAATACCCTGTGTATTCTGTGCCATTAGACTCACAGGGTTAAGCAGTTGCTGAAATACCTGATTGTAATCAGTGAGGACAACCTCCAGGTTCAAGTCCAGTTGAGCCAACCAAAATTCAATCACCTCCTTGAGAGGATCCGCCGTAAATGTTGCGGCGACAGCCAATGGAGCCAGTCCACCATGGGAATCAGATACGGTTAACCCATGGGTATTGTCCTGTAAGGGAGTTGGCTTAAGCATGACTCTGGGTAGATAGAATTTAAATACTTATTTATCTAGAGGCTGAAGAACAATACATGTGCTTGCACTGCAGTAATCATGGTCTTAAAAGAAGTGAGCCCAAGCGTTGATTGTGGAAAACGAAAGTAGCTTATGAAGTAGTGAACCTTTTGCCGTTACAAAGCGGTCAAACCACGGCGTTGCTTTATCCTTCCTTATAAGCTCTGACGCCAGCCTACTATTAGTACACAGTCTCTTAAAGTATTAATCCCGATACTTCAATCAAGCTTCATAAATTTTGCCCTGAAAGGAAAGCCAGATTGAGCGATGTCGTTCACACGCACCCATGGAGCAATACCGTTTCTATATGCTTTACACAAGCTTCATATAAAATCCTTATCCCTGAGGCTATGAGTATCTATCCTGCGTTAGTTCTATGCTCTAGCCACTGTTGCCAGCGATTTTCACACCATGTGAGGATACGATCAATCCATCGCAGTACGCGTTCTAGAGGATGTTCCAGATAGCTGACATCGTTGACGTTAGCCTCAAATGCATTGGGAGACTTACTCGTCAATCGCCGTCGAGCATGGTTATTTCCATGGCTTGATAAGCGTTGGGCGCGGGTCCGAACCGTGCCGGGAGCAGATGATGTTGGGTGAAAAATGCGAGAGCTTGGCTGAGCTGCAATCTTGTTATTTGTGATATGAGGCAGGCTGGGAGCCTGTGAACCTAGGGTTGGACCCGGTGTTATCTGTGCCCATGCCTTTTTAAACTCCATCGGCAGTGCGGCGATAAATACTGCCCCAATTGCCAGAACAGTTTTAATGGACAAGCGCTTAGTCTGACGGGGAACGATAGAGCGGGATTGCTGATATGCAAGCATCACAGCGGTAATGTAATGCTTGAGCTCGGCCTGTTGCTCCGGTGTAAAAATATCGAAAACTTTGTTGTGTTCATTCACCAAAACCAGCTGCCGAGTGGCAATTGAGGATGCTAGCGTGGTTCCATGGGGCAGTAAATCAGAGGCGGCTCTGCGGCCTGCGGGAGCCTTTAGCCCACCTGATTGTTTCCGAGTGCTGGAGCTGACTAAATCTCCTGATTGCCGCTGAGCCTGAATGATACTGTTGCGGCGAGCGGATTGTAAGCTGCCTGGCAGTTGTTGTCGGATTCGTTGAATCGTGTTGGCTAAAAGAGACTTAACCTTACGGGCCAGACTGCCTGTAGGCGCAATATTCAGCTGTGCTTTTTGATCTGATGATAGGAGTTGTTGAGTATGGGTAAGAACTGCCGTCAGGGATGAATCACTACCTGCACTAATCTTGATGGCAGTTTGAACTGATAGTCGCCTGGTTGAGCGGGGAATGATAGTGCGCGACTGTTGGTAAGCATACATCACGCGATCAATATAATGTTTGAGATTGGCCTGGTGCTCGGGCGTAAAAATATCAAAAACTTCGTTGTTGGGGTTTACCAAAACCAGATTGCGAGTTTTGATCGAAGATGCCAGCGTAGTGCCGTTCTGGAGCAGCTCAGCTGCCATTTTGCGACGTATACCGGCAGTGCGGGCGGTGAGCGCACCTGACGTACGCGATAGAAAAGACTGCGCTGTTTTCACTAATTCGCCCTTGGGCGTGACGGCCAGCTGTGATATTTTCTCTGACGCTAGCAGTTGTTGGGTGTGGGTCAGAATCGCAGTGAGGGTGTGGTCACTGTCCGTAACGTTTTCCTGGGGAATAGACCCGGACGGCTGCTCTGATTGTTCGCTGCTGTGGTCACTGTGGCCACTGAGGACAAAACTGGCTCGTTTCACCGCCCGCATGATGGCATAGATCGGAAAGACGGCCACCTGTGCTCCCCAGGCAGCGGTGGACTGGAGCTGTCGCCAAGCTTGATTCTGTCGCTCCAGACCTTGCTGCCATTGCTGTAGCGCAAACCTGAGTAATTTGCTTTGGTAGGGGCGAGACGACGGTGGCATAGTGTATGGCAAGTATCCTCAGATACTTGATATCAGATACTCGATCAATCCTAGTTCGATCTTAGCGGAACGATGAACGCCTCCACCCCATTTCTATCAAACCTCATTCAAGCGTTACGAACCTATAGTCAACAAGATGTGCAGATGCATTGGCAGGGGTTACATGACGATGCTGGAGGCGGGTTGACGGCGGCCATGGCCGCAGGCGATCAGTGGGAGGTGATGCCGCTCAACGAGCGTCGGCATATTGCCTGGCCGCAGGGGCGAGTGCTGTGGCTGTATCAACGGATGACGGTGCCCGAAACGCTCAATGGTGATTACCCCTTAGAGGGATTAACCCTGCGGTTATCAACGGCCTGGTGGGCGGAGGATGCCCAGGTCTATGTGCATGGTGAGCTGGTCCAGGCGGGGGATTTGTTCGATTTTTTTACGCGTGTGTGTCTGAGTCAGGCGGTGACGCCAGGGCAGTCGTTTGATGTGGTGCTGCGGCTGGAGAGCCCGAAACATGATGCGGGGGCTTTGGTGCGATCGCACCTCATCTACGAAGCCCTTAATCATCCCATTAGCCCCGAACCCGGCTTTGTCGCTGACGAATTGCAAGTTCTGCAGTCCTATTTGCAAAGCTTGGCGCCCGAAAAACTGCCCATAGTCGAGGCACTGATCACTAAAGAATGGCAGGGGAGTAGCGGTGATGTACATCAGCGTTTAGCCAGTCTGCGCCAATGTTTGCTGCCCTATGGCGACTGGGTTAAACAGCGACAGATTCACTGCGTGGGCCATGCCCATTTAGATTTGGCTTGGCTGTGGCCGGTGGCCGACACCTGGCGGGCGGCAGAGCGTACCTTTGAGTCAGTATTGGCACTGCAGCAGGATTTTCCTGAGCTGACCTATACTCACTCTAGTCCAGCGTTATTTGCCTGGTTAGAGGTCAATCGGCCGGAGCTGTTTGGACGGATTCAACAGCAGGTGGCCCAAGGGATGTGGTCGATTGATGCCGGGCTGTGGGTCGAGCCGGAGCTAAATATTGCTGGTGGAGAAGCGATCGCAAGACAAATTCTCTATGGGCAACGTTACTGCCAAGAAAAATTTGCTACCCGTAGCCTGATTGCATGGCTGCCGGACACCTTTGGCTTTTGTTCACAGCTGCCCCAGTTGTTAAAATTGGGCGGTGTGGAGGTGTTTGCCACCCAGAAACTACGGTGGAATGATACCACCCAATTTTCCCACGAACTCTTTCGCTGGCAGGCCCCCGATGGTAGTGAAATTTTAGGC
>NZ_JADEXP010000319.1 GCF_015207065.1 Leptolyngbya cf. ectocarpi LEGE 11479 | reverse complement strand
ATTTGAGCCGTGAAATGGATGGGCTAGACATGTCTAGATGCACCTAGATTGCTAGAGGGCATCGTCATCCTAAGACTGATGCTTCAATCCCTGCATCAATTATTAAGATATGTATGCGTTCGCCCTGTTGCTGCCGCTGCTTCAAGTTGCTGCCTTGCCATCGTCCACCACTCTAATGTTCTTGCAGGAATAGAGATTAACTCTTGCAATTCATGAAGTCCATGCGCAAAGTCCATAAGGTCAATAAATTGATCAAAGAATCTTCTAGACTCTGTTTTATCACTAAAGAAAATTTGCTTTTGAGTTTCCGTAATGCCTTCTAGAAGGTTGACAGGATTTACAGGATTGTAGCCAAAATCGACAGGAATTCTAAGAGGAAAGAAGATGTCCCGAAAAATCACTGCCCCGACATGAACAGAAGGACTCTGAAGATCTCTCAAACTATAAATCTGATTGTAAATTTGTCGGATAGCGTCAGAAATCGAATCATCAGGAGTGATATATGGACTATTAGGATAAAGGCGCTTCAAAACTTCGTCAGATGCCAGAGCGTACCTTACATGTGGGTTAATCCCCTGATTTATAAGCTCCTTATCAATTTCCAACACCATCCCAAACAGATTTTCTGGAATTGACATTACGGTTTTTTACCTCACGACCTGAGATTCGGTTATTGTGACTCAATTATCTAAATCAGGAGTAGGGCAATCCAGCCAAGATGTTGTATTCGTACTCAACACAACTCCTATACCCACATTGCGATCGCAAAGCCTCTCATCAGGAGAATTACAATCCCAATTCTCCCTACTTTCCTGTCGTCAAATAGCCTGTTTCCGCCACCAGCTAGCTGCGACGGCAAAATCAACCGTATCGGTAATACAGGTCACGCCTGAGCGGGTGCCATCCAGATGCTCATAGTCCGTGGCGGTGGCAGTAGCAAATTCTTCAAACTCGGTGATAAGTACGCGGGCTACTTTGCCATCTTGAAAGCTAACGACGATTTCACGGGTGTCAGCATCATAATGAGCATCAATGATATCCTCTGGTCTGACCGGGGGGGCGACAACCACGGCATCATGCAGAGTCTGGTTTGTGTTCATTGGGTATCTCCATAAATTGAATCCCAGACGTCCCAGGCTTGGTCAAGATTTTGGGCAAGCAGGTTAACATACTCATCTATTTTAGAGGCTTTGATTTTTCCCGATAGAATATCGGTTTCACCAAATGATTTGCCATAGTTATCGGGACCTCCGTCTTCTCGTCTGCCAAGATAAATGCGCAGTTCCCATTCTGGTCGAGTAGGACTGGGTTTGACATGGACATGGGGTGGATGATGGTCTCGGGTGTAGATCAGATACAGGACTCCACCGAGCCTAAAGATGGTGACCATGGTGTTTTGGGCAGTGCATTCCAGCGGGAATTCTGACCCTACTGGTTATCTGTAAGATTGTCCATGATGGCGATTACTCATGCTGCGTTGGCAAAGCCTCTCCCCCGGAGAATCGCAACCGCAGGCGTCTCCCTATTTCTAGGTACAGCAGCCCCTCTACCGTTAGGCTTGGCAGTATTGGGCTCCCAGCTACCCGATGTCGATACCACCACCAGCCTGATCGGCCAAATCTGCTTTCCCATCAGCTCATGGATTGAAGACCGCTATCCCCATCGATCCATCACCCATTCCTTAGTGGCCACGGTCACGCTCACTGCGATATCCATAGGAATAGGGTTTACGCTGGGGTCAATAAAACCATGGCTAGCGCTGCCATTGGGTCATGTGCTGGCCTGCTTTGCCGATTGCTTCACTCGTCAGGGGGTCCAGCTATTTTGGCCAGTGCCAGTGTGGGCCATCAGCGTTGGCAATCCTAAACGTAGAATCTGTACGGGCGGCCCTGGTGAATATTGGGTGCTCTCTATTGCCATCGCGATTCTGGTGACTGGCCTATGGCTGGCGGGTGCGGGTGGTGTACAAACCCAGGTAAATCAAGGTTTGGGACTGCGGGACGGTGCGATCGCAACCTATAACCGTAATGCTGCCACCACCGAGGTGTATGCCGACATTATCGGTGTGTGGAATCATGACCGTACAGACGCCACTGGTAGCTATCTGATTCTCGGCAATGAAGGCTCAGAGTTTATCGTCACGGATGGTCAAGGTGTTTATAAAACTGGTGAAAGCATCATTGCTGAAAAGCTCACGACTAAGGCAGGTAAGCTAACACAGCGAGCAACAAAGACTCTCTCACTGAATGATCAGGACCTGGCAGCAGCGTTGGGAAATCTGATGAATTCCTATCCTGGCAACAGTATTTATCTCAGCGGTTCGATTGCTGTTGATTTTCCTGAGGAGATCCAGACCGTTAGCGACGGGCGACAGCTGGAAACTATAGTCGTATCTGGTGAATCCGTGACGCTCAGCTACCATCCGTTAGAGCTGGCGAACTGACAAGTCAGCTCTAACGCTATCGCACAGCTCAACGACCAGTGGGCCACTGGCACCATCACCGCTCTGATTCTGGAATGATCAGATTGGTCACCTCTCGCTGGGCCTTTTCATCCTTTAGCTCGTAGATGGTGGCCCCATCAGCACAGCGCTGAAACGCCACCCGCTGATGCACCACCGTTTTTAGCAAGTCACCATCCATCTCCTTAATCACCTGGCGCAACTCCCGATCCAACGAAGACCCCACCACCGCTTTACTCACCACATAGGCAATCTTGATGTCAGTGTAGATCGCCCGAATCGGGTCCATCCGTTCTAAGGTTTGCTCCGCCGCCCACAGGTCATAGGACGCTGGACTGATGGGAATTAACACTAAATCCGCTGCTGCCACTGCTGCCTATGTAATTGTCACCCTATAGCTGCCAACGTAATCGCCTCCGCCCGCCCTGGCGTATCAATCAAACAATCATTGCCGAGCTAGCCTCATTTAAAGCCGCTGGCCAACGCCGGAGCATCATGCGCTACAAGCTAGAGCTACAGGCAGAAATGGATACCTACGGCCATCTAAAACAGCGCCGCATGGAAGGGGGCCAACAGTGAGCGTAAACCAGACCCACGACATCATTCCTAACAAAGACTTAAACGCCCAGAGATGGGTCCGTTAGCATAGACCCACAACCCACAAACTAACCCCCATGACCAGCATCACCCTTAACCTCCCTGATACCGCCTTCTCGGCTCTACGCAAAACCCCTGAGGAATTTGCCCAAGAAATGCGCATCGCTGCCGCTGTCAAATGGTACGAGCTAGAACAAGTTTCCCAAGGCAAAGCAGCCGAAATCGCAGGATTAACCCGTGCTGACTTCATCCAGGCACTCTCCCGTTACCAGGTATCCCCCTTCCAGTACACCGAAGCTGACTTAATCCAAGAACTCAGTAATGCCGATTAAACACGTCATTATCAATGCATCTCCTCTGATTACCCTCTACAAAAGCCAGCTCGCTGACCTATTGCCCAAGCTATTTGGTCGGGTAAACGTCCCTCCTGCTGTGTGGCGTGAAGTAACCGCTTGCAAAGACGACATTGCAGCCCAAAGCTTACCTCAAGCGACTTGGACCAACCGACTGGAAACCATCACTATCGATCCAAAAGTATCTGCCTGGGATCTCGGAGCAGGTGAATCAGAAGTCCTCAGCTATGCCCTGGCCCATTCTGATTACACCGCCCTCCTCGATGACGCTGCCGCTCGTCGCTGTGCTGTGAGCCTCAAAATTCCCACTCTGGGAACAGGCGGAATGATTGTACTTGCCAAACGCAGAGGCATTATTTCATCTGTCGCAGAACCAATCCAAGCTCTGCAAAATGCTGGCCTATGGCTTTCTAAGAGTTTAGTCCAGTTGCTTAAACAACAAGCTGGTGAATGAGGTTTAGCCATGATGTCTCCCTTCGAAATCAATCGAATCGGTTACGAAGCCCTGGCCAAAGCCCTGGGTTTTGACGGCATGATTCGATTTCTGCGCCAATTTGACACCGGCTCCGGTGACTACACTCAAACCCGCCATCAATTACTGGATGATTTCACCGTTGATGACATCTTTAACCAAATCGAACAGCGCCGCAGTCAGAATAGTGGCCTGTCTGATTCGTAAGCCTCAGCCCTGCTATACGATTAGTCTCAAACCGCTGTAGCAATCCCAAAACTAACGGTATCCTAAAGCCAACGCTAATTGACGTCACAATGAAGCTGCCCGAGCTAAAAAAACGAGTTTGGAACGCCTGGACCCGGTTTAACCAGGCCAGTGGTGTGGTGACGCAGCCCCAAAACTACGTTCAAGACGTTAAGCAGTTCGGGGACCGTCGCTATAAGGTCACCTGGATTAAGGCATTAGCTCACTTCTCGGCCCAGGCCAGCTACGAAAGCTGTTTAGACGCCTACATGCTGGTATTAAACAGTTTTAACTTCACCCCAGACCGTTGGGACTATGAGTATCGGCACGACATCCTGGATGCGTTTTTGATGTATCCCGATGGTCTAGAGCTGATTAAAACCGGCTTGGAACAACTTTTAGAATTTACGCCCCAAGAACAGGACGAAGCCCATGGCTTTTTTGAATTGGTGGAAGAGCGAGGCACCCAACCAGGAAGAAACCGCCTCCCAATTAGATTTGAGCGGACACTCCCAGGCGCTTATTCCGCCGCGTAAGCGGGTGGATGGAGCCCTGGTTAATCGGCGGTTTAATAAGTCGATTAAAGAGAATGGCGGTGCAGGCAATGTATATGAACAGGCGGCTGTGACTCAGACGAAAGAGTTGTTTGGTTGCACGGTGAATGACCTATATCGGGAGACCGGTGGCAAGAAAGGTCGGCGGGATACCTTACCCCAGCCTGCCCAGGAAGCCTATATGGTGAATGAGTCGTTGGCGGCAAATGAGCTGGATCGGCAGATTGGGAGACTTGGTGGGGAGTCTCAGGATGAGGTGAATAGTCGGATTTTGGCGTCTGTTGAGCAGACTTCGAAACAAACGCGGAAATGGTTGCCATGGTAGGTGGGGTAGGCTAGCGCTAATGAATTGTAATAACTTGGCCCCGGTTTAGACTGTTTTTTTCGCGAGTTTCAATTCCAATTCACAACACACCATGAGCTGAACAAATCCCACTTTAGTGCGCTTATTATTTTAGTAATATAGCAATTTCAGCTCAATTGAGGTACGGCCTCAGCCTCAAAATCTACTCAATCAAAGAACTGAATGTACTTCACTGGCTCTGAAAACGCTATACATAAATTAATTGAAGTATATTTGTAGTCATATACACTGAACTTGAATTGAGATTTCACGAATGAAGTATCTAAAAATTGAGGTTCCAGATGTTAGTGCTCTAGGTGAAAAAATAAAACAACTAGAAAGTACCCCCAAGTATTACAATCATCCCGCAGTGGAAGTCCTCCAATATATTCATCGTAAAGCTCGTGGGGGAACTGAATATTACCATCAAGGTCCTGGCTTTAAGCTTTGGGCAGAAGTGCGCCATAATTCCCGTGATGCCGAAATCGTGCAAAAAATTGCAAAAAAACTTCCTGGTTTAATTTGCTTTACAGAATTTGAAAGAGATGATGTTTATATAATCGGCACAGAAAAATCAGACGCTTTTATAAGGAAATTAGCTAATGAGTGCCTAAGTGAGGAAGTTTACAAAAAAGACCAGCGTGAACAGTCATATGCCAAACTTACAGGCAAGTTGATGGATCTCTTAGTAATGGGAATGACTATGACCTACACCAAAAGTCGTTTCTATTTTGATATGGAATTTCATGAAGCCTTAGATTATGCCTGTACTCAAATGAAAGTCGATAGCAAACAGTATATTGCCTGTCTTTGTGACCATGGTGATGAATTTGAAATGAGACTAGTGCGCAAGAAACGTACTAAATTAGTCAATTTCTTAGATTAAGAGAACAACTTATCACTGAGTTACGGCAAACCAATACCCCACTATCATTAGGTAAATAGGGCGCGTTGCGTTGGTTAGGTTTATGCGTTCTGTTCCTTTTGAGTTTGTGTCTGGTTTAGCCGCTGAGTTTGGTGCGGTTGAGTGCTGCTGGCGTGAGTCTGAGCGCTCGTTTACGGGCTATGTGGCTGAGTGCTGGTTTGCGCAACTGCCGTCAGCGTTTGCTACCAAGTGGGCGGCAGTAGTGGGTTACCAGGTGCGGGTGCGGTGTGTGTCGGCTGGGCCTGCGCGGTTTGCGGTGTCGGTGCCGGTGGTGGTGCCAGAGGGTCAGGTGGTGCTCAAGGGTGGCCAGCGTGGTGGGCGAGTGCGGGTGCGGTTGGTGCGTTAGTTGGGTTTGGGTTGCGGTCGTGGTTGGTTGCGATCGCAATGTCGAAATCCTTCAATACAGCTAAACTAGGGACGTCACTAAGGCATATGCTCAAAAATGGTAAGTCGGATCTGGCAATTTTTGACGACTGATATTTCTGACCTGCTTTCAGGAGAAACCGTTGAGAGTACAGCTAAAGCAGCAGAAGTCGTCTTTGGATTAGCTGAAGTCCTTGAAAAAGAGGGGCCCAATGTACAAAAGCTGAGACCACTTGTAAACCAACTAGACTCACTGCTAGATGTCCTTAACTCACCTCTAGTGGACATTATTGAAAAAGGACTACCTTTTATCTCTATTGCCACAGGACTATTAAAATTCTATTTAGACAAAACCAAGAAACCCCTGACATTATCTAAATGCGTTGCATTAGTCAGTCAAGCGGCCTATCTAGAAAGCTTCAAAGTCTCTCTACAAGATGAGAACCTCTTACAGAAGATTGGCAAGAAACCAGCTTCAGACGAAATCTCACAACAAACCCAGGAATTAGGCAATTTATACCTCGAAGAAGACGAAGCTCGTCGAACAGTAACTAATTTTCCAAGCTCAAAGCTAGCAAAAGAGTTTGGACAGGTATTGCAGGCTCGATTAGAACAGGCAGGGCTAGATAAAGAATCCGCTCAAATGCTCAAAACACGGGTAATTTGGCTAACTCCTAGATATATGAATAGAGTCTGGGCTTCTTCAGAAGAAGCAGTAAAACATCTGGGACAACCCACGTTTGACGAGTGGCGCAAAGAGCAGGTGAAATATCAAAGCATTGACGATTACTTACGAGACATTATTCAGCTACAGCCCTGTGAGAAAGTCTTCAACGAAGAAAAGTTGAGGTTTCAAGATATTTATGTCCCACTCAATGTCCAACTCTTAGATAACCAAGGCAAGCCCCTTCCTAAAGAAAATCATGTAAGCCTTGAAGTCTGGGTAAAACATGATCTAATTAGTAACAATAATTCTCCAGGCCAAATACTGTTTATTCAGGGAGAAGCTGGGCGCGGAAAAAGTGTTTTCTGCAAGATGTTTGCTGATTGGACAAGACAAAATCTTTACCCAGCTTACATACCCATCTTGATTCGGTTAAGGCAAGTCAAGTTCTTGGCCAATAACCTCACAGAAACACTCAAAAAT
>NZ_JADEXP010000318.1 GCF_015207065.1 Leptolyngbya cf. ectocarpi LEGE 11479 | reverse complement strand
GGAGGGTATTTAGAACATCGACGGAAAACACCTATCGGGATTCAAGTCCTTTGGAAAGGATGGGCAAAGTTACAGGGCCTGGTTGAAGGTTGGCAACTAGCGAACCAGACTTAATAGGAAAAGTCAGCTCTTTTGTTTATTCGAGCGCTGCCCTATGTAACAGCCCAGCTATCAACCTATGGACTGCGGTTTATGCAACGTCCTGTTGTTTGGCTCGCATTGGGCAGCCATGGGCTGTTGTTATTGCTGCCGGCCATTGATTTGACGGCGTCAACGTCCGAAGAGCTGGTGAACGCAGAGTCAGAGGACGCTTCTGTCATTGAGGTGCAAAATCTATCAGATCTGATTGGAGCTGTGCCTACAGAAACCGAGCTGCCCCCTCCTCCAGAGCCAGAAGAAGCACCGCCGGAGGAGCCTACACCGGCTGTCCCTCCTGAGGAAGTAGTTATTACTGACTCCGAGGATATTCCAGAAAACCCGCTGCCAGAGGAGCCGCCAGAGGATTTACCGTTAGATAGTCCACCGCCGGACAATGACCCACCTCAGCCGCCGTTTGACCGCTCAGGTGCCCAACGACAGGCATCGGACCGCACCAGAAGCCTAGGGGAAACCACCCCCCCTGCGCCTTTGTTGCTCGAAGATAGCCAGCGGCCATTTTTCTTTGATATGAATGCTGGTAACAAGCTTGAAGCTCCCTTAGCTCAAGGCTTAACAGACTTAATTGTCTTTAATGATGCCACCTTAGTTGAGAAGGAACAGGCTATTCTCGATAGTTTTACTAGTGGTGGTGATAATCCAGTGCCCGCTGGTGAATATGGTGGATCGTCCCTATACCAGTTAGTTAATGCGGCTACTAATGAAGAGGTTGGATATTTGAGTATTTTTCAAGGGTCTGGGGGACAGACTGTATTTGTTGGCATCTGGGACAGTCGCCCTCAGTAGGATGCCCACAGTCTTACCAGATAGACAGGTAGCACAGTCATAATTATTTGTAGGATGTGTTAGCGGTAGCGTAACGCATCAAATCTTTTCCATGAGGTGCGTTACGGCTTCGCCTAACAGCACCGTACAGGGACAATTAATTGTGGGGTGACCTACTTACCAGATAGATAGGTAGCACAGGCCCCTGCGGCCCGTTGAAAGCCTCATTTAAAGTAAACTTTTGAGCCGGTATTGTTTGCTCTGAGCGTACTGTTGTTTCCCGCATCACCATGAATTTTTTGAAAGTCCTTTTTAACCCAATTTTTTTACTGGCGGTGGGTCTGCATGCGGGGCTGCTAATGATTCCTGTTGCGGGTGGCTCATCTGAGAATGTGGTGCCGGCACCAGACCCAGAAGGGGAAAGTATTACAGTTACGCGGATTCCACCTAAAAGGGATAAATCAGCCAAACCCGGTGCTAGTCAGTCACCTCCCAGTGCTACTCGCCCAACGGCGGTAGGACAGGCAGCTAACAGTAAAAAAGCTACAGCGGCTGTAAGTGCGCGATCGCAAACCAAACCCCGTTCCCAAGGCGACCAACGCTCTAGCCGCAGCAGCTCCTCCACTAATGGCGATTCCAGTGGTGAGACCAGCAATATCCAAAACACCTCAGCGGCTCCGAGCGAGAATCCTGCTGGGCTGCCAGATTTACCTGACAACACGACGACGGACAGCGTACCCGTGACCGTGTCATCAAACGAAGTAGCTGAGCAAAAAGCTCCCACATTAATAGCGTTGAGAGCAGGTGCCGACACTCGGTCCGTGCCACAGCGTCTTCAGGAATTTTTGGCGCGTTTGCAGTACAGTCTGCAAGGGACCCGAGATGTGGCGGCAGCACAGACCGCCTGGCTAGCAAAACTTGAGGAGCAGTCCGCTGGTCTGTCCGCTCCTCAAGAGTTAGAAAAACCGTTAGAAATTAGCTATCCCGTAACTATTACCGAAGAAGAAGGTCCGCGACAGATTTACAGCTGTCTGAGCCCACTCCCCAAGCAAGGATTAATCGGTGCTGTGGTGGATGCCGATGGAGCGATCGCAACCGAACCCGCCCTCCTGCGTAGCTCCGGATATCCATTTCTCAATGATGTGGCCCTGCAAAAAATCCAGGACTACGAAAACTTTCCGACTGAAAATACTCAAAAAATCTACACTGTGCCCTTTGACGTCAATTACGATGAGGATGCCTGCCTCAGCCTGGCTGATATCAGTGCGGCCGACACTTCAGAGGACTAGATACCAGGCTACAGCCGAGAGCGGTCGGTCAGAATTTCTTGACCGTCTTCGGTGATGAGAACGGTGTGCTCAAACTGGGCAGAGAGTTTGCGATCGCACGTCACGACAGTCCATCGGTCCCTGAGGGTACGCGTTACCTTAGAACCTTCATTGACAATTGGCTCAATCGCTAAAGCCATCCCCGGCTTTAGCGTCACATTGGGTAGTTCTTTAGTGCGAAAATTAAACACCGCTGGCGGTTCATGGAGATTCCGACCCACACCATGGCCGGTAAACTCCTCCACCACTGTGTAGCCGCTGGCTTGAATACTGTCCTCAATCGCGCCCGCAATATCCAGCAGCGTCTTCCCTGGCAGCGCCTGGCCTATCCCTGCATAGAGGGCTGTCTGGGCAGCATCCATCAGCTTCTTAGCCCGAGGATTTACCCGCCCGACTGCAATCGTAATGCACGAGTCACCATGAAATCCATCATAGTAGGCCCCGGTATCCACCTTTAGTAGATCCCCAGCCTTAATCACCTTGCGCTTGCGGGGAATTCCATGCACCACCTCATCATTGATGCTGGCACAGATAGAGCCCGGAAAGCCGTGATAACCCTTAAAGCTTGGTGTCGCCCCCATTTCCCGAATCCGCTGCTCGGCATGGTCATCTAAATCTGCCGTCGTCATCCCCGGCTGCACCAGCTCAGAAATTTCCTTGAGCACCGTTGCCACAATCCGACCCGCCTGGCGCATGGTGTCTCTTTCTGGCAGCGACTTTAACTCAATCCCCTGATGCTTACGCGGTCCTACCATGACTGGGACAGCTAACGCTCGCGATAGCAGACTACCTAAAACATTCATACGTGGTTGATTGAGGTTTGCAATGGGGGTTTCATCCGATGGGCCAGGGCAGCCCGCTCGCACTAATAGTATGCAGGATTTTTGCCGTTGCTGATTTCGGAGGTGAACCGACTTCCCTAAAAAACCAGTGGTGTTTGTGACCATGTTGGCCTAATATTAAAGACCGTGCGCTTTTCAGGGCTTATGAACGCTGAGGAGATTATCCGCTCTATAGAAGCGGAACATATCAAAGACAATATCCCCAAGATCTATGTTGGGGATACAGTTCGGGTCGGTGTCCGAATTGTAGAAGGTGGTAAGGAACGTGTGCAGCCCTACGAGGGTACTGTCATTGCCATGCGCAATGGTGGTATCAACGAGACGATCACCGTACGTCGCGTCTTTCAAGGCGTGGGTGTTGAGCGTGTTTTCCTACTTCATGCACCTCGCGTGGCCAATATAAAGGTCTTACGTAGAGGTAAAGCGCGTCGTGCTAAGTTGTATTACCTTCGCGATCGCGTTGGTAAAGCAACTCGCTTGAAGCAGCGCTTTGATCGTCCCATTGAAAAAGCAGGCAAAAAATAATAATTTGCTGGGCTGTCTAAAAGCCCGTAAATTAAGCCTTACAATGGGGCAAGTTCAAAGAGTCGTGCGTCCTTAGTTCAGTTGGTAGAACGTCGGTCTCCAAAACCGAATGTCGGGGGTTCGAGTCCTCCAGGACGCGCTGAGCGATTAGCATAAGTTCTGCCTGAAGCATTTAGATTTATTGCTTAAAGGGAAGAGATTCATTCTTTTTCTTTCAAGTGATGTGCTTTAGGTAGAATTTTTGCTTGGGTAGCTCTAGGTTGATACTCTATCGACCTGGCTCGACGTAGCAAACAAGGAAGCTAATGACGTGGTCAAAAAGGACGCTAAGAAAGTAGTTGAAAAACAGCAGGCAAGCGACTCCTCTGACTCTTTTGACGCAGGGTCTTTCGTCAAAGGCACTCGCGAAGAGTTGAGCAAGGTGGTTTGGCCCTCCAGGCAGCAATTGATCAGTGAGTCTGCGGCTGTCATCCTTATGGTGGGCGTATCTGCGACACTTATTTACTTAGTGGATAAACTCTTTGGTTGGGCTTCTAGGCAGGTGTTTTAATGACTTACGCTTCTGACGATCCAAGCTATACAGCTGACAGTGAAAACTCTGATGTTCCTCAGGAACCCAGAAAATCGCAATCACGCTGGTATGCCGTACAAGTAGCCTCCGGGTGTGAAAAGCGCGTCAAGCTCAATCTTGAGCAGCGAGCAATCACTCTGGATGTGGCTAGTCGTATCTTTCAGATCGAAATTCCGCAGACCCCGGCGGTAAAGCTGCGCAAAGATGGCAGTCGTCAGAATATCGAGGAAAAAGTGTTTCCTGGATATGTCCTCATCCGCATGGTTTTGGATGACGACGTTTGGCAGGTGGTCAAAAACACCCCCCATGTCATTAACTTTGTCGGTGCCGAGCAACGACGTGCCACTGGACGTGGGCGAGGTCATGTTAAACCCATGCCTCTGAGTCGGGCTGAGGTCGAGCGCATCTTTAAGCAGACCCAAGAGCAGGCACCCGTAGTCAAAGTTGATATGGCTGAGGGTGACAAAATTTTGGTGTTGTCTGGTCCGTTTAAAGACTTTAGTGGTGAAGTCATTGAAGTCAGTCCTGAACGGAGCAAGCTTAAGGCATTGCTATCGATTTTCGGTCGCGATACCCCCGTTGAGCTGGAATTTAACCAAGTGCAAAAAGAGAGTTAATCAATGGCGAAGAAGGTAGTTGCGATTATTAAGCTGGCAATCCCGGCTGGAAAAGCGAACCCTGCACCGCCAATTGGTCCCGCCTTGGGTCAGCACGGGGTCAACATTATGGCGTTTTGCAAAGAGTACAACGCCAAGACCTCTGACAAAGCTGGGCTAATTGTTCCGGTTGAAATTTCTGTATTTGAAGACAGAAGCTTCACCTTCATTCTCAAAACACCGCCAGCCTCTGTGCTGATTAAGAAAGCGGCAAAAATTGAGAAGGGTTCTGGTGAGCCAAATAAAACAAAAGTTGGCTCTATTACTCGTGCCCAATTGCAAGAAATTGCTGAAATGAAGATGCCTGACCTCAACGCCAATGACGTTGAAGCAGCCATGAATATCATTGAAGGCACCGCTCGCAATATGGGAGTAACGTTGTCTGATTAGGCGTCGGATAACGATTACGCTTTAAATTCATTTAGTTGACCACTATTTGGGGAAGAAGTCTGACTTCGTTACGACCCCGAGGAGTTAAACCTATGGCTAAGAAAGTGTCGCGCCGCTTGAAAGAGCTGCAGGCAAAAGTACAAGACAAACTTTATGACCCCCTAGAGGCCATGGAGTTGCTCAAAGATACAGCGACTGCAAAGTTTACTGAAACTGTCGAAGCTCATATTCGCTTGGGCATTGATCCCAAGTATACCGATCAGCAATTGCGTACCACCGTGGCTTTGCCCAAGGGTACCGGGCAGGCCGTTCGCGTTGCAGTGATTGCCCGTGGTGAGAAAGTGGCAGAAGCCACTGACAACGGTGCGGACCTAGCCGGCTCGGAAGAACTGATCGATGAGATCCAAAAGGGCATGATGGATTTTGATATCCTCGTCGCTACACCTGACATGATGCCCAAAGTTGCCAAGTTAGGACGGATACTGGGTCCCCGAGGCTTAATGCCATCTCCCAAGGGTGGTTCTGTAACCTTCGACCTGGCTCAGGCTATTAATGACTTTAAGGCTGGTAAGTTGGAATTCCGTGCTGATAAGTCTGGCATTGTCCATGTCATGTTCGGTAAAGCAGACTTTTCGGCAGAAGACCTACTAACTAACCTCAAAGCACTTCAGGAGACGATTGATCGTAATCGTCCATCCGGAGCTAAGGGCCGTTACTGGCGCACAGTGTCAGTAGCTGCTACGATGGGTCCTGCGATTAAGATGGATATTAGTGCGCTGCGCGATCTAAAACCTGAAGACGCCGTTGCATAGATATTGTTGCTTGCAAAAATAGCGAGCAAAATTAAAAGCTTTGGAGATATTGCTGCTTTAGAAAACACCCAACAACTAAATAGGCATTCAAAGACAGCAGGTGCATTGTGCTTAATACCCTGCCGAGGTGCAGAGAGAGTGTGTGAGTAGCGCATATCTTTGGGTCTCGGTTGTTAGCTGAGGCCCTTTTAGATCTCTGAGGTCTTAACCATTGGTCTTTATTTGAATGTTCTAAGTCGGGTTTAAAGCTAGCTATATCTCCAACCTATCCCCGAAATTAAGGAGGTGAGATCCGAATGGGGAGAACCCTACAAAACAAGAAAGAGATTGTTACCGAGCTTAAGGATCTCCTAAGCGATACCCAATCGATTTTTGTTATTGACTACAAAGGCCTGACGGTTGGTGAGATCAGTGACCTACGTAACCGTATTCGCGATAAGGGCGGCACATGTAAAATTGCCAAAAATACCCTGATCCGGATTGCAGTTCAAGACGACGATAATTGGCAGCCCGTACAAGGCTTTCTGAAGGATGCAACGGCATTGTTGCTGACTCAGGAAGATATCGGTGGCGTCATCAAGGAATACAAAAAATTCCAGAAAGACACCAAGAAAACCGAGCTACGCGGCGGTGTCTTGGAGGGCAAAGCTTTAACCAAAACTGAAGCCGAAGCTCTCGCCGATCTACCGAGTAAAGAAGAGCTTTACGCCAAGATTGCAGGTGCCCTCAATGCCCTGGCAACCAAGGTTGCAGTGGGTGTCAAGGAAGTGCCGTCGTCTATTGCGCGTGGACTTCAGGCCTATGCCGACAAAGAAGGTGGAGAAGGCGGCGAATAACTGCCAAATTTGGTCTATTCACGATTCATTTTGTAATTAATCAAGGAGAAATCCATGTCTGCTGCAACTGATGAAATCTTGGAAAAGTTGAAGTCTTTGACTTTGCTCGAGGCATCTGAACTCGTTAAGCAAATTGAAGAAACCTTTGATGTAAGTGCTGCTGCGCCCGCTGGCGGCATGATGATGATGGCTGGTGGCGGTGCTGCTGGCGGCGGTGAAGAAGCTGAAGAGAAGACCGAGTTCGACGTTGTTCTCGAAGACTTCGGTGGCAACAAGATTGCTGTGCTTAAGGCTGTTCGTGCCATCACTGGTCTTGGCCTCAAAGAAGCGAAGGCCATGGTTGAAGGTGCGCCTAAGGCAATCAAAGAAGGTGTCTCTAAGGATGATGCTGAAGCTGCTAAAAAGCAGCTTGAGGAAGCTGGCGCTAAGGTGTCCGTCAAGTAGTAGTGAACCAGTTTTAACTAAAGTCTATGGGTAGCTACTAACGTTTTATAGCGTAGTATTTGCAAATAGATCTTTAGTTGTATGCCTCAGCTTATATATTAAGAACCCCTGCTGCCGTCCGGTATCAGGG
>NZ_JADEXP010000317.1 GCF_015207065.1 Leptolyngbya cf. ectocarpi LEGE 11479 | reverse complement strand
TTGACTCGTAGGATTTGGGCTTCCCGGTCTTGGATCGTCATAGGTAGGCATCCAGTATGGCTGTAAATCCCTACTTTGAACTATTTGAGACGATACCAAGCTATGGCGAAAAATTAGTGACACTAACGGCATTGCAATGGTGAAGACGATGCCGCTCTGGTGTGGTGATGCATAGCCAGCGGCAAAGGATTTTAACCAGTCTAGGGGTGCGATAGTCAGGGGCAAACTGATGTCGCCAAATCACATGGAGCTGGGCTAGCAGTAAGCCGACAACGGTGCCCAAGGGGGATATCAGCCACAGTAGGGGTACCCATATCAGATAGGGTAGAGCACCTAAAAAGCCCGGCAGTAAGGCCTGGGGGCAATGCTGGCGCAGGGCATAGCTGACAAAGCTACGGTTGGGGCTGTGGTGCACAATGCTGTGGTAGCGACCAAAGACGTGCTCAGGCACATGGTAGATAAACGTCGCAACAAAGTCTCCCAGGAGGAGCAGCAGCAGAGGAATGCCGAGTATTTGCCCAAACCAGTGCCCAAACCAGTGCCCAAACCAGTGCCCAAACCAGTGCCCGAACCCATATAACTGTTCCATTGCTGATTGCCTCACAACTCTTCGGCAACCTAGCAGAGTCAATTTAAAATTTATTTAATATTTGGTTTAGAAATGATTTATATTTCCTAGCGAGTTGATTGCACACTGCTGAAAAGCGCGATCGCAAAACAAGCCAAGATCAAGAGCCAAATAATGATCCCTGGCAAAAACGCCAGTAGCCCCACACCCCGCAAAACCCAGACAATGGCCGTCATCGCCATGGTGGCCAGCAAAAGTTGGGTAATTGGACGCAAACGAAAACGGTTAGCCATGGGTCACGCTGAGTGGGTGGATATTCTTGAGCAAATATTCTGAGGGAAAAACAAGGTTTACTAAGGTTTTACGCAATAATGTGTCTGCTTGATACTAGTCTTACGCTGGCTGGTTAATAATGGCAACGAATCAGTAGAATTTGGCAGGCCACCTAACTAACTGTCTAATTTGAGGGGCGTTACCTGATCTTGTGAGTTTATTCAATACCTATAGAGTTTTTCCTTATTCATCCTATGGTTTCGACAACACAACAGGCTGCTTTACTGCGCGGCGATGTCTTGATTGCAACCAACGCTCATGCTGGAAAAGGAGCGGCTGTGACCGCTCAAATGTACGTACCGTTGGTGCGATCGCAGCTCTGGGAACAGCTCACTGACTATAGCCGCTGGGTTCATTACTTTCCCGACATCACCCAAAGCCGCGAGCTAGAAGCCTCCGTCAAACAGCACGTCAAGCAGCAGTCTAAACGCATTACCCGTAAGCTGTACCAAGTAGCCCGTAAAGCCTTTATCCTCTTCACAGCCCAAGTAGAAATTTATCTACATGTCGTTGAGCACCTACACCAGAGCATTCAGTTTCGCCTAGAGCGAGGCACCTTTGCCGACTTTGCCGCCGACCTGGTACTTGAAGATTTTGGGGATGGCACCCTGCTGACCTACTCAGTGCAGGCCACCCCGATGATTCCTGCCCCTAAGTTTCTACTGGAGCAAGCCATGCGCATTGATTTGCCAGGCAACATGAAAACCATGCGACGGGTACTGTGCCAGTAGGCTAGCTGCGTTCCACAAATAATCTGCCTGCGGCCAGGGCGGCACTGCTAGTGGCATATACATGACCGTCACTCAGCACATCCAACTCACGGTTGATGACC
The DNA here is from genome assembly GCF_015207065.1 of Leptolyngbya cf. ectocarpi LEGE 11479. Taxonomy (GTDB): domain Bacteria; phylum Cyanobacteriota; class Cyanobacteriia; order Phormidesmidales; family Phormidesmidaceae; genus Leptothoe; species Leptothoe ectocarpi. The sequence continues at coordinate 5,797 of NZ_JADEXP010000317.1, read as the reverse complement.
CAGCAGCGATAGCCATCATCTTGCCGGCTAATTTCAATGATCCATCCCACCCGGGCAGATATTTGCACTACCCGAGTTACATCCATGATGGCGGGCCTCACACACGTCTATGTCTAGATTAGCAAACAGGCAAACGTACTAGCATTGGTATCACAAGAAACATCCATAGAGTTTCGAGTTTGGAGGATTCGGTCTTAATATTCTCTAGAGAACGCAGGCGCTCGCACTCAAACAAAGCACCGTAGCGGCCCACTGCCCGTCTTTACCTGGGGCTTTTGTGCAGTTCCCTTAACGGTCTCTAGCCAAAACTAATCAATAAGGCCTCTCCCCAATGTCTACCAAAATTCTTAGTCTCACTGAAAATCTCCACAATTATCTACTCTCTGTCGGCGTGCGAGATAGTGAGATTTTGCAAGAACTTCGAGCAGAGAATAATCAGCACCCTATGGCAGTGATGCAGATTGCGCCAGAGCAAGGCCAGTTTATGGGATTGCTGGTACAGCTGTTGGGGGTAAAAAAGGCCCTAGAAGTGGGAGTATTCACTGGCTATAGTTCACTAATTGTGGCTATGGCTATGCCCGCAGATGGCCAGTTAATTGCCTGTGATATTAGTGATGAGTATACGGCTATGGCCCGTAAATACTGGGAAAAAGCGGGAGTGGCCCACAAAGTTGACCTACGCATTGCCCCGGCACTGGACACCCTTGATCAGCTGATTGAGGAAGGCCATAGCAACAGTTTTGACTTTGCATTTATAGATGCAGATAAAAGCAACTATGACAATTATTATGAACGAGCGTTGCAGCTAGTGCGTCCAGGTGGCCTAATCGCAGTAGACAATGTGCTGTGGTCAGGACGAGTGGCTGAGCCAACAGAGCAACAGGATAATCGTACACAACGTATCCACGCGCTAAATGAGAAGATCCATGGAGATGGACGGGTATCTATGAGTTTGGTACCCATGGCAGATGGGTTAATGCTAGCGATGAAACGGGCTTAACGAGACGATGTAACACCGCTTTCTCTTACAGCTTCTACACAGCCATACTCTGAACAGTTGTCGAGATAAAGCAGGACTACCTCGTTTAGCCGTATCAAGCCAGTCGTGGATACGGATCGACTGTACTCCATCGGGTGCAACCGAATAGTTAGATGGCGATGATCGCAAGTACAATAATCAAAGAGTTATTAGAAAGACTCATCGCTTGTCAGTAATTTACGCTGAGTCGAGGGCGGTTGCACTGATTATCAGCATGCTTTGATACTCCAACTAATCAATTTGCTTGTCTGTCAAAAAATTCACGAATTCCTCTAAGATCATCTGCGGTGCCTCCATCTGTGGCAGATGACCCACATTGTCCAAGGGCTTGAACGAAGCATGATGGATGAGAGAATGAAGTGCCTCTCCTCGTTGCAGCGGGATCCAGGGATCATCTCTCCCCCATATAATTTTCACTGGACAACGAACCTCCCCAAACAATGGCTCGATTTCAGCGGTATACCTCTCATCAGCCTGTGCAAACTGTCTATAGAAACTCTTACGTCCATTTTCCGAAAGCCAAGGCTCGATCAATTGTTCAAGATCTGTATCATCAATGTTGTTCATCAAAGCACCTTCGATATAGGCCCTGACGATCGCTCGATGAATATGCGTCGGAAGCCCAAGAAACGCATCGATATGACGGCCTACATGGTCGAAAAACTCTGAGCCCCAAGGGCGCATTGCTACGACATTCATCAGAATGTATCGATCAAACTCACACCCATGCAGCAAATGGGCTCGGAGAGTCGTCGCGCCGCCGAAGTCATGGGCAACAACTAGCGGTTGCTTAAGCTTCCAATGCTCAACCATCTCAGCAAAAATCTGACCTTGCACATCTAGTGATGTGCGCTGGTTTTCAGACTTGGCAGATCGTCCATAGCCTGGCATGTCGTACCAGTAAACTCGAAAGTGTTTTTCAAGTTCGGGGATAATGTGGTGCCAGGAAAATGAAGACCACGGCCATCCATGCGCCAAGATTAGAGCAGGGCCATCACCACCTGTACCTGCAGCCACCGCTCCTGCACTTGTTTCTACATACTGGTCAAGGTGCCAAGACATGGAGGCTCCGTTCTTTTCAGCAATGATTGGAGGTGGCTGTGACAGCGGATTGTATAGCCTGCATATAACGCATCTGCCTAATACTTTTCCCTACGGATGCACTGTACTTTAATCATTTTACTTAACATCCAAAAATTGAATGAAATGTAGAGCACTAACGGTGGAGTTGTGCGGCGGCAAGCGACTGCTAAGTTTTATCAATCCCTTTATCCCGTCCGTACCAACGAAGTGTTAGCTGTTTCATTTGACCGGGGAGATATAGCTTGGACTAAAGAGTTAGCTATTCGATAACCCAACTCTACAGGTACAGCATTACCGATCTGCCTCATCGCTTCTGTCCATGAGCCAGAAATCCTATAATTGTCCGGAAAGGTCTGGATTCTTTTGGCTTCAAACGTAGTGTAATAGCGTATTCGACCATCTTGATATCTAATCATATTTTCTCCACCAGGAACTCCATGATCTCCTGCCTTAAGAGCTTTAGAGGGCATATCAATATAGCTACCAGTATGTCCAGGATAAGATCGCGCACCTTCTCTCAAGACATGTTCATTATCAAAACTACCTTGGATGTCAGGAGCTGGAAGTTTTCCAATTTGATCCCGAACTGTCTTCCAGGGTTCTAGAGAAGGAGGAAATAAACTAGGCTGTTGCATGAGCTGCTTAGCTCGTTGTTGTGTTCTTTGGTCTAGATTTTCCATTTCTAATGGATTGACCTCATTTCTCGTCCAGTAAGCACCAGTAATAAATTGTGACCACAATAGAGAATCTAAAGAATGAGATTCTTCAGGAAAAGACCACTCGATATTTAAATCTTCTCTAATTCCAATAATAAAAACTCTTTCTCGGCGCTGAGGAACACCATAATTTGCAGCGTCCACTAACCGAAAAATAACATTATATTTGATGCCATCATACTTTCCTGAAGTGTGAATCTCCTCAAGCCTTGCAAGATGATCTTCCCAACGTTCTAAAGCTCGAAGAGAAAGGTCAGGATATCTCAACCTCAAGAGAATGTACTCAAAATAGCTATTGAAGGACTTACGCAGCAATCCTTTGACGTTCTCAAAGACAAAAGCTTTAGGTGTACAAATACTTATCGCTTTACAGGCGTAAGGGAACATATCTCGTTGATCCATATTCCCTTTATGTTTTCCTCCCATCGAAAATGGTTGACATGGAGGTCCACCAGAAACTATGTCAACATGACCAAATTGTGAAAATTTAAATGTACGAATATCTACATTACGCACAAGCTGAGCACTGTAGTTATTAGCTAAAGTGATGCAAGCATCCTTGTTCCATTCAACAAAAGCCGTGTGCTGAACTCCAGCTATCTCTAGACCTTTTGCGAGCCCTCCAGCTCCTGTGAACAGCTCTAAACAGGATAATTTAGGCATCTTCTTCATTTAATTCATTCATAAAATCTTCAATGCTTTGCAAGAGATCTGCTTTATTAGCGTGAACTCCCTGACATTTTTCCGCCCAAAGGCGACCTGGGTGGCAAACATCCCAGTCAGATTTTGCTTGCTCATATCGCCCTTTTCCAGGATCGTGGTTACCAAAACCATCAATTAAAGTATTCCAAAGTGGTTGATATTTCCTGATAAGAGCTGCTTCAACAGTTCCAATCAAGTCGCTTTCTTTATCCTCAAGAATCATGAGTCTACAGAAAAAATCGGAGCTGTTTACACCTTCTCCGATTTCTATACTGCGACTATGTTCTCTTATTCGATTATTTAGTTCATAGCTTTTTGTATCTGAAGATGATGACTGTCTAGCTTGTCTCCAGCCTTTGGGGACTGCTTTTCCAACATAGACAGGAATATGAAATGCAGTCCTATTAACTGAATTAAATCTTGAATAAATTCCAGACTTAGCGATGCAATACAAGGCATAAACACCTGTACCGTGAAAACGTGTAGGCACGGGAATTGGATGCACAGGCGTACCGTTAAAAAAACGTATTGTGTCCTTGATTATTTCATCAAAATCCGGAGAAACGTAGACATGTTTAGAGCGGTCAAAACTATTCATATGACTAAATTTAGACCGATAACCGTGAGCAAAGCAGCGCCATATTATATTCGATTTTGCTACCCTTATGTTTGAAGTGAAGCTAATTTGCTACCAGGAAGCATTAAAGGGACGGCAGCAAAGGCCCTAGACGGTTAACTTGTAATTCAGTGTCAGATCTGCTGGATAAAACCTTACTTTCTAGATCTTATCCAGCAGATCTGCGCTATAAAACCCCTATTCATGGAACTTATACCGAATTTTTGCTGTATAGTTCCGGGAATCCAGGGTGTTATTTAGCACTTTTGATAGTTAAGTATGGGAAATAGGGATCTTATCCAGCAGCTTTGACAGATAAGCACCCCTATAAGGGAGTTATACAGCATTTATCATGGCACTACCCAAGCCGCCGCGCTTGCTAGATCAAGTTAGAGAAGTTGCTCGTTTAAAGCATTTCAGCCTTTCAACTGACAAGTCCTATACCCACTGATAGTCCGTCTGCTTTACGAAGCGAGCATGCACTTGATGGAAGGGCTTACACCTACATGTCAAGAACCTGGATTAAGAAGACATCAAGTGCATGAACACTCTGTACAACGGTCGGTGAAACAGACTATTCAGCGTGCTGGCATTACAAAACACGTTGGCTGCCATACCTTTCGCCATAGCTTTGCAACTCATTTGTTACAGAATGGCTATGACATTCGCACCATTCAAGAACTGCTTGGCCACAAGGATGTAAAAACAACCATGATTTATACCTATGTGCTGAATCGCGGTGGACGTGGAGTGCGGAGTCCATTGGATTTGTAATCAACTGCAATATTTTTGGCTTGACGTGCGAAATGACTTAGCGGTACCTTAGTTCTCACGCCCTTCTGGGCATGACCACAAAGCTCAATATTTGGCACTGGCGGCAGGTGCTGGACACACCAAACCGCCAGCTAACCCCCAGGACTGATATAGGCAGTCGGAGGCTTGGGATACTTTATCCTATTGCTACCCCGGTTTGCATACATTCTCGGGGTAGCTAAATTTGAGCTTTGGTTTCTTCCTAAACCGCGACCGAATGAAAGTCCGTAGTTTTTTGACTGCGAACTTCGTAAGTTTGGCTGTGGCCAAGGACTCACAACACTACGTTTGGAGACCAAAGCTTATGCTTCTCGATATTACCCAGGGCGCTGTTGCGTCCACATTGTCTGTTGGCACCGATCCGTTGCCCGAGCATCAATACGAAACCGTCCGGCACCTGGTTTTTGGCAGCCTCACCGGGGTACGGCTCACCATCCAAGACCTGCACAACAAACGCTACGCCGAACCCAACGACTGGAGTAAACCCATCTCCACCGGACGCCCCAATGAAGTCATGGTCATTTTGACTAAACGGGTAACAGTATAAAAACTCCCGTAGTCCGCCATGCAGCAACAATAAAGGATGCTGCATGGCGGTTATTAACCTGCAAAGTCAATGGGTAACCATCAGCTATACCTTAGCCACTGCTGATTCAGCTAAGAACTTTTCTAGTTCTGTCAGCTTATCGGCATCAACTTTGGTTTGCATCGGGCAGAACTTAGGCCCACACATGGAACAAAATTCTGCTGTTTTATAGATATCAGCGGGTAGAGTTTCATCATGATACTACCGCGCCCTCTCAGGATCTAGGGACAGGTCAAACCGTT
>NZ_JADEXP010000316.1 GCF_015207065.1 Leptolyngbya cf. ectocarpi LEGE 11479 | reverse complement strand
GACGAGTAGTCCCGCTGATGGATCCCAACCGTCTGATCGAATGGATCCAGAGCGGAGCCCCCTCCGTATCTATACCCGCCGCACCCCCGGTTAAATCCAGCACAGCGAAGATCTTGGTGGTGGACGATTCTATCCATGCCCGTCGTTATCTAGCCACCACATTAGAGCGCTCAGGCTATCTAGTAGAGCAGGCCAAAGATGGGCGAGAAGCCGTAGATAAACTGGTCGCCGGACTGATGGTAGAAGCCGTCATCTGCGATATTGAAATGCCGCGTCTCGATGGCTACGGTGTGCTAGAAGAACTTCGGGAGAAACCCGACTATGAGGCCTTGCCTATTTTGATGCTCACCTCTCGCAGTAGTGAAAAACACCGTAAGCTAGCCATGAATTTAGGGGCAACGGCTTATTTCTCAAAACCCTACAACGAACAGCAGCTATTAAAAGAACTCAAGCAGCTGACCAGCGTGTTACAGCCCGCGTAGAGATAGAAATCTGACGGGCTAGGGTAACGTAGATCTAGAGGCCCGTTTAGTAACACGAGTGACACCTATGGGAGCAGCATTAGGCCAATGGCGGCAGCGGATTCGCGAGTATAAAAATGACTGGGTGCAAACCTACTTTCGCTATCGCATTGAGTCATCTGATCGGCCCTACGGCGTCGCGTTTCGCTCTAAACCCTATCGGTTTTTGCTGGTGCTCAGCCACATGCGCTCTGGCTCGTCCCTGTTGACCCACCTATTGACTACAAATCCTGAGGTCATCGGCTACGGTGAAACCCACACCAACTACGCCAGCGCCCACGATTTTAAGGGGTTGCTCAAAAAGGTGTATTGGCAGGCGCAGGAGTTTCGGACACTGGGGGACGTGCGGAATCTGCGCATGGACCATCAGTATGTGATGGACAAGGTGCTGCACAACAAAAAGTTTTTAGACCACGAGTTTCTTAAATCTGAACAGGTCTACGGCATTTTTTTACTGCGGGAACCCGAGCGCAGTCTGGCCAGCATTGCCGATCTCAAACCCCACTGGAATCAGCAGGATACTTTGGATTATTACTCCGAACGGATGGCCAGGCTGGTGGACTATGCCCGCCTAATCAACGATCCGCAGCGGCTGCTGGTGGTTACCTATGAGCAAATCCTGGACAATACGCCTCAGGTGCTCCAAACACTACAACAGTTTTTACACACCCAGGCTTCATTTACGGAAGAGTACAAGGTGTTCAAAACTACCGGAATGAAAGGTGTGGGTGATTCCAAGGGGAATATTAAGGCAGGAAAAATTGTGCGATCGCAACGCCAGCTGACCCAGACATTCCCCCCTGAACTAGTCGAGCAGGCTAAACGCATCCACAGCCACTGCCAGACAGAACTGATGCAGCACTGTCAGTCCATATCACATCCATCTTCATAAGATTTCCATATTATTTTGGTCTACTAGTCTGAGTCACTTAAATACATTCATCGTGAAGACTAATGACTACTGTTCTTCAACGTCAAGATAACTCTCTGTGGGAGAGATTCTGTAACTGGATCACCAGCATTGAAAACCGGCTGTATATCGGCTGGTTTGGTGTCCTAATGCTGCCCCTGCTGGGGGTCTCTGTCACCGTTTTCGTCATTGCCTTTATCGCGGCCCCACCCGTCGATATTGACGGTATTCGGGAACCCCTTTCTGGATCATTGCTCTATGGTAATAACATTATCACAGCAGCCGTTGTTCCCTCCTCTAACGCCATCGGCCTTCATTTTTATCCAATTTGGGAGGCAGCCACCCTGGATGAGTGGCTTTATAATGGCGGCCCCTATCAGATGATCGCTTTCCACTATATTCCAGCCCTACTGTGTTACCTGGGGCGAGAATGGGAGCTGAGCTATCGTCTGGGCATGCGTCCCTGGATTTGTATTGCTTATTCTGCGCCCGTCGCTGCCACCATCTCTGTCTTTCTGATTTACCCCATTGGTCAGGGCAGTTTTTCCGATGGTTTACCCATGGGCATTAGCGGTACCTTCAACTTTATGTTTGTCTTCCAGGCAGAACATAATATTCTGATGCATCCGTTTCACATGCTAGGAGTTGCCGGAGTTCTGGGGGGCTCATTGTTCTCGGCAATGCACGGTTCTCTAGTGACCTCAAGCCTGATTCGTGAAACCTCGGATATTGAATCTCAAAACTATGGCTACAAGTTTGGCCAAGAAGAAGAGACCTACAATATTCTGGCAGCCCACGGTTATTTTGGTCGGCTAATCTTTCAATATGCCAGCTTTAATAATTCGCGATCGCTGCACTTTTTCCTAGCCGCCTGGCCGGTAGTTTGTATCTGGTTTACGGCTCTAGGCATTAGCACCATGGCGTTTAACCTCAACGGGTTTAACTTTAACCACTCTGTCCTTGACTCCCAAGGACGGGTGCTACCCAGCTGGGCAGATGTCGTCAATCGGGCCAACTTAGGTTTTGAGGTTCTACACGAACGCAATGCCCACAACTTTCCTCTAGATTTAGCTGGTGGCGAATCTGTTCCTGTCGCGTTTCAGGCTCCTAGTATTCCAGCTTAAGTTTGAGACTCTCCTTTCGAGCAGATCTGATATTATGGCGCTTTCCTGAGGGAAGGCGCTTTTTATTTGCCCATACAGATCCAAGCTAAACTCGCTGTACCCAAAAGTTGCGATCGCACCAACCACCGCAGCCACTCCCCCGGCAACAGGGCCGTGTTTCATGGCTGCTTCCAACTTAATGGGGCAGAGATCGCACTGCCCGCTGCCTACAGGGATTGGGTATCAGTCAACTCGAACCCGGCGGGTCAAAATAACCATGACCTCATTGGCTCGTCCGGTGGAGATAGGTTTACTCCAGTCGTTGGGCTCAGCGTAGTGTTTGTTGTGTAGGTCTTGGATGGTGAGCCGCACCCCGGTGAGACTGCCAAATACTAGGTGCCGGACGGTTTCATATTCATGCTCGGGTAGGGGATCGGTGCCGAGCGCGGACGCAACAGCGCCCTGGGTGATATCGAGAAACATAAGCTTTGGTCTCCAAATGTTTGAGAAGAAACCAAAGCTCAAGACCTAGCTACCCCGAGAATGTGTGCAAACCGGGGTAGCAATAGGATAAAGTATCCCAAGCCTCGGACTGCGGAACCAGTCGGGGGTGAGCTGGCGGTTCGGTGTTGACGCACCTGCCGCCAGTGCTAAATATTGAGCTTTGTGGTCATGCCCAACAAGGGCGTGAGAACTAAAGTACCGCTAAGTCATTTGCGACGTCAAGCAAAAAATGTTGCGGTTGATTACGAAGCTAACGGATCAGCCGTTTATGCCGTTGCTGATTTGAGCGGTGAATCGAGCTGTAAAAATTTCTACTAGCCAATACAGCCGAGACAGACGCCACTAGCCAAGCATTTTATCCACCACCAGGCTGGGTATGGCAATATCCCCCGGCGAAACCAGAGACGAAGAATGTAGGGCCTGGGATGTTGTTTATTGTTGAGGTGGTGTACTACCTGGTCTATGTTACCCAGGTGGGGGTGGCCTGGGGTTTTTTCCATTACCGAGACTTTAACGACCCTCTACGTTACGCCACCTACAAACTGCTATTTATGTTTCAAGTTACTTAATAATAATCGGTACTTCTCCAGGCACGATGGAAAGTAGTAGTATGGCAAAGCCAGTGAATTCAAGGTCAACGAGATAAAGTGCCCATATTTTCAATGTGTTCTTTTATACTGCGCTTTTCGATCTGATTTATTTCATTGCTTTGTCATTAGGAAAGAACAATCCATGACTACTGATGCCACAACATTTTCAGTCTTTGAAATTCATCCCAAAATTGGAGTTGCTCGACTTGGCAACAGCCCTGAAGAATTTTATCTTGGCCCAGAGACCACAGGTGGTTTACCTACAACTTGGGATTCTGCTACCCAAAGTGCTACAACAACTGCAGTCAGTCAATATAAGGACGATGTAGGACGAATAAAGCGACAGGCAGCCTGTTTTAAGATTTATGCTTATGCCAGTTCAGAGGCAGATAACCCTACAGAAATAAAAGTAGGTAGCCTAATTTCAGATAATACGGTCACTGACATCCAATGGACTGTACATATCGCTAGCAAAAAAGCCTCATGGTACACATTTAGCGAATTGCAAGGCGACTTGATGTTTGGTGGTACCTACGATGCAGACAGTCAAGCATATAAGTTTGATTATGATCCTTCGACAAATCTCAACAGCTATCAGAACAACAATGTCCCTGTCAACAATCCAAAGACAAAAAGTGATGAGCGCTATCAGCTTCTCATTGACCCAGGGCCTCGAACAGTTCACGCCTCTACCAACCTCGGATTTGATCAGGGCGTAGACTTTTCTAAATACAATATTCCTGGTAATCCTAGCAGTCCTAACTATTCCTCCAGTGCAGCTCCTTTCGGACAAACATCCTCACCTGATTACATCAAATACGATCAGTCAACCTCTGGAAACTTTCCGGTTCCAGAGACTAGTACGGAAATTACTAACCTTGGTAGGATTTTTACAGATAGCGATGGTAGGCTGATAGCCCTTGGCGGTCATGGTGCCGTTCAAAATGGAAAAGATCCCATCACCACATTTCGTGGGGCAGCAGGCTACTATGATGACATCGCCGATGGGTATGTGATCGCAACCCTGAAGTTATCAGATAACACGTATATAGACTTAGAACCAGCTTGGTTAATTATTGGTAGCCCCAAGGTAGCGCCAGAACTGGTGAATATTATCACCATGGATGACATTCTCTTTGACGTTGCTGTGCGCCACCAACAGTTTTTTCCTGACCTTTATAACCCAAGTGGTGGCTATGACAACACATTTCAAATACCATCAACATCGACCACATCCTTACCTCCTGAGCTGGTCCCCATAGCCGATTCTCTAAACTCGACACTACCGATTATCTTCAGAAACTTTAATCCAAACTTTCAGCCCAACTACGAGAGAGATATTCTACCCATTATTCAGCGACCACAAAGTTACCGTTGGGTGGCCAATGTGCCTTCAATGATTGAGTTTGCGAATCCTGGATTTGATACAAGTCACGTACCCCAATCTACAGATTCAAACTATGCCCAGGAAATGGCAAACCTGCTGGAGTATTTTCTGTGGTTTCGTGTGCCAGTACCACCAGAATACTACGATCAGCTGATTGGCCAGGTCGCTGCCAATGATAATAGATTACCCAACGGTCCGAATCAGCTCTTCTATACCAACAATGGTGATAGCAATGTTCCCCAGCTACCACTGATGCCGCTCAACTCTGGAGATAATTCTATTGTTAATGATGGACCCATCTATAAATTCCAGGCATTAACCTTGACCCAGTACTTCTTTTTATATCAGTGGGCAATGGGTAAATTTACATCCACGTGTTCTTCTCCCACTTATAACACCCCAACAAGCCACGTTGAATCAATTGACCATGGTGTTGTTGGTAACTGTGTAGGAGCCCCCAATGCACCTGGCATTGAAGTGTGCTGGACCATTCGTAACCCCTACCTATATCAGGCCCCTTATCAGATAGCCGTCGACTATTATGACTACGATGCATACTCCAGCACGCCATATACGAATACTGCTGACTCAGTCAACCAAAAATTTGTCACTAACTACAACACGAACGGCCTCGCCTATACTCTTCCTCCCCGCGATGAGTGTGTACCAACCAAGGGAAAAAATGGCAAGTTAATCCCAGCTGGTTGTCAACCAGGTGATTTAACCAAACGCATGGCTATTCCCTGGCAGGCAGACTTCTTCGACTGTACAGTTCAAACGCCTAGCCTGCTCGATCCTATGTACAACCAGGATGATAACTCTGGTATGGAAGCCCCTCCGACTTACTACGTTTATTGGTGGCCCCCCCAGAGTCCGTATAATACATTTATTGGACCATCTGACGGCAATCAACAAGTGTTGGAGTCATTCATCACTAGAAATGCGACCCCTGCTGGTGCTTCATTTGTAACGGGTGCTGGTCAGCAAGCGCTCTATCATCGTGGTATTAGTAGTTTCAACGATACAACAACCCAATGGTCTGCCCTTGGGTTCATTGTCAATCAAGGCACAGAGAATTATCCCTACTATGTAGAAGTGGAGCGCAATGTCAATCAGATTGCTCAAAGTCTTCTAAAACAAGAAAAAGTGAGTTCTAGTACTAGCAAATAGTAGCTAACAGCTAGATAGATACCCCTAGTACACGTTTCAGTAACATAAGGAGTTGGCTAGAAAATGAAATACCCGTAGGTCGAGTTTCGACTTCGCTCAACTCTCGAATCTGGAATGTGGGGCGAAGTCGAAACCGGCTTGATCGGGTACATTATTTAGCCGCAGATCCCTAAGACTAGAAATAGAGCCTAAGAAAAAGTCACATGTTAGATAGTCAATTTGATGTTGCAGTTTTAGGCGGGGGGCCTGCCGGAACTGCTGCCGCTCTTGTTCTGCTTAAGTATTCCAATCTATCAGTAGTTGTAGTCGAAAAGTCAGACTATGAAAATTTTCGCATTGGAGAATCTCTTTCTCCAGGAGTTACTCCCTTACTTGATTACTTAGGCATAGCTGATCAGCTTGACCAACATCGCTCTTCGTTTGGTATTCGAGCAGCTTGGAACAGTGATGAAATGCATTCGCTGGATTTCATGTACACTGTACACGGTCAGGGCATAAGCTTAAATCGAAAAACATTTGATCAAACCCTAGCTAACGCTGTTGTAGATAGGGGTGGGACCTTACTGACAGAAACAAAATTAGAACATCTCAGTTCTACAGCTCAAGGTTGGCAAATTAAAACCTCTAGAGGGATATTACGATCAAAATTTTGTATCGATGCCACCGGTAAAAGTGCTGTTCTGGCACGCCATCAAGGTTCTCGCCGTTTACTATATGATCATTTAGTCGGTGTTGTGGGTATTGGTGAAATTGATAAAGATGATGATAGCTTTACAGAAATCGAAGCCTGTGAGCATGGCTGGTGGTATTCTGCTAAGCTCCCCAATCAACGGGCAATATTTGTTTATTTGAGTGATTCAGATTTGATTCAAAGAGATAAGCTAAATAAATCAGAAAACTGGCTCAATGGGTTACGCAAAACTCAGCATTTAGTCAAGCGTGCTAATCGATGCCAATTTACGAGTTCTATACGTTTATTCCCGGCCAATACAGCCCATTTAGATAAAATGTATGGCAACAATTGGATTGCGGCGGGTGATGCAGCTATTTCCTATGATCCGTTATCAGCACGGGGGATTCCCAGTGCCTTAGATACGGGAATTCAAGCAGCACGACTTGCCTGCGGTTGGCTGACTGAACAAACAAGTTCTTTGGATAACTATCAAGCCAACAGTTTACGTAATTTCCAGGAGTATCTAAATGTTTGGACTCGCTATTATCAACTTGAGCAAAGATGGCCAACATCAACATTCTGGCGACGGCGACAGGCCATCATTCAGTTAGATCCGACGTGTCAGTTGACTATAGGTAAAGATTTTCAGCCCTCAAATTTATATCTCAATAAACAGGATTATG
>NZ_JADEXP010000315.1 GCF_015207065.1 Leptolyngbya cf. ectocarpi LEGE 11479 | reverse complement strand
GCCCTGAAGACCCACACACTCATCAGCGGTCACCATAAACCGCAGATAGCGTCCCGTCGTCTGATGGCCCACCAGCCCGATTAACAGCGCATCCCACCGGGAGCGGTGGGTGGGCGCAAATACCACAGGACCGCTAGTGGGGATATTTTCTTGCCCCGTGATCCGAATCGTCTTGAAGACATTCGGCAGTAGAACATCTTCACCAAATTTGTACACTAGCGGAGCCAGCCAGGGCGACAATTTTGATTGACAGGGCGCATAGGTAACGTCAAGTATCGACTGCCTATGAAGCAAAAATTCTGGACTAAAGGCCATTAGCGATGCTCAGGAAATGAAGAAACACACCCAATGCGGAATCTAAGTTACATTAGCCGCGTGCTCGCTGTGTGCTCAACGATACGCACATCCGCATTTGTATACATACTATAAACCTATGTTAAGGGTAGCTAAACCAGAGGGCAGGACAGTTTCACCGCCGTCTCTGACGAAACCAGTTTTGTAACTGCTGCTGACAAGAAGATGCGAGAATTCCCCCCTGTACGTGTAACCGATGATTAGACGCTGGCCCATCTGGCACATTCAGCACAGAACGTACAGCCCCTGTTTTTAGGTCATCGGTGCCATACACTAGTAAACCCAACCGGGCATTGACAATTGCCCCCGCACACATCGGGCAAGGTTCTAACGTAACGTACAGACAACAGTCATTTAGGTGCCAGTTCTGCAAATACTGTCCGGCCTGCCGTAGGGCCAAAATTTCAGCGTGGGCTGTTGGATCATGATCCCGCTCGCGACGGTTGGCCGCTTCGGCAATGACCTGATTATCAGGGCCAACAATCACAGCACCCACCGGTACTTCTCCAGCGTCTCCAGCAGCTTCTGCTAACTCTAACGCCCGTAACATCCAATGGCGATGCTTGAGGTAAATAGGATTAGCCAGGGGCGGTGGCGGCACATCAAAGGGCATCTAGGCTATCCCAAAATACAATGGGCATGGGCATGGGCACGGGCGACTTGTCCAGGGGCAAACGTAGCCTGGGAAAAGTTGGTTAGATGGGGAATTTCCCCCGGCTGTACCATGACTTTCTTGCAAATGGCAGCATTATGAGAAACGCCCTGGTCTACCAGTTGGCTTAGCTGTACTCGTTTCATTGCCCCTTTTCTCGCGACCTAATCTTGTTCGTCGTCAATAGGTGTAGCAGACGACTCATGGGATACGATTAAATCTTTTAGACTGGTTTCGCCAACCATAGGTATGGCAGGCACGGGATCATAACCGCCCTCATGCCAGGGATTACAGCTGACAATGCGTTTGATCGCTAACCAGCCACCCTGCCATACGCCAAATCGTTCTACTGCCGTTAATGCATAGCTAGAGCAGGTGGGGGTATAGCGACATGTGGCTGGCAGCAACGGTGAAATCAGGAGCTGATAGCCGCGAATGAGTGCCTTGAGCACCAGTTTCATAGCAGTGCAGATGAATAATAATCTGATTATGGCAGGGGTACAGACATTAAATTTAGCGATTGCAGACGCAATTTTTGGATCTTATAAAATCCTTCTTCCTAACTTTCACTATTGAAGGACCAACGTAAAATAGAGTTTACAACCAACTAATCAACGCTATGGCAAATCCATCACTTGCGCATCAGGTTCGCTATGTTACCAATGCCACTGGAGAACCCACAGACGTACTAGTTCCAGTAGCACTTTGGGATCAAATGATCCGTGCCCTGCGCGATTCATCCAGTGGCTTAGCCTGGGTCGATGAGCATGAATCCAATGCTCAAGTATTAGCCGATCTTCAAACATCACTTAGACAGGCTGCCGCTGGAGAAACATTTCCTGTTTCTCAACTTTGGGACGGTATCGAAGCCTAAACCCAATGATTGACGTTCGCTTCACTCAAGGATTCAAACGCCGCCTAAAGGGACTCAGAAAACGCTATCGCCAGATTCAGTCAGACATTCAGCCAATTATCGACGAACTTCAAAAAGGCAACTTTATTGGTGCTCAAATTTCTGGCACGACTGCCACAGTCTTCAAAGTCTGGGCTAAAAATAGCGATATTCCTACCGGTAAAAGTGGAGGATATCGGCTTATTTATCAAGTAATTTCCCCTGAAATCATTGTGCTTCTGTTGGTTTATGCCAAATCTGATCAAGCAGATGTTAGTCTTACCGACCTTGAAGAGTCTATTCGTCGAGCACTAGATGAGTAGAAAAAATTTGTAGGCTATTTGTAATGGTCATGACCATATTGTCTTATCTGGTCTGCGACCTGTATAAGGTTAAAAGGATCGTCCAGAATTTATCAATTAGCTCATAACAAGCAAAAACAGCTTCTCAAAACACGTCGTGCTGATCGAAGCTGCCTTTACTCAGAATATTCAATTGTCAGACGCTTCTACGAAGGCGATAGAAACAAAGTCAGTGATCTTCTATCGAAAGATTGCACCTTACCAGCACTTTCTAGGTCAGTAATCACTCTTTGCAGCAAATCGGTAGCGCGATCGCGATGCTGGTGCTCCCGACCCCGTAAACGTACAAGAAACTTTACAGAATCGCCTTTCTTCAGCCATTCAGTAGCCCGCTTCACCCGAAGCTCGTAATCCGACTCACCAATATTGGGGCGAAACTTTACCTCTTTCACCGACGGACGAGACGTCTGTTTCTGACGCTTGCTCTGCTGGTATTGCAGCTTGCCGTGGTCCATCGCTTTAGCTACCGGAGGAGCGCCTTCACGGGGCGCAGAGACCACAACCAGGTCAAGATTATTGGCTTTTGCCATCTTGATAGCCTCGGCTGTATCGATAACGCCATGATTTTCACCAGTGTGGTCGATGAATAAGACCTGGGGGTCCTTGATATGGCGGTTTACAAGAGGTTTTTGTTTCTTAGTGATAGGACTAGACTCCAATACTTACATGTTGTGCTTACTACGATAAACTAACTTTCCATAATTGGAACGTCTACCCATTGGGGGATATCTGTCATGGACTGTTTATTTGGTTAACTATTTTATATGGGCTGCAGACATGAATTGACAAATTGACGCTTGCAGAGTAATGGGCTGGTCAATTTTCCCTTGTTGCCTTTGAGTTAAATGGCAGCCAAATGTTAGGCATTCTAGCTGTGTGTTAAATCCGTCCCATACCTGCTATAAAAGCCATGTTGAGCCAATATTTTTCATGACAGCCCCAAATTTTTCCAGTGACTCTGTCTTAGATGCACTTAACTGGCGTTATGCCACCAAAATGTTTGATGCGAGTAAAAAAATCCCTGCCGATACCTGGTCAGCTTTGGAGCAAAGTTTAGTGCTGGCACCCTCTTCATTTGGTTTAGAACCTTGGAAATTTTTCGTTATAGACGACACAGCCGTTCGGGCAAAACTGCTCGAAGCCTCTTGGAAACAAGCTCAGGTGGTGGATGCATCCCATCTGGTTGTCCTCGCCATTAAAACCGGTCTCGACGAAACCGATGTGGATCGCTCCATGGCCCGCACATCAGAAGTACGCAATGTGCCGCTAGAATCTTTAGAAGGTTTTAGCAACGTGATCAAAGGCTTTATGAAAGGCGTACCCGACGTTGATAGTTGGTCTACGCGTCAGACCTACATTGCCCTGGGTCAGCTAATGGTCAGTGCTGCTTTACTGGGCATCGACACCTGCCCCATCGAAGGCTTTATGCCCGACCAGTACGATGAAATCCTCGGGCTGCCAGCTATGGGATATCACGCGGTTGTAGTTTGTGCGGCTGGGTATCGGTCAGAAGACGACAAATATGCCCATCTGCCCAAGGTACGCTTTCCCCTAGAGGAAAAGGTGCAGCATATTTAGGCTTTAGGCTGGAAAGTTGCGATCGCTAAAACTCCCAGACTCAGTAGCAACAAAAATGTACAACGTGAGCCGTCAAATACGATTGATAGCCTGCGTTGTACATCTACACAGCTATCTACTAGCAAAAACAATCTTCTCTCGCAGCCCAAGAATACCAATAGGAGCCGCCTCAGACAGATATATTGGAGGATTCTCTTCGGCTTTAATTCATGTTTTGACTAGAATGCTGCACGGGAGTAACCAACCGCATCACAGGAGATTTTTTTTCTATAAAAGCCCGATTTGCAACTGCAGAAAATAGACCAACAGACTTCAAATATTTTCTTAGACGTTGAGTTGCTATAGACTTCATCGTTGACAGCTTTTTACGAGCTACCCTTTTTTACTTTATAGACCAGTCTGTAAGTGTCAAATTCTCTTTCAGACGAAATCGATTACGAAACAAATTTTCCAGAAAAGCGTCGAGAGTACCTGTAGTGATATCAATACCTCTGCAATCATTCCAGACATTCGGCTCATCGAGGCATTTGTTTTGCAGCATAGATGAAAGACTGTAGATAATTCATGCTATTAGCCTTCGGAAAATAATGAAGTTCCAATCGTCTTTAAAAATAGCGCTAGCCGGATGCCTAACAATTGTATCTGTGGCTTGTAATTCCTCGCCAGTTGCATCTAGTTCCCAATCTGAGCAATCTGCTGCCCAAGAAATAGAGGAGACTGATAAACAAGCGTCCCAGATCGACGAAAGTTTGGATCCCCAGATATCGATATCTTTGGCTAGCGCTGTTGACGAATCTACCACCACCAGCAGTAATTCATTGCTATCTGGTGACTCAGCAATAGCCTGTCTCAACTGGATTGATTATCAAAGAGTAGAACCCTCCTCGCTCGATTGGCCTCAAATGCCTGCCGGTTTTGATCAGGGCTGCGTCTTTCGAGTCGGGCAAAGCATGAGCACTCCTGTCCACATTCTGCGTAATGATATTACCTTTGCAGATATCACAGACTCTGAATCGACGGTACCGCTCTACGAAAGTGCTCCTGTTCCCTGGTTTGCGGGTAGTGAATTAAATGATCAGTTCCCAATGCTAGAGGAAAGGGGTGACCTTCTGACCTATTATTCAGCCTGCGTTACCGCCGGGGGGCAAGAAACTAACTGTGAAGGTTTTCCTGAAAATAAACCATACGTTATCGATAACAATACAGCCTGTTTCCAGGGACAATGCCTAAACGCGCCTGAGACTCACGCTATTTACTTACTCTCTCTTTGGAGCTGGGATCCACGCATTGAGTCTCGACCGACTTCTTTTTCACTTAAAAATACCTTTAATCGAAATCGGTATCGCACAGTTCCACTCAATCAGCTACCGTCGGAAGTTTCTACCATCGGCAACCCAACAGAAATAGCGACCATGGCCTTTGGGCGAACCACGTTGGGTGAAGGTGAACAGCCGACAGTTGTGACTGAAGCGGAATGGGACGAGGTAGATGGCCTTTGGATTGTCTACCTGACTAACGAAGGAGCAGCAGATGACTCCATCGGTGGTGAACGCTATCGGCTAGATTTTGCCAGTGTGGATGGTGATATGTCTGAACTACTCTGGGTGGGCAGGCAGGTATACTGTTGGCGCAATAGTGAATGGACAGGGCATAAGCTTTGTCCGTAGAAGCATATAGGGCAACCCATTGCGATCGCACATTTGAACTGCGATCGTACCCTCAGCATCCACAGGCCAGCTTTTAGGGATATCAATTTTCATTATTCTCTAGGGCAAATACGGGCATGCTTGGTAGCATCGAGAAAACTTGGTTTATCGGGCATATGGCGCGTCTTTCAGCTAGCATTCTTTCCAACAGCATAAGGTTATCGCTTACGGTCGTCGGTAGTGTACTGCTGCTAGGAGCAGTTCCAGAGGCCCAGCAACCCAGGTTAGAAGCCAATATTGCTATCAATCAGTTTGAAGATGACCTCTTGCCTCGGTTGGACGGTGAGCCGCAGATGCTAGCTAATCCAAACGATTCAGTTGCTAATGATACCGATGTCAATGAGGCTGATACCGTCAACGCTGAGGCCCGCACCCAATTTTTACTGATCCAAGCTGCATTTGCAGCAGCCGTGGGACTCAGTGCATTGGCATTAGCCTATGGCGTATGGAGCTACAGTAAATATCACCGATGGCAGCGGATCGAGTTTCTCCGGCGGGCCACCCGAGAATTTGAAAATGATCCTGGTGTGGCGAAAGCACTGAGTATTTTAGATTTTGAAGAATACCGAGACTATCCGATCAGCACCTTTCAAACAACAGCGGATGCAAAATTTAAGGTAACTAACGAGCTTTTAAGCCGAGCTTTAGCCAATCACGCAGAGCGCAAAGACCAAAAACAACGGCTCGAAAATCTGTCGCCTAACCTAGAGCATCAAAGTTCTGCGCTGACAACCTACTATGCTGAAACATCGGTACGCGACTGGTTTAACCAGATGCTCAATGGCCTTGAGCATTTTGGCTATCTGGTTGACTCTAGGGTATTTAGCGTAAAAGAAATCAAACCCTGGCTCAACTATTGGGTCAGGCTAATCGCAGATGAAAACTATCGACGTAACTGTGATTCGCGGGTGTATGACCAGCTCTATAACTATATCTTTGACCATGGCTTTGACGGCGTTAGGAGTTTGTTTGAAAAGTTTGGTTACCGGATTGTTCGCTCTCCCTACAAAGAGACTGACTTTAAGCGGCTGGGAGACGTTACCAAATACAGTACTCGGCTTGCCCTGAGCCTAGCAAAGACATCTCGATTGATTTATCAGGACATGACCTATGTAACTGAAATTTCTGACCTATGGGATATTGATATCCGCAACAATTTTCGCTACTTTAATAACAAACAGCGCGACACTCAAGCTGTTATTTTCCGCACTGATGAATGCATGGTGCTGGCTTTTCGCGGGAGTCAAGAGATCCGCGATTGGTATACAAATTTCAACACACAGTTGCGTAACTTTACGATTCGAAAAGCGGGCAAAACAACTCTATCGTCTTACAAAGGTCATGTGCACACCGGTTTTTTCCTGGCCTGGGCCAGCATTGAAAAAGCCGTTTTAGCCCAAATTTATCGCTGGCAGAATGAAGAAGCGCTCAAGCAAAATTCCAAACTACCGCCATTGCTGATTACCGGCCATAGCTTGGGCGGAGCCTTAGCAACTATGGCGGCGGCCTCGCTTCACGAAAATGGGATTGATGTGGCTGGCTTATATACCTTTGGCCAACCTCGGGTGGGTGATATAAGGTTTACTCGCCAGCTTAACAACAACCTGGATGGCAAAGTGTTTCGCTTCGTGAATAACAATGATGTAGTGCCTCACATACCGCCACCGTTCTCTCTGCACGATCCTCTCAGGCTTTACGGACACTTAGGGACAGTCAGATACTTCAATTCAAAGGGGTTGTTAATGACCAACTACAAGACTATTAACCGAATTTTGGATAGCCTGTTTAGCTTCGGTAAAAGCCTGTTTGAATCCAGCTTTGATCTCATAGCAGATCACGGTATGCCCTATTACATTAGCTATTTAGACAAGGCGCTGGAAGAAGAGCTTAAAGATAAAGCGGCAACGGTGTTAGAACTGGATATAAATCGAGTGGGTGGAGCGGAAGCAGCCAATCGGCTGCAGAAGAAATAAACCTTGTCGTCCATATCCAAAATCGGAGCTTTCTCATGACGATTAGGGATCCACGACTAAATCAGGTCCCCCTTATATCCC
>NZ_JADEXP010000314.1 GCF_015207065.1 Leptolyngbya cf. ectocarpi LEGE 11479 | reverse complement strand
GGCCATCGTTCGGTTCAAACGTCGTTTATTCAGAGGTTGCCGTTGGCTAAACGGGTATTTCGGCAGTATTTGCCCCTGATGCCGTTGGCAGTTGAGCAGTTTGATTTATCTGCCTATGATGTGGTGATTTCTAGCAATCATGCGGTGGCTAAGGGGGTCCTAACAGCGCCTCATCAGCTGCATGTTAGCTATGTACACACACCCGTTCGCTATGCCTGGGATTTGCAACATCAGTATTTGCGGCAGGCTGGTTTAGAGCAAGGTGTTAAGGGTGCGATTACCCGCTTGATTTTGCACTATCTTCGGCTGTGGGATAGCACTAGTGCCAATCGGGTGGATCGATTTGTGGCGAATTCACAGTTTATTGCTAAACGAATTTGGCGAGCCTATCGGCGACCGGCAACGGTAATTTATCCACCTGTGGATGTGTCTCGGTTTGATTGGCAGCATCCTCGTGAAGAGTTTTATTTAACGGTGTCTCGGTTTGTTCCCTATAAGCGCGTAGACCTGACGGTGGAGGCATTTAACCGGCTAGGACTACCGCTGGTGGTGATCGGAGACGGGTCTGATTGGCAACGGATTAAGGCAATGGCAGGGCCAACGATTCGTTTATTGGGGAAGCAGCCGGATGCAGTAGTCACGGACTATATGCAACGATGTAAGGGGTTTATTTTTCCAGCAGAGGAAGATTTTGGAATTACCCCCGTGGAAGCTCAAGCAGCTGGAGCTCCGGTCATTGCTTTTGGGCGAGGCGGGGTAGCTGAAACAGTAATCCATGGTAAAACGGGTGTGCTGTTCACTGAACAGACAGTTGAGAGTCTGGAACAGGCCGTAAAATCCTTTGATATGGGTATGTATGAATTAAATCGAGATAACCTACGGCATCAGGCGGAGCAATTCTCCATTGAGCGCTTTCACGAGCAATTTCGTACCTGTATTGACCAAACCTATACAGGCTTCCTGCAAGGTAATCCCGTAGAGTAATTAGGTTATCGCCCTCGGCCCAGTTTTAATCATGACGCTCTCCCAGCCGACTCAACCTGCGATCGCACCGCTCAAAGTCAACGCTCACCCCGGCTATATGGTGACAGCGTTAGTCACGAGCGACGCTCTGTGTTTGAGTTTTGCCGGCATTGCCAGCGTTTATGTCCGTCTGTGGTTTAACGGCCAATATGAACCGTCCCTTTACTGGGAGCTGTGGCCTTTACTAGGTCTATTTCTCTTAGGCTATGGTCTAGCAGGCCTATACCCTGGCCACGGCATTGGCCCAGTAGAAGAGTTACGACGTCTGACATTAACCACAACGCTGCTCTATCTCACCCTGGGGTCAGCCATCTTTCTGTTTCGTGATTTAGAGCTATATTCCCGAGCCGCATTTCTCATGGCCTGGGGACTATCAGTTATCTTGCCATTGCTCGGTCGATATTCCCTGCGTGCTCTAGTGGCCAAACGATCCTGGTGGGGTTATCCAGTGTTGGTCCTAGGAGCGGGTGAAACCGGTGCCCTGGTCATTCGCACACTGCACCGCCAGCCATCCCTGGGGCTTAAGCCCGTGGCCGTACTTGATGATGATGTCAACAAACACGGCAGTCTTGAAGGCGTCCCTGTCATTGGCAATTTGGCCCAGGCTCCAGTACTCGCTAACCGCAATCAAATTCCCTACGCCATTGTGGCCATGCCAGGGGTCCACCGTGACCGATTGTTATATGTAGTCCAGCGCTACGGTCGGGCCTTTCCTCACTTGTTGATTATTCCCGATCTCTTTGGCATGGCCAGTTTGTGGGTGGCGGCTCGCGATCTCGGCGGTGTGCTGGGTCTCGAATCTAGACAGCAGCTGTTGCTACCGGGACCAAAACTCGCTAAAAGCCTACTCGACCAATGTTTAACCGTGCTTGTTGGTTTAGCTTCTTTGCCCCTGATTTTGCTAATTGCCTTAGCGATTCGCCTCGACTCATCAGGGCCAATCTTTTATGCCCAGGTACGGATTGGCCGCCGAGGTCGCCCCTTCAAAGCCTGGAAATTTCGCACCATGGTGCCCAATGCCGACAAAGTGCTCAAGGACTATCTACAAAGTCAGCCAGAGCTGCGCAATCACTGGAATCAAGACCGCAAACTCAAATATGACCCTCGCATTACCCGCTTAGGCCAATGGCTGCGACGCACCAGTTTAGATGAACTGCCCCAGCTCTGGAATGTTTTACGGGGTGAAATGAGCCTGGTGGGACCACGACCCATTGTTCATGATGAAGTGCGTCGCTATGCCGACAAGTTTGAACTCTATACCCAGGTACTACCCGGACTTACAGGGCTATGGCAGGTGTCAGGACGGAATAATATCACCTATGAAGAGCGGGTTAATCTAGACGCCTATTACGTCCGGAACTGGTCAGTTTGGCTAGATCTCTATATTCTAATTCGTACAGTATGGGTGGTCTTAATGGGGGACGGTGCGTATTAACTCAACCCGATCCACAGAGAAATTTTTAGCTATCGTTCGATCAGGCCCCGGTTACGACTGGCTATGGTTAGGCGCTTTGGTGGTGCTTCCCTTTGCCAGCTATCTGGGTTTAGCCATTCTAGTAGCCCTGATGCTAACAGCCCTATGGCAGCGATTTCACACTATTGCTAGAACGCTGTGGCAAATGGGGTATGGTCTGTTAACCCTGGGTCTGATAATCAGTGCCTGTTTGGCCGTAAACCGTGGGGATGCTTGGCTGCAGCTAGCTAATTTTTTGCCCTACTTTTTGCTGGTGGGTGTGCTGACAACAGCACCTCGTTTTCGACCACCCAGCATGACATTGACCACCATAGCCCAGGCCTTGGTGCTCGGATCATTGCCCTTTAGCGTTGCCGCTTTGGTTGAGTATATTGTCAGATTCCCAAACATCGCTGAGCGAGTCAGCGACTGGTCTATATTTCGGTGGGTCTTTGACGTGAGTTTTGCTGGGCACCGTGCCCATGGAGGTCTTAGCCACCCCAATATTTTGAGTAACTATTTGATCATTGTGTTAGGGCTAGGGTTGGGGCTACTGGTAGGTCATCTGCGTTTGGGATTAAAACAATCTTCTGAGCTGACGGCTACCCTTGCCATAGCAACCAGTCTGGCGGGTTTGGGCATCTTTTGCACCAGTTCTCGAAATGGACTGATTACGGCGGTCTTTTTGTTGCTGGTGGCTGGCTACTGGGTAAGACGCTACCGCTGGGTATGGACAGTGGGGTTCATAATCCTCAGCGCCCTAGCCACAGGACTTTTGTTTATGGGGTTTGGTGGGCGGGCCGTAAACCTTAATCTATTTATCCAGGACCCGCGGATAGCCGCCTGGCAGATAGCGCTTGATTTAATCCAGCAGAGGCCCTTGGTCGGCTGGGGACTAGGTGGGTTTAGTCACCAATATGTCCCCTTTAGCGTGACTGACCACGAGCGTCTGTTCCATCCCCACAATCTTTGGCTTTATCTCGCTGGAGACACAGGTATCCCAACTATGGTGCTGTTTTGCTGGGTAGTGGGACGTACCTATGCTGCAGGCATTTGTCGCCTGATAGTAGCTAACGATAGTCCTGTATTGCTGAGCTATATTTTGGCGTTTACCGGATGTATGCTGTTTAGCCTTTTTGATGTCACCCTTTTTGATGCTCGTATTAATGTACTCAGTTGGTTTTTGCTAGCTGGTATTGGAGTTTTGACTAGCAAAAACTACTCGAACGCCTGGGTGAGACATGGTTGAAATAGTGGAAGCAACCCTAATGCCCAAGGGACAGGGAAGCACGTGTCTTCCCTGTCCCTTGGTTGAATGAATCTCAAATTTTAGGGCCGCCTTAGATGAGTTTTGCAGTCTTAAATGCGTAGTACAGGCCAAGACCAGCGCCTGCTGCACCAAATAGAAGAACCAAATAAACTACTGCTCCAGCCATCACTAAACTCCCGTCTTAAAAACAAAAAAGCAAAAACAAAAAGCCGCATCTTTAAGTATTGAATCACGTTCGCTGACCGTTTGTCGCGCACGGGGCGCGCAGGGTTTGTTGCCAATGGCGAGTCTGAACCGCTCTCAGCTACGACATAGAAGTGGACCTCTAAGGCTAGAATAGATACCTTAGTAGCTGTTTTTGGTCAGACAGAGGCGACGCATGAGCAAGGGTACGTTATTCGATAAGGTTTGGGATCTGCATACGGTCACGACACTGCCTTCAGGGCAAACCCAGCTTTTTATTGGTCTGCACCTGATCCACGAGGTCACTAGCCCCCAGGCCTTTGCTATGCTGCGCGATCGCAACCTCCAGGTCATGTTTCCTGAGCGCACTGTCGCCACCGTTGACCACATTGTCCCCACCGACAGTCAGGCTCGCCCCTTCGCCGACAGCCTAGCTGAGGACATGATTGCGGCTTTAGAGAGCAACGTACAATCCAACAACATTCGCTTTTTCAATGTCGGCTCGGGTCGCCAGGGCATTGTCCATGTGATTGCCCCTGAACAGGGTCTGACTCAACCAGGCATGACCATCGCCTGCGGTGACAGCCATACCTCTACCCATGGTGCCTTTGGTGCCATTGCCTTTGGCATCGGCACCAGCCAGGTGCGAGATGTCCTCGCCTCCCAGACTCTCTCCCTTGAAAAGCTGAAGGTTCGCCGGATTGAAGTCAATGGCCCCCTGGCTCCTGGCGTCTATGCCAAAGACGTCACCCTGCATGTTATTCGAACCCTGGGAGCAAAAGGCGGAGCGGGCTATGCCTATGAATATGCTGGCAGCACCATTGAAGCCATGTCCATGGAAGAACGCATGACCCTCTGCAACATGTCCATTGAGGGTGGAGCCCGCTGTGGCTATGTCAATCCCGATCAGGTTACCTACGACTATCTCAAGGGACGTGAGTATGCCCCCAAGGAAGACGCCTTCAGTCAGGCCGTTACTTGGTGGGATAACCTACGTAGCGATATCGACGCCGAGTACGATGATGTCGTCGTTTTTGATGCGCAAGAGATTGCTCCGACCGTTACCTGGGGCATTAGCCCCGATCAAGCCATCGGCGTAGATGAAACCATTCCCAAACTGAACGCTTTTACCCCAGACGAGCAACCGCTGATTCAAGAAGCCTACAGCTACATGGACTTGGCCCCGGGGCAGCCGATGCTTGGTACCCCTATTGATGTCTGCTTTATCGGCAGCTGTACCAACGGTCGTCTCAGCGATTTAAGAGAAGCTGCAAAAGTAGCGGAAGGGCGTCAGGTCGCCAAAGGCATCAAAGCCTTTGTGGTATCAGGCTCAGAACAGGTCAAACAGCAGGCTGAAGCAGAGGGGCTAGACAAAATTTTTGTAGAGGCGGGCTTTGAATGGCGAGAGCCTGGCTGTTCCATGTGCCTAGCGATGAATCCCGATAAGCTGCAGGGCCGTCAAATCAGCGCGTCCTCATCAAACCGAAACTTTAAAGGACGCCAGGGCTCTGCTTCAGGTCGGACGTTGCTGATGAGCCCAGCTATGGTAGCCCTCGCCGCTATCAATGGCCAGGTTAGCGATGTCCGTAGCCTGGCATAGACCTCATCACCTCTCTCCTCACCGTCACAACAATTTCTCTAACAAAATATAAACTGCAGTAATCAAAAGGTTTCTCTTTTCTTAACCTTTTGATTACCTTCTGTTAAGTCCTGGCTTTAATCATGTCGGTAATATCGATTCAAATGATTACCAACTCATGGTGCCAGCGATTCATCTGTGCTGATGGATGATATCGAAAAGTAGACGTACCAGTTTTATATTTAGCAGAGTGATTCAAGCATTGCCGTTGGCTAAAATACATCTCTGCTGTCGATTGCTCGTATAGCATTCACAGGGGCTCAGTTTTTTCTATGTCAGTATCGCAGCTCACCCAAAGAACCCGCACATCAGATCACTATATTGCACTGCTAGAACAGCTCTACCATGAGCGCAACTTAACCCCATTTACAGCGGGGCAAAGCATTCCTCTAAGGTGTGGTGAAATCTATGTAATCTGTCGAGGCATTGTGCAGTTACACACAATCCACCCCGATGGCAGTGAAACATTGCTAGGACTAGCCGGGCCATCCATGCCCTTTGGCCTGAGTTTGACCGGAGTAAGCCCTTACTGGGCAACAGCTCTGACACCAGCAGATGTTTTGCCCCTAGCCATGGCAGAACTAGAAAATTCTCCAACGTTGATGGCAGGTTTATTTTCCCATCTCTCCCGGCGTCTTCAGCAGTCAGAAGCCTGGCTGGCCCTATCGGGTAAACGCTTAGTAGCCGATCGTCTACGACAGCTTTTAATTATGCTGGCCCAAGAATTTGGTCAGGTAGAGCCCCAAGGTGTGAAGCTCACCATACGCTTAACCCATCACCAACTGGCAACAACTATTGGTACAACTCGCGTAACGGTTACACGATTGCTTAGGGACTTTCGTAAAGAAGGGTGGCTAAACATTCATCAGCGCTATTTGATCCTGCCCTTAAGCATGCTGAGCTGAACTTATTAAGGCGAGCACATACGGTAATGCGCAGACATATTTAGTAGAGGGTGATTTGGAATCTTGCCAAGTCGCCCTTTTGCTTTAGATTTGCAGCGGTCCTTTGTCTGGATTTCATAACTTTATTCAGCCTAAAGTGTGACAGCGCTAAATTTTTGATCTTCTATAGTGTTCAGGACAGTCTAGGCGTTTACAGAGGCTTCAGAGTTTGTTGAGAGATGTGAAGCACTCTCGATCTCTGTACTTACGTCAAGACCTTTCTAAAAACCGATGATAATCTAGGTACTCGTAACCGCAGCCCAGATCGTTTAGTTATTAGTCTTACTAATAACCCCGCTACACAGACTTTTTTGGTAGTGAATTATCTAGCGACCTGGGTTAAGCTGTCCCAAATAGACATTAACTGAATCCAGTTATTCAGAAGCCTCGCTAGACATTCAAATCATCGGGAATACTCAAAAGCTTTGGGGAGCAAGTGTTTTATCTTGAGCCCTACGATTTTTTGTAAGCATTTACGCTTATGCACCTTTAGTGCTTGCCCACAACATACTGCACATCATATTTATGTTGACAACGTCTAAAACCGCCGTATCCTTTAATCAATTTACCGCCAAGGTTCACCCTCTACTAAGCCAGATTTATGCGGAAGAGCAAATTGATACGCTTCTCCTCCGGCTGTATGACCTGACCAAAGACCATCTTAAAGCCTATTCTCAGGAAGATTTAGGCAAATGGGATCAAGATAAGATTTTGCTTATCACCTATGGTGACAGCATTTGCAGTGATGAAACATCTCCCCTCCAAACCCTTCACGAGTTTCTCAACACTCACTTGCGAGAAACCATTACCGGCGTTCACATTCTGCCATTTTTTCCCTACAGTTCTGATGATGGCTTTGCTGTGATTGACTTTTTAGAGGTTAATCCTAACCTGGGTGACTGGACTGATGTTGAAGCTGTTGGACGCAACTTTAACTTGATGTTTGATCTAGTTGCAAACCATGTTTCTAGCCAAAGCGGCTGGTTTCAGCAGTTTAAGCAAGATGAGCTGCCAGGTCGTAACTATTTTATTAGTTTGCCAGATGATACGCCAACAGCAGATGTTGTCCGGCCCCGCAGCAGCCCGTTGCTCACACCAGTAGAAACAGCTCAGGGCACAAAACATGTATGGACC
>NZ_JADEXP010000313.1 GCF_015207065.1 Leptolyngbya cf. ectocarpi LEGE 11479 | reverse complement strand
AACTAGGCCAGTGTACATTACGGCGAATGGTGCCCTTGGCCTAGACCCGATGGTAGAGCTGTTGAATCGTGCGGTCGGCTTGCTGTAGCTGGGTTAATGCTACCTGTAGCTGGTCTAGCTCATGCTGGCTTTGATGTTCTTGATCCTGCTTTTGAGCCAGCAAGGTTTCTAAATCACCCTTACGGGCTTTGATGTCGGCATCTAAGCGACCCATGACGGACCGCTCGTAGTCGCGAAAGTACTGAACAATGGCAGAGTGGATGGGCTGCTGTTGTTGGGCGGCGATGCGGGGTAAATGGGTGCTCAGTTCCTGACGGGCGGCTTGGACCAGGGCTCGGCGGGTTTGGTCGACTTGAAAGGCACCGATGCCCAGGCTGGCAATGCCGAGGGTAATGGGACCGGCGATGGTACTAATCAGACTGGAGGCCAGCAGGCTAGCGCCGACGGCGGCTACTAGGTTGATCAAAATGCTCTGCAGGTCAATGCTGGCGAGGACGGCCTTGACTTCTGGTGTGTCGGTGGGCTGGTTGAGGGCATCGATGGCCCATTCTGCCCAGCTGGGTTGGCCGTTGTCGAGGGGCAGCTGGACTGACTGACCGCTAAGGGTAGTGAGGATTTTCTGGGTGACCTGGGTGTAGGAAGTGCCATAGTGGGCGGCGCGTTGGGAGAGTGTCCGGAAGGCGCTGCGCAGGGTGGGCTCCAGGGTCCGGCTCCAGCGTAATAGCTGATCGTTAAGATAGCGCTGGAAGGCGGTTTCGAGGGCTTGGTTAAACTGTTGACGACCGGCAGGACTCACGAGATCGATCAAGGAGAGATCGGGCTGGTAGGGGGCAAAGTCTTTTTCAAAGGTGGTTTCTAGGTTGAGGATGAAGTCTTTAAAGGCGGTGGTGGTAGCAGTGGCGTTGCGATCGCAGCTCTCTCGAATCTCCTGCTGAAACTGATCGCGAATGCTCACCAGCTGTTCAAAGACCGGAGCCAGCTGCAAAATAGACTGTTTTAGCTCAGTCACACTCTGATCTAGCAGCGTGTGTCGCAGCTCCACTTTTTCAGTCAGTTCCGCCAGCATTCGCTGGGATAGAGCCACCACAGGCTGAAACTCAGCCCTGGCTCGTTCATGGTTCAAAAACTGATCGAGCGTAGCCAAAAACCGCGCAAACCCTGGATCGCCAATGGGAGCCTCCGGTACCTTAATCCGCTGACGCAACACCTGTAGGGCCGAAATAGGAAAAACTCGCTGGTCATAGTTGTCACAATAGGCTTTAAGCGTATTGTGAAACACCCGATGCAGACGCGCTTCGGCCTGAGCAAGTTCGTCCGGATCCTCTGGGTCTAGCAGACTCTCTTGGATATGATCCCAAGCATTGAGCAAGAAAAACAGCGACAGCCCTTTATTCTGCAAGTAGTTACTCAAATAGCGCCGTTCCGCCAGAGTGCAAGGCTGGGTGGCCCGCAGCACAAACAAAATCGCATGACAGTTTTGGATATAGCCTAGGGAAAGCCGATTGCGCGCTTCGGTATCATTGAGGCCAGGGCTATCGACTATTTCCACCCCGTTTTGCAAGAGGGGCAGCGGGTAGTGGATAACCGCATGGCTAACATGGCCAAAGGGCGTCGCTCCATCCGGCTGACGCGTCTCCGCCGGGTCAATGGTATAGCGCTGGGTAAATGTCGCAATATCGAGCTGTTCAGAGGTATTATCGCTAAAGTAAACCGTTGCCTGGGGTACAGGACCGTAGCGTAAAACGGTCAGCAACGCCGTGCAAGGATTCACATTGCTAGGCAACAGCGATTCTCCCAGAAGAGCATTGAGCAAGGTACTTTTGCCCCGCTTCATATCACCTAGAACCATCAGACGAAACACCCCTTGACGCAGACTTTGGCTGGCAGCAGAGACATCAGCCAGGGGTTGAGTCAGGTCAAAGGTGGCCTGGAGGGGTTGAAGACTCTCAGCCATCACATCCAGCTGAGTTGCCAGCGCTTGGCGCAGATCGGCGGTTTGGGAAAGATGCGGTAACAGGGACATAGCAGCAGGCGGTCCAGCCAAATATAAGCTTTGGATCGTATAAACTCTAGGTAAATTGTGACCTGATCGCCGCCATTAATCAACGCGGGGCAACGTCACCTCAAAGGTTGTTCCCTGGCCCACCTGACTGTTGCAAGCAAGGGTGCCATGGTGCAGTTGTAAGCAAGCATTAACCACCGATAACCCCAGACCCGTACCGGCAATATCCCCCACATTCGTCCCCCGGTAAAACGCTTCATAGAGCCGCACTTGGTCCGCCTCTGAAATGCCAATCCCCTGGTCTTGCACCCGAAAGATAAAGCTATGGGCATGGCAGATCACCGTCAAAGCCACCTGAGGATTAGAGCCAGAGTATTTAATCGCATTAGACAGTAAATTGGTTAAAATCGCCCGCAGCAGCTGCGGGTCGAGATAGGCTTTTTGGCCGTCACCAGCTATGGTAAATGCTATCTCCGGGGAGGTTTCAAAACTAAACTGAACTTCTTCGATCAGCTGCTGGCAAAACTGCTGTAGATTTAGTAGCTCAGGTGCAAACTGGAGTTTGCCAGATTCAGCTCTAGATAGGGTCAACAGATCATTTAAGAGCTGGTTCATACGTTTGGCCGCCGCCCGGATCCGTTCAGAAATCCGGTGGTGGTGATCAGCCAAAGCACTGGCTTCTAACGTTTGGGCCGAGAGCAAAATGGTACTCAAAGGAGTACGCAGCTCATGGGAGGCCATGGAGAAAAAACGAATCTTAGCCTGGCTGAGTTCTCGGGTGCGAACAATTTCTGCCTGGGCCTGGAAGAGATAGCGAGCCACGATGATGGTTAGCAACAATCCGATAATTAATGTCGATAGAGCACTCCATGGAGTAGATGTCGGGTAGTTAACCGCCGGGATAAAGGTAACGGCCCACTGCCGACCTCCAGTGGTCAGGGCATAGCTACAGTCATTGATAGGACAGGGCCTGAGTCTACCCACCGGCTCACTGTCCGTCGTCACTGTCTGTGTGAGTGCATCATAGCGACCTAAAAACTGTTGGGGTGCCGCTGCACTCTGGTCGCTCAGGATAAAGTCAATGTTGTAGTTGAGGGTTTCCAAGGACTCCTCCACTACATCAGAGACTCGAAAAACACCCAGGAGATAGCTGCGCTCTTGAGGGGAAGATGAGGACTGATCATGTAGCGGTAAAAAGACAAGAAACCCAAACTGATTTTTGTTTTCCTGCACCAGGCGAATGCGACCGGACGCCGCAATCTTCCCCGTGTCACGGGCCGTTTTAAGAGCCGTTCGGCGAGTAGGATCAGAGGTAAGATCATAGCCAAAAGCCAGTTCGTTGTCTGCAAAAGGCTGTAGATAAGTAACAGGAATATAATACCCACGAGATGAGGCCCGCACTAGCCCGCCGCGACTTTCTCGCTCGGTAATCTGAAATTCGGGATAGCCTTCGGCCTGGATACGTGCTTCAAACGCATCGCGACTTTGCGCAGAGACGACAGGAGCCCATTCTAGGGCTTGGATACCGGGGTAAGTGTTGAGTGCCCGTTGGACAAAGTGGTTAAATTCCGTGCGAGAAACGGTTTGCTCTGAAACAGAATAAAAGTCTCCCAGGGCAAGGAGAATATCAGTATAGCGATTGATACTACGCTGGAGGGCAGTGGTCAGATTATCCGTTTGGCGCTGAAACTGAAGGCGATAGTTGGCACGTTCCCAGCGGGCGACAGCAAGGGTAGCTACCGTGGATAGGCCAGTTCCTAGGAGCAGGGTAAAGATCACTAGCGTAGGACGAGGAATGCGCACAATCAATAGAAAATCTCTGGTGCTAGTTTCATCTGAGTATAATGCTGCCTTGGTGAAGGGAGGGGGTCTGACATTATAGCTCAGTACTCTGAACGGGACCAAATGCCGTCAATGTGGTCAGCAATTCTCAGTATGAGATTTTTGCATCGAAACTGGCTCCTAAAGCTCAGTTTCCCGAACCAAAAATCAGGCTTGTAGCCACTTGCTATTCTCAAAAATAGGAATTTTATAGGTCAATATTGTCATACTGAGAATTGCTGCAATGTGGTCGTCATATTAGTCACTTTCATGGATTTAACGAAGCGCTTCGGCTGCGTCACCTTCCCTTATTTGAAGTGCCTGTATACATAGAATTGCGACCCAAACGTTATCTGTGTGATGAGTGCGAGGGAACCCCGACGACAACGCAACGGCTCAGTTGGGACAAGCCACGGAGTCCCAATACCAAAGCCTATGAAAAATGGCTGCTTCGGATGTTGATCAACTCGACAGTTTCGGACGTTGCTCGCAAGTTCAACCTCAGTGATGAAACGGTCAATGGCACTCTACTTTCTTGACGGACTCAATAGTGGCTTTGTAGAAGGGTTCAATAACCGAGTCAAAGTTCTAAAACGACGATGCTATGGCATCTTTGATGTAGACCACATCTTTAAACGACTCTCTCTCGATATCAATGACTATGAGTGGTTCCCAGCACCTTCAACACTATATCTAGTAACAACTACGGGAATTATGGTAGAGCCGTTTTTTTCCACTATTGCGCTCCTGGCATGAAAAAGCTCGATGGAACTTTCTTTAGCGTAATCTCCGTATCGTTATTGTTCATTCTATCTTGCTACCCAGTTTGCAGCTCTCACCAGCCTACTTAAAACAGCCTCTACCCCCTCTGGGATTTATGGCACTCATCTACGTAACTATCTAGCTCTTTTGAGAGTAGAACAAAGTCTAGCTACCGCGTTTAAACACGTGATCTCTTCTGAAGACGGTGTCGAACTAGATGCTGTTACTATGTATTGCCTAGAAAGCCTTGGGCTAATAACAGTAAAAGGCTATCAGGCCGTCCCCAGTTGTGAAGTGTATCTCACGTATTTCCAACAGCAGTTAAGCTTTTAAAGGCCAAATCATTAAGTTATTTTAACTTCATATACTTCACTCTATGCTACTCATTGGTCTGCCTAAAACCGACTTTTCCGTCTTTACTTTTTCCATCCGCTTTGATTAGATACTTGGGCTAGTCACAAGAGGTGATCTGATAGTTTTTTAAATCAAAAAAGTTCTCGATCAAAGGTTAGTTCGTATCGGATTTTTAACCGCTTTAGGATACTAGGGGAAGATTTTTTCGGGTGTCCGCAAATAAGAAGTTTTGTGTAGCCACAATCTATAGTTCAAAAATAGTTCAAAAAAAATAGATAATACATAATGCGTAAAGTTATTTTATAATGCGTAAAGTTATTTTTGTCAGAATTCACGCAGTAATTGCAACGGGTATTATTGCGATATCTTTGGTTGCCGGGTTGCCAGTATTTTCCCAAGAGGCGGAAGGTGAAACGGAATCTACCGAAGAGCAATCTATTTTAGTTGAGTCCACCATTGTAGGAGATGTTGATCCAGCTGCAGCTATCACGATAGAAGATCTAACAATCCCGATTGATCAGCTTGAGTTATTTGTCAAGCCTTTAACATTAGAAGAATTACAGGTCGAAGCCGCCGCCTGGTTCTTAATCCTGAAAGATAAAGTTCAAGAAATTAGTCAGACCGAAATTGCCATCAAGCGCCAAAATGTGGCCATTGCCTCCCAGGAAGAAGCGGCCCAGGCCGTGACAGAGGCAGAAGCGGCTCTGGCTGAGGCAGAAGCGGCTTTGGACGAGGCTTCACCCGGAACTCCTGAACATGAGCGGGCCACGGAAAAGCTGGAAGCCGCAAAGCAGTCTCTCCAAGAAGCTAACCAGGCCGTTGAGGCAGCCGTTGAAACCGGTGAAGACTTAGAAGAAAACGAAGCGCTACAGGCAACCCTGGAAGAAGCTGAGAGTGAGGAAGAGATCACCGCTGCTCGGCAAATTTTAGAGGAA
Organism: Leptolyngbya cf. ectocarpi LEGE 11479; assembly: GCF_015207065.1. Taxonomy (GTDB): domain Bacteria; phylum Cyanobacteriota; class Cyanobacteriia; order Phormidesmidales; family Phormidesmidaceae; genus Leptothoe; species Leptothoe ectocarpi. The sequence goes on along the minus strand of NZ_JADEXP010000313.1, from coordinate 1,789 downwards.
GCTAGAAGAGAAAGAGATGGGCTGACTACTGGATCTGCAGCCCATGATGATGCCACAGAAAAGATTGATGCCTTAGATCAGGCGCTTATCGACTTGGAATCAGCGGAGGAGGAGCTAGAAGAGGCCGTTCCGGACTCACCCGAATATCAGGAACTCTCTGCAGTGGTGGAAGCGGCCAGAGCCACCGTGATTGAGGCTGCCGAGGCTATCTCTGATGCGGGGTTAGCGCCTGGGGAAACTGCTGAGGAAGGAGCAATAGAGTCTGAAGAGACCGAATCAGCTCTGGATGAAATTGCTGCTGATATTGAATCAGCAGAAGAGCAGGCCGATGGGGATGCCATTGAGACCGAAGCGACGGAAGTGCAGGCCGATGACGAGGTAGCAGTAGCCACCGCCGAGACAGCAGAAAACTCTGGAGAGCAACTGGAAGGTGTGGCCGAGGAACTTGAGGCTGTAGCCGAAGCCGAGTCAGATTTAAAAAATCAGCTGGTTGTGAATGTCACGAACCTACAGGGAGAGCGAATAGCAATTGTTGATCGCTTCACCGTAGTTTTAGATGCCCTAGACCAAAAGGGTGGCGACACCACCTCCTATCGCAAGTACGTTGAGGTCGTCAGTGGGGTTGAACTTGATATCACGGATACTGAGGGACTAGGCGTCCGACTGGTTAGCTGGCTGAGATCTGAAGAAGGAGGACTACGCTGGGGGCTAAATCTGGCTAAATTTGTCGGCATTTTACTAGCCTCGGTGATCGTTTCTCGTTTACTGGCCAGGGTCACGGATCGCGTGCTGACTCGCATTGGTGGAACCTCCGCTCTATTTCGTGATTTTGCCGTGATATTGGTTCAACGCGGTGTACTGGTAGCCGGTGCGCTGCTGGCACTGGCCTCGCTAGGGGTGAGCTTAGGCCCTGTTTTGGCACTGGTTGGGGGTGCGAGTTTTGTGTTGGCCTTCGCGCTCCAAAGCAATTTGGGTAACTTTGCCAGTGGGCTGATGCTGCTGGTGAATAAGCCCTTTGATGTGGGTGATGAAGTGAAAGTTGCCGGGTATTGGGCCTATGTGGACTCGATTTCCCTAGCGAGTACCAAGCTTAAGGACTTTGGTGGAAGTATAATCACGCTACCCAATAATACGGTTTGGGGCAGTGACATTATTAACTACACCCATTCCGATATTCGTAAGCTTGGGTTAGCCATTCATATCAAGTTCTCTCAAGATCTCGATAAAGTTCTGGCCATGTGGCTAGAGATGACCGCTTCCCATCCGGAGGTTTTAGAAAATCCTAAACCTGGTTTCTTCCCTTGGAATGCCCATTATGACTACTACATTGGGGTAAACCTAACAGCTTGGTCAAATACTGATGTCTATTGGGATGTCTATGTTGACTTGCTCAAATCGTTGCAACAACGTCTCGATGAATTTGGGATTGAGTTAGCTGCACCCCAACAGGATATTAATCTTCATCAAATTCCTGCGGAAAAATTAGCTGCTCAAGGATTTTCCTCACCACCTCATCTACCGTCTTAAACGGCTCAAGCATCCTCTTCAAGTTCGTCGGATTAAAAAATGTTCCAGTTGTTGGATTAAGCGTTTGAGCAGAAATCATAGCTTTCGGTGCGTCTCTTACGCCTAGTAATTAAAAGAGAAATTTTATGCTGACAGAACAAGATAGTTATCGGTTGTTGATGTCTTGGAATAATCTTGCTGAAGGTTATCCCCAAAACAAGTGCATCCACCATTTGTTCGAAGAACAGGCACAAAGAACACCCGACGATAGAGCTGTAGTATT
>NZ_JADEXP010000312.1 GCF_015207065.1 Leptolyngbya cf. ectocarpi LEGE 11479 | reverse complement strand
ACCAAGTCTGATGAAATTGGAGCATTCCCTCATGAAACGAGCTGTTTAACCGTCTTTTTCCTTGTCATTGAGCGAGACCATGCTAAACATGACCGCAAATCTGTGGCGAAAAATTCATGACACTAACAACCTGGCCAAAGCGGACTTCACCGGTTCTAATCTCAAAGACGGATCGTTGCAGGGAGCCATTCTCGCTAACGCCAGTTTCATTGGTGCTAACCTCAACGGTGCCAACCTGCAAGATGCAGACCTTTCCAATGCCCAACTAGTCCAAGCCCAGCTCGACGAGGCCGATTTAACTGGCACTATCCTCACCGGAGCCTGTATCGAAGATTGGGGCATCACCACCCGCACCAAACTCAACGGCATCCGCTGTGACTATGTTTTCATGCGTCTGCTCTCTGACCGCAGACCAGGCCAGAAACGTCGCCGTAAACCTGATGATGAAGACAAAACCTTTGCCGACGGTGAGTTTGTAGACTTCATCGCCCCCATGGTCGAAACCCTGGACCTGTATCACAACCAGACCGCAGACCCCCGCGCCGTCGCCATTGCCTTCAGCGATCTACGACAACAAAACCCAAACGCAGACCTTGAAATCATCTCCATGGAAAAACGAGGCCAGAACTTAGACAAGTTCAACCTCCGAGTCTGCACCAACCCTCAAGCCGACCTATCCCAACTCCACCATCAATATTTCGACCGCTATGAGCATCTATTAACCCTGCCGCCCCAGGCTCTGATAGCCCTTCTCATAGAAAAAGAAGATAAGTCCCAAATGTTAGCCGGGATGATCGGTACTGCAATCAATCGCCCCGGTACCCATATCGACACCTACCAAAACCAAGGAGATACCACCGTGTCTGAGCAAGGATCTAATGCTTCTAAGTACAATCTCAGCAACGCCCAGTTCGCTGGAGGCTTTGCCGAAACCGTCCAAGGCAATATGGAAGGCGGCACCATCAACAACCAAGCCGCTGAAAAAATATCCCTCGCCGAAGCCGCCGCCGAAATTCAAGCCTTACTCAAGCAGCTAGAGCAAACCGCCCCAGCTGAGACCATGACCGAAAAAATGACCCTGGCCACCCAAGCCATCGCCCAAATCGAAGCCAACCCCACATTCAAACAACGTGCCGTCGCTGCCCTCTCTGCTGGTGGCATAAAAGCGTTTGAAAAGGCGATCGATCATCCCGTCGCTGCTTTTGTCGTAGGGGCGGTTGAAGAGTGGAAAAAATCGTAGGCGTTGCTCAGGAACAGGGCTGATTGGTCATTAGCTAACAGTAACCTTCGCTAAGAATTAGCCAATTCTGTGATTTCCCTCAGAATAAATATGAATTGAAGCTAACAAGAACTAGCCTGCTTTATATCGCCTAAATTTCACATATCAATTTCTGCTTCTTCGTGCAATTTACCCAATCTTCACCCGAAGACCAGAAACGCTACGGAATTTTTTTTCAAAATTCCTATCCATAATATGGGACACAGGAAACGAAAAAAAATTATGACTGACCCAAATTCTGCCGTTGAAATCCAGATTCGTCCACATGAGCTGATGGATCAATTAGGCATTAAAAAGGATGCTTACTATGCTTATCTAAAGGCGTTGGATATTACAGCAAATAAGGATTCAAATAATAAGGCATTCCTCACCGAGGAGCAGGCAAAATCAGTTAGGTTAATCCGTCAGCATGTGGTGGCCGGTGGCAAAATCGATGAGTTCGATTTGGAGCTGGCGTTGGAAACAGCTGCAGAGTCGGCGCTGGCTATTGCCGATAGTGGAGACATTGGAAAACTCAACGGGCAATCCGAGCCGGAACCTGTGCAGGAGATTGATCCATCGCAGGGCTTAGATATGGAAGCGCTGTATATAGAGGCGTCTGAAATCGCAGCCCAGCGGCTGACAGCGGGTGAGCAGGTGGTGATGGCCATGGCTAGCAAAATGACCTACGAAGATTTGCACCCTCAGGCCAAGGCCAAGGTTGATCACGTAAGGACTGCATCCGTCCCAAAGTTCAACCCCCACGAAGTAGCGGCCAACCTTCTGAACCAATGCCGTCAGCAGATGCAGGCGGCTTAGACGAGCGCTCCGCCGACTTCCAAAAGGTGTGCGCTGCTATCGAGTCGGGTAGCAGCGTGCTCGTGCTGGCTGAGCTGGGAATGGTGGGCGATATGCCTAAGCAGCTGGTGAAGCGGTATAGCTCTGAGTTTGCGATCGCAACCGCTATCTACAAAGGCAGTGGTAAGCGCTTCTTCGTACGTCTGGCCGAGCAGCTGGATATCCCCACGACTGAGGACAAGTACGACAAGAACGGCGAGCCCTGCGGTGAACGAGCCCTGACGATGGATCAGCTCAAGGATGAGATTGCGGAGAACGTAGGGCCGCAAACGTTGTTTATCCTGCCTGAGGCAAAGCGGCTGTCTACGGGAATTCGATATTGGCTGGAGGACTTGATTAATATGGGCGTCCGCGTCTGCTGCTTTGCGGCGGCGAACCCTGGTAAGGACATCTTTCTAGAGATGTTAGAAATCGAGCTAGAGTTACCCACGGACCAGATTATTCGCGAGACGATGCAGGCGGAGGCGGAGCGGCTGGGGTTGCAGCTGAGTAAATCGCGGTTAGCGGAGCTGCAGCCGTTGGCGGGGCGTAACCCGATGTTGGCGCGGAAAGTGGTACGCAATGAGCGGCTAGGGCTGAATCAGGAGGCGAGTCCGCAGCATACGCAGTACGTTGTTGTCATGCCGATTGTAGTTGCCTGTTTGATGGCGTTTGGCATCGTCCGGTTTATTGGGATGGGTACGCAGAACAAGAGCCTGTACATCTTTGGTGGTACGGCTTTGGTTGCTGGGATGACGATGAAGCAGTTGGGGCAGGTGCGCGGGGCGAGGAAGCGGTTGGGGTAGTGAGGGGAGGCTGTCTGGTTATTCATTCTCATCCTCATCGTTGGCTTGGAATAGGTCAGTGGCTTTGCTGCCTAGGAGGCCAAAGATTGCGCCTACACCCATTTGCCAAGTAGTGGCGGAACTCTCAAAGATACGGTCCTGGTGGGAAGAGATATTGTCTTGAGAAGCTAACCAGAGGGAGGTTCCTCCGGATAGCAAGGTGAGGAGTAGGACTGTAAAGAAAACCAGCTTAAATGGGGTGTTTATTGAGTTCATGGTTTTTCCGTGTTTGGGTATTAGGAGCGCTTCCTGGTTCATATTTATGGTTAGGGAAAAACTCTTAAAGTACAGTCCCAGTAAGGGTTTTAGAGAGTACGACTTTTAGACAAGTTCCGTACGACTTTGTATCTGATGACTAAAATGATGACCAGTGTTGTGGTTAAGTCATGGTAGTGGGGCGATCACTTAAAACCTGTCCAGCAGGTATCAAGCAAGCAGAAATTGCACTGACTAGTAAAGGATGGAGTCGAGAGGATCTTGCAGACCAGGTTGTCCTAGAAGGCAAAAAGACTACGCAGGGCATTGGTATCCAGACCGTTAAGAAGTTCTTCGCTGGCAAGCAAGGCGTAGATCGTAAGTACTTCGTTGCTATCTGTAAGACATTAGCTCTTGAATGGGAGGTGATTGCAGGTATGAAAAAAGCTGTCTTGGTGTTACCACAGGAAGTCCAAGATATCGATGCCTTAGTTCGAAAGGTACGGCAGCAGGTCGGGGTTTATATAAAAGAGCGCTGCGGCACTATGCGGGTGCTGGATATGACGCAACCGATCGGGATTGAGGATATCTATACCAGTGTCAATATTTTAAATAAGCTGACTGGTCGGCGACGGTTGGATATGTCTGAGCTGTTAGAGAACTTTAAGTTGGAGGATTTTGATCGGTTTGGATTGGGTCCGATCGTAGAGAAGCGAGTACCTGGGATAGCCGCTGTGCAGAAGTATAACAAGCTGATGGTGTTGGGAAAGCCTGGAGCTGGGAAAACTACCTTTCTCAAATATCTAGCGATTCAATGTAATGAGGGAGAGTTTCAGGCGGATTGTGCTCCTGTTTTTATTACACTCAAAGATTTTGCTGATGCTCGCAATCAGCCAGATCTACTGACGTTTATCCTTAGCCTCGTGTCAGCGTTCAGCGCTGATGATTTTTTGGTGATGCTGCAAGCGGGTAAAGTCTTGTTGCTACTAGATGGTTTAGACGAAGTGAGGGAGGAGTATGTCAGCCAGGTCCGACGGGAAATTCAAACGCTGGCAGATCAATATCCAGAGAATCAATTTGTAGTTACCTGCCGTATTGCCGCTCAAGATTATGTCTTCCAGCAATTTACCGAAGTTGAGGTCGCTGATTTCGATGAGCAGCAGATTGCCGAATTTGCTAATAGGTGGTTTCGCCTCAAGTACCCTGCTAAAGCTGAGAGCTTTATTGCCAAACTTCAGGAAGAAAAACGGATTCAAGAACTTGCCACTAATCCCCTACTGTTGACGCTACTGTGTCTTATCTTTGAAGAAAAAGGAAAATTCAAAGATAGTCGCGCTGAACTTTACAAGGAAGGGATTGAACTTTTATTAGAGAAGTGGGATGACAGTCGAGATATTAACCGAGACCAGGTCTATAGAAAGCTATCCACAAATCGTAAGGAAAACTTACTCAGCCAGATCGCCTTCACCGCCTTTGCCAAAAGTGAGTATTTCTTTAAGCAAGAAACGCTGGAGCAGCTTATTTCTGCCTACATCCAAAACTTACCTGACGCTCAAACAGATCCAGAGGCTTTGCTGATCAGGAGTGGTAAAGTCCTGAAATCGATTGAAGCTCAGCATGGTCTTTTCGTAGAACGGGCAAATTATATATACTCCTTCTCTCACTTGACTTTGCAGGAATACTTTACAGCTAGAGATATTGTTGTTGATCGACGACCAGACGCTCTTAATAAACTAGTTTCCCGTATTACCGAAAAACGCTGGCGAGAGGTCTTTTTGCTCACAGCAGAGATGCTACGAGAAGCAGACTACCTATTGGAATCGATGAAACTTCAAATTGATAACCTGTTAGCTGGAGATAACCAACTGCAAAAGTTTCTTATTTGGGTAAAAGAGAAATCTGATTCCGTTAAAGTCGCCTATAAACCTGCTGCTGTCCGCGCTTTTTATTTTGCCTTTGCGCTCGCCCGTGCCCGTAACCTTGCCCGTGAACGTGCCCTTGCCCGCGCTCTCGACCACGCCTACGACCGCGATCGCGTCCGTGCCCTTGCTCGGTCTCTCGACCGTGCCTTGGACCGTGTGCTCGACATTGCTCTCGACTACCCCCGTGCTCTTGCCTATGATCTCGCCCTTGCTGGCGACCTTGCCGGTAACCTTGACCGCGAGCTTGACCGTGCTATCGCCCGTGCCTACTCCAGTGATCCTGAATTAAACGAAGCTCTGCAGACTTTAAAGGATAACTTACCTGAGAAGGAAAGTGATTTAGATGAATACAATCACTGGTGGCAAACACAGGGTGAAGCTTGGGCTGAAGACCTAAGAGTTATTATGATTGAGCATCGTAATATCGGCCATGACTGGCAGTTTAGCGATGAGCAGAAAGAGAAGTTAAAGCAGTACTATGATGCCAATAAGCTATTGGTAGACTGTCTTAACAGTGACTGCTATATTACCCGTCTGGTAAGAGAAAAGATTGAAACTACCCTATTATTGCCGCTAACTACCTAACCATGGGCAAATTAGAACAGTAAATTATCCACAGGTCTGGGCCAATGATGGCAATCACCCACGCCGCGATCGCAACCGCAGGCGCATCCTTACTACTCGGCACCGCCCAACCATTACCGCTAGCGCTCGCCGTCCTGGGTAGCCAGTTCCCCGACATCGACACCACGACCAGCATCATTGGGCAGGTCTGTTACCCCATCAGCTCATGGATAGAAGACCGCTACCCACATCGCAGCGTCACCCATTCCTTAGCCGCGACTGTTGCTATTGCAACTATTTCCGTGACCATAGGTGCAGCGTTGGGCGATATCAAGCCATGGTTAGCGCTGCCGCTGAGGCATCTACTCAGCTGCTTTAGCGACTGCTTTACGCGCCAGGGCGTTCAACTATTTTGGCCTGATCCGGCCTGGTCTATCAGCGTCTCGAACCCGAAGCGGCGACTACGCACGGGTGGACCGGGTGAGTATTGGGTATTGGCGGTGGCTGTAGCGTTGCTGATTCTAGGTATCTGGCTAGCGGGCACGGGCGGCGTTACTGGCCAGGTAAACCAAAGTTTGGGCCTGCGTGACGGGGCCATGGCGACGTATAACGCTAATGCAGCCAGCGCTGAGGTGTACGCGGAGATAACCGGCGTGTGGGCCGATGACCGGACCCGAGCGGATGGACGCTATTTGATTTTGGATGCGGTGGGTCGTGAGTTTGTGGTTACGGATGGCCGGGGCGTTTATCAGACGGGTAAGCAGCTGCTGGTGGAGAAGCTGACGACGGCGACCGGCGCGGCGATGACACGGACGACGCAGACGCTTACGTTGAATGATGAGGATGTGGTTACTCGGCTGCAGGCGTTGCGGATGGCGAATCCGTCAGCGCGGGTTTATCTGTCTGGTTCCATCACTGTGGACTTTCCTGAGGATGTACGGCCTACGGTGCTGCCAAGGCAGCTGCTAGCTGTGACGGTGGTGGGTGAGTCGGTGGAGTTGGCTTATTGCGATTTGGAGGTTGCGATCGCGTTGCTGGATGATCAGTGGGCGACGGGAGTATTGACATTGTTGAGCTTGGCAGAGGCCCTATAAGATTTTAAATACTCCCGCTTCAACAAATCAGCCCCCCCCATTTAGACCATTGGCGGAGCCAAAGATAATGTTGACTGCTCCGGCCATGGTTTTGCCTGCAATGGTTTCTCCAAAGGCACCGACAGCTAAATCTGCAAAGCCGTCCTTGTTGAAGTCGCCTACGGAAAGGCTGTACCCAAATAAATCGAGAGACTCGGACTTATCTTGTAGCCCAAGATCATTTTGGGTGATCCAGTGGTTGTTAGTTGCTGTTAAGCCGTCTTTTGAAGAGCCATATAAGATATTAACTGCGCCTGCCTTTTGAACTGAACCAATGCTCTCTCCAGGTACACCAATAGCTAGGTCATCTTTCCCATCGCCATTGAAATCGCCGACAGCTAGAGCGGCTCCAAAGAGGTCATCTTTTTCAGCTCCACCTTTTATCCCCCGACTATTTTGATGCCATACCTGATCGCGGTTTTCTATAAGGCCTTTAGGGGACCCGTACAAGACATTGACCCATCCTGCATCTCGAATTGAACCTAAATCCTCGTTAGGTACGCCAATAGCCAAGTCATCTTTCCCATCGCCATTGAAATCGCCAGTGGCTAACACGCTGCCAAATTGATCATTGGCTTCAGCAGTACCTTTGATGCCCTCGCTATTTTGATGCCAAATCTGATTATTTCTATGTGTGAGCCCTCTTTTCCTGGAGCCATGCAGGATATTGATTGCTCCAGCATCTTTAATGGAGCCGACGTCCTCTCCAGAGACACCAATAGCGAGGTCGTCAATCTTATCGCCATTGAAGTCCCCCACTGCCAGAGCGGAGCCAAAATTATCGCCTTTTTCTGCAAGACCTATGACCTTAGAGGATGTTTTAAAAGGTAGAGGGGTGTATCAAATCATGCCAGTCTCCTGAGCATCAAGCGAGTCATGGCAATATAAATCATGGCCTCAGATGATTCGGGTAAGCGTTCATAATCCTTACTCAGGC
>NZ_JADEXP010000311.1 GCF_015207065.1 Leptolyngbya cf. ectocarpi LEGE 11479 | reverse complement strand
CTTAAAGACAATACGTTTTTCGCTACGATGACCGTCAAGCAGGGGGAAATCACCAAGGAACTCGATTCTCGGCCCAGTGATGCGATTTCTATTGCCCTGAGGATGGGAGCCCCGATCTGGGTGATGGAAGAGGTGGTAGCCGATGCCTCTATTCCAGTGGATCGAGAGGCGGATGAAGCTGAGAAAGAAGCTTTTCGGGATTTTGTTTCTAACATAAGTCCGTCAGACTTTGCCCAGCAGGGCCGCTCTTTTAACCAATAGCCCATCATCGATACTCTACTCATGTGAACTTCGCGCTCACTATTATCGATAATCTATCAGCAGCGGGATGTAAGGTGAGACATCCGCTCTATGCACTATCGTCGCTTTGGCAAAACTGAATTAAACCTCTCTGTATTTTCCTTGGGTACGATGCGTTGCCTGGATAATGCCGATGTGCTGCAGCAAGTGCTGCTTGAGGCCGTTGGTCGAGGAATTAATCATATTGAGACGGCACGGGGATATGGCCAGAGCGAGTGCTATATCGGCCAGGCGCTAAAGAGCCTGAATCGAGAGCAGCTGATCTTGACGACAAAGCTACTGCCCGGTAGCGACGTAGACCGGCTAATCGATGAGTCCCTAGCGCGTTTGGGGACTGATTACATTGACTGTCTGGCTGTGCATGGTGTGAATACACCCGAGCATCTGCAGCAAGTCGAGACCATGATGTCAGGTTTAGCTCAGGTTTTAGATGATGGTCGGGTGAGACATGTGGGTGCGTCTAGCCATGGGCCATTAGAGGTGGTGATGGGTGCGATCGCACTCCCCGTCGTCAGCTTTATCAACCTCCATTATTATTTTTTTAATCAGCGCAATGCCGCTGCGATTACCCTGGCTCACCAGCGGGATCTGGGTATTTTTATTATTTCTCCTGCTGACAAAGGCGGGCAGCTCTATACGCCCCCCGATACCCTCGCGGCGCTATGTACTCCCTTTGACCCCCTGTTGCTTACCTATCGCTGGTTGCTGAGCGATCCACGTATTACCACCTTGAGTGTGGGGCCAGCCGTGCCTACCGAACTTGATTGGCCATTGCAAGTAGCCAATCAGACGATGCCCTTAACCCATCAGGAGCAAGCAGCCCTGGATCGTCTAGAGCAGGCACAACCCAAGCGGCTGGGCACCGACCACTGTCGCCAGTGCTATGAGTGTTTGCCCTGTCCAGAGGCTATCCATATTCCAGAGATACTTCGCCTCAGAAACTTAGCTGTTGCCTATGATATGACCTCATTTGGTCAGTACCGCTATGGCATGTTTGAGCGCGCGGGGCACTGGTTCCCAGGGCGTAAAGGCAGTCGTTGTAGTGACTGCGGTGACTGTCTGCCTCGCTGCCCAGAGCACCTGGACATTCCCACCCTGCTACGCGATACCCACAAAAGACTGAAGGGGGCTGAACGAAGACGTCTGTGGAGTGATTGACCAATCACACAACAACTCAAGACTTAACACATAGCAACAGGCGCATGTCGATTCATCTCAAGAGTCTTAAATTCTTACAAGGGCTTTGAGTGGTCATAGAACAAGTGAGCTACCGTTTAGACCTTGGCCAATGCCTAACTCACCTTTGAGGCTCATTTTTTATGGTTGCGATTTCGCGCGCGCATCTATCCACTTCAGACCAGAACAACCCTGACGATCGCGTAGCGGTCTTGCTCATGGGGTATGGCGAAGTCGAAAGCTACGAAGACTTTGCTAACTACAACGAACAAGCTCTTAATCTGCTGACCGCTAAGTTTGCTCCAGTTCCCACCTGGATTTATCCCCCCATGGCCAAAATCTTGGCCCTATTTGATCGCCACGAATGGGATCACCAGCACGATCACTTTATTTCACCCCACAACGCCATTTTTGAGCGTCAGCGTGAGGGTATTGAAAAACATCTTCAAGCTAAGTGGGGAGACCGCGTTACTGTCTTTAAGGCGTTTAACTTCTGTGCTCCCCATTTGCCCCATCAGGTCCTAGAAGAGATCCAGGCTCAAGGTTTTACCAAGCTGCTGATCTACCCGCTGCTGGTGGTGGATTCTATTTTCACTAGCGGTATTGCGGTTGAGCAGGTCAACAATGCCCTAGGGCAGACATTTAAGGGTGCAGAAGACCACTGGCTCCAGGGCACCCGCTATATGCCTTCGTTCTACAATCAGCCTGACTATATCAATCTGCTAGCTCGCCAGGTAGAGGACAAAATTCGTGAGCATTTAGCCGTCGCTCATTTACCCTCTCAAACCGGTATTGTGCTGATGAATCATGGCTGCCCTCACAAGGCGAAAGGGTTTACCTCTGGGATTACCGAGAGTCAGCTGCTCTATGACGCAGTGCGAGAACGGCTGATCTACAACTATCCCCTAGTGACCATTGGCTGGCTAAATCACGACACGCCGATGATCGAGTGGACTCAGCCCAACGTCACCCTAGCCGCTCAAAATCTGATGGATTTGGGGGCGACAGCCTTAGTCTTTATGCCCATTGGCTTTGTGACTGAGAACCATGAAACGCTGTTGGATGTGGATCACATCATTGGTCATTTACGACGGAAGCGTCCCGACGTTACCTATGTACAAATGCCCTGTGTCAATGACACCGATGATTTTCTTTCCATGGCTGCTGGCTGGGTAGACGGACTGATTTCAGATCTGATGGGCGACCAGGGTAGTGTAGTAAGTCAGCGTCATCGAGAGCGGATTGCAGCAGAACTGCACGCTCATGATGGCCACTCCCATGGTGGTGATCACCACCATCACGATGGCCACCACCATGGGGAGCATAACCATCACCATGGGGAGCATAGCCAATCACACGAAAAGCACCACGCCCACCATGGTCACTAGCGATCACTACTAGCTCCAGGTAACTTTTGTGATCTCAATCAGCATGCTGGGCCGTAAGAAAATACGGCCCAGCATGGCCGCGACTATATTTCTATGGGTGTTTTTGAGCAGTCAGTTTTTATCAATGCCAACGCTACGACGGTTGAACGTTGTATTTGCGATCGCACCCTCATGCATCAATGGCTCAACCCAGCCCTACGCTGTGAGCCCATGGGTGAAACCTGGAGTACAGATTTGAACAGCCAAACCCGTTTTATCATTCAAGTGCCGCTGCTGCAGCCCAGTTTGATCAGTACGGTAGTAGAACGTCGCCCTGGGCTAATCGTATGGGCCTTTACCGGTTTCTTTACCGGTAGAGATCGCTGGGAGTGTATTCCAGAAGCCTCCGGCACTCGCCTCATCAACCGATTTGAGTTTGAAATTCCCAACCCGCTGGTGGCATTTGGTTTCCAAAAGTTTGCTGCCCACTGGACTAAGCAAGATATGGAAGCCCAACTAAGACGGCTAAAGCAAGTAGCAGAGCGGATGATTTAAGTTAGACAGAGGCTGCAGGGACAGCAAAGGATTGGCAAAGGATTGGCCCATGCCGCTTAGTTACCAAGATTAATCTGCGGTGCTTCCATAAAACCGTCTTCTTGGAGCACTTCCCCAATCAGGGCTTTATCTTGGTTAATACAGTCAGGCTTTTTCGCATACTGGCAAACCCTGGCATAGAGACGGGCACGGGTACCGGTCGAGCCATTGGCAAATTGGACAACGTCATTGCTGATGGTGACGTCGCATACGGGACAATTTTGGTCTGGAGAGGGCGTGGTCATAGGTTTAAATTGATTATGATGAAGGTCACCGATCGTAACGATGTGGCCTCTATATAAGGTAAGTACTCTTACTGATTTCAGCCACATGCTTTGTGTCGATTGATAACAAAACTGAGGCATATTGACTATTTAGAGCATGCTCAATCAACTCAATGGCCACTGCTTGGGTTTTTCTGAGCACGTTGAGAACGACTTATCGTTTAGATGGGCCACGCTTTTCATCAAAGTATGAAATCATAGATATTGTCTGGCTGATTTACATAGACTCCATCTGGCGCGAATTTGGAGCTTGGACGTATCAGTTTTTTCTGCGTACAGACGCTGACCCGGTTTACCAAGAGTCTGACTATGAACTCTGAGGCTACCCTCAATCAACTAAAGACTATTTTGCCCGAGGGGCAAATGCCATCCAGCTATGGTGTTTACTTTAAAAATACGCTGGTGGCCCTTTGTCATGCCTTAGAGGATCACATCCTTGAGCAGCCAGTTGGCTCTGAGCCGCTGGTCCTGGTGACGTTTCAGCGAGGTAAATGGTACCTCCAAGAAGCCGATCGCTATAAAGACATTGCTCACCGTTCCCAGAGAGTTGCGATCGCAGCTGTGCCAGATAGTGGGTTTGGCAGCCATGCCACAGGGCAGCTAGATAACGTTGACCTAGTGGACTTGCAGACTGATGATAGCCTGACGCAAGAATGGAATTTAGTGATTCTCGCCCCTGGCTACGCCGCCATGGTGCTGTGTCATGAGCTATCCGATGCTGAATATCGGCGCGACAGTACCCCCACCGTAGACGTCGAACGTAAGTTTTATGGTCTTTGGACCTTTGAACGAGGCCCTGTCGAAGCGGCTACAGAAATTTTAATCGAGCGGATGCGTCCCTATGGTGACTCATTGGCCGATCAGCTCACAGAAAGGTTTAATGCGCTTAAAGAGCATCCGTCGAGTAGCGCTACCGACTTGAGTGGCGTTGTTTCTCGCATCGTCAACTATCTGCAGAGCAGTCAGCAGCAGCTGGTCACCGTCAGTCGTCAAACCCGAGAACTTTGGGAGCTGGAAGGCCAAGCCAATAAGCTCAATCGCAACTTAGCCGCTAACAAGCTGCAGGCCTTTTTGCGCATGGTGCAAAAAATTGACGAGCGCGACCCATCAAATCCAACCGCCTCCCTACAGGTCTCTGCCCTGGCAGAGACTCTGGGGCAGCTGCTCGATCTGCCCACCCTACAGCTACGCCGTTTGCGATTAGCCGGGCTACTGTTTCGCATTGGCTTAGCCGAAGCGCCCCAGGAAATCTTTCAGCAAACCTCAGATTATTTAGACCAATCTAGCTTGGTATTTTGGCGCGATCGCGCCGCCCTGGGTGGTCAGCTACTGTCCTCTATGCCTGAGCTGGCACCCATTAGTCGCATTGTCACCCACCAGCTGGAATATTGGGATGGCAGCGGCTCCCCCGACGGTTTGAAAGGTGAAGATATCCCAGTGGAATCCAGAGTATTGGGTCTGGTCGCCTATTTCCAAGAGCTGACTGAATCCAGAGGCGATCGCACGGCCATGTCCCCTGGGGATGCCCTGGCAGCCTGCGAACAGCTCAGCGGTCGGCGGTTTGATCCAAACCTAGTCGAATCCTTAGAGAGCGTTGTGCGACTAGCTGAGATGGGTATGTTACAGCTGCCAAAACAGCCCAGTCAGCAACCCACTGTTTGGCTCGAAGACATCAGACCCCAAGCTAGCTCCCCAGGCAAGCGTTCCATGCCTAAGGAGGTAACCCCATGAGCCCAGCGGAGACAACAGCCATTATTCAAGGCGATCAAAAAGATCTGATGGGTGTGGATCTAGCCGGTTTAGATCTGAGTAGTGCTAGCCTATCTCAGGCAAATTTAAAGGGCAGTAACCTCAACGGTACTATTCTCAAGCAAGCAGATCTGCGTGCCAATTTGCGGGGGGCTGATTTGATGGGGGCAAACCTCACTGAGGCCGATCTCCGTAATGCTGACCTGCGGGGTGCTGTACTACTCGAAGCCGATACGACCAATGCCAGCTTTGCCGGGGCATTTTTGGCAGGCGCGGTTTTGAGTAACCTGAATCTGTTGAGAGTAGATCTCCGGGGAGCCGATTTGCGAGGCGCAAATTTATCAGGCTGTATCTTACGTAATGCTGACCTAGGCAACGCAAATCTGGCAGGGGCAGATTTGTCTGGCGCAGACTTAGAAGAAGCGACGCTTGTTGGCGCTGTGTTACGAGGGGCTAATTTAACCAACGCCAATTTACTCTGTGCCTGTGTAGATAATGCCAACTTTGACGGAGCAACGCTGTACGGTGCCTGCGTAAGCGGTACACCATTAGGCCTGCAATAATCCATGGGCACCCAAACTAAAGGCAAGACTATCTTTCTGCTCACCTCTATGGTGGGTTGGCTTCTGAGTGGTGGGGCCTTGATCTATCTATCCCCGTTTTTAGCTAACCTGGTATCCCCATCAGCAACCACTAGTTTGTGGATGGAAAACCTGACTCGAGGCGGTTACAATCCCATGCTCGCATTGGCAGCTGGTGGCGGTATTTTACTCTTAACCGTGGCAGGCAATGCTATCTGGTATCGATATTTTGAGGATAAAGTTTAACACAGCTGACCTACCATTTCGTTTACCTGGTGTTAAACAGAATAATCCTGCTTCTTAAACCAGCGGTTAGGCTGCCTTAACGTTCGATCTCTACATTACTTTGTGGCCTAAAGAAAATAGCCACGGAGTGTGTTGTTATGGTTAAGCTTGCTAAGTTTTTTGGCACAGTAGCGGCAGTAGCTGCTGGTGCTCTGACTGCTACATCTGCAGTGGCTCAAACAATCGCCATTGACGGTTCCAGTACTGTTTTCCCCATTACGGAAGCAATGGCTGAAGAGTATGCCCTCAGTGGAAATTCGGCATCTGTCACCGTTGGCGTTTCCGGTACCGGTGGTGGTTTCAAGAAATTCTGTGCTGGTGAGACGGTCATATCCAATGCATCTCGCCCCATCAAAGATTATAGAGAAAGAGCTTTGCGCTGCCAATGGCATTGACTATATTGCTGTTCCGGTTGCCTATGACGCGTTGACTGTGGTGATCAATCCCGCAAACGACTGGGCCACTGAAATGACTGTTGAGCAGCTAAACACGATGTGGGATGCGCCAGCTGAGGGCACGATCGAACGTTGGAATCAGATTGATTCTTCTTGGCCAGATGAAGAGATTGGCCTATACGGTCCTGGTACTGACTCTGGTACGTTTGACTATTTCACTGATGAAATCAATGGTGACGGTGGTGTTAGCCGTGCTGACTACACTGCCAGTGAAGATGACAACGTACTGGTCCGGGGTGTTGCAAGCGATCCCTATGCCATCGGTTACTTTGGTTTAGCTTACTTTGCTGAGAACGATGACATTCTCAATGCGGTGAGCATCTACAACGAAGACCTAGGTGAGTTTGTTGAGCCTAGCAAAGCGAATGTTGAAGCTGATATTTACCAGCCCCTTGGTCGTCCTATCTTTATCTACGTAAATACTGCGGCGTTGGCTAACTCTAGCACTGGTGTTGCTGACTTTGTTGAGTTCTACCTTGAGAATGCGGACGCTGGTGACCTGATTCTTGAAGTGGGTTATGTGCCTCTGCCCGATGGCGCAATTGACCCCACGCTCGAAGCTTATGACACCGAGGCAACGACTGCTTTGAACTAGCGGCCAGCCTCGTTTTCGATTTTCACGTGCTCAGTGTGCATCACCCATTTCTGCCTTGGAGGAGCGAACATTCCTCCAAGGTTTCCTTAGTGTTTATTCTCTAGTTTGTCCCCCATGGTCAGGGTTGAACGATCTGATTCTGAGAATCCATTGGTCGGCATGACCACCAATAGTCTTCTGCAGCCTCTTTTGTCTGACTTTTCCTACTAAGTGTTCAAACCCTTGATAGTCATTACTTGTGGCCCATAGCCTGATCATCCGCTAAAGTGAGTGCACCGCTACCCAGGGAGCCACCGATGAGTACAGAGCGCTATGAGCAA
>NZ_JADEXP010000310.1 GCF_015207065.1 Leptolyngbya cf. ectocarpi LEGE 11479 | reverse complement strand
CCCACTTTTCGTAGTAGACCCGGTATGATGCATGTCATGGCTATTCAGGTGGGTTTGTCTGTTAACAAAACCTTAGTGCCTGAATAGCTTTTCTGGCTATTTCTCTCGCTTTTCTGTCCGGACTATTGTTACAGCCAGTTCAGCCGAAACAGTCGTATTTTCTGATAACAGCACATTCAGCGCGGTAAATCCTCAGGGGGCCTCTCTATTAACCATGAGCGTACCGCTGGGTGTACAGTTTAGTCATCGCTCTCAGGGTACAGTGACCAATCAGGGTATTTTGCAAACTGGGCAAGATTTAACCCTATCAGGTCAGAATCTGTATTCGGAAGGACAGCTAACAGCAGGAGAGAATCTAACGCTGCAGGCTCAAGACACGGTCACTATCAGAGATACAGAAACAGACGCATTTCTTGCCCGCTCAGGTCAGAATCTGACAATTCAGGGAAATCAAGCAGTTGATATCTTAACCCTACAGCACCTGGAACAGCTACCCTTTATCAGTGGAGAGAACTTAGTTCTAATCAGTGATGGAGCCATTTCGGCAGATGCACACTTAGAGAGCGGAGGAAATATACAATTTCTGACCCTAAACGGAACACCTGGTAACTTTATCAGCCTCTACGATCCAATTATCAGTGCCGATGGAGACGTGATTCTGGGTAACTACAATGGAGTAGCCCTTAAGATCCAAGCCACTGGCAGCATTCAGACAGGTAGCATTATCATCACAGGGCCAGACCTTTTATTACAAGCTGATGGATCAGGTTCGGATGAAGACTTATTAGCCAGTAGCCGAGCCGTCATTCTCCGAGCTGGTGTAGACGCGCTCAATGGAAATGAACCACCAGAAACCATCGGTGGCACTACGATTCCCATAGGTACCATAGCTGGTAATCCTGTTGGCAGCATTATTGTTAACGGTGACATTGGTACATTTAACATTGGCGGTAACGGGGGTAATGCAGACAATGGAGGGCCGATAGTCCTAACCGCAACGGGTAATATCGACATTGTTGGAAATGTAGTTTCGTTCGCTCAAGCATTGCCAGGTAATGGCGACGATACGGGCGATGCAGGCCCAATTACCCTAACCGCCAATGGCGATATCAACGTTGATGGGAATTTTCTGTCGTTCTCTCAGGCATTGCCAAACAGTGGAGGTAGTGCGGGCGATGCAGGGCCGGTTACCTTAACCGCCAATGGCGATATCAACGTTGATGGAATTTTTCTGTCGTTCTCTCAAGCATTGCCAAACAGTGGAGGTAATGCAGGCAATGGAGGAGCAATCATCCTAACCGCAGCTGGTAACATTGACACTCCACAGAATTTTCTTTCATTTTCTGGAGCATTTACAGGCAATGCTGGTAACGGTGGTAATATCTCTATCGCATCAATATCTGGTAATATCACGACCAGCGGTAGCTTGAACACTATCTCATTTGCTAACCCTGGCGCTAACAATTCCGGGAACGGTGGAGATATTACGCTCTCTTCAGATACTGGTAATATTTCAACTCCCGGAGAATTGATTGCATTTTCTACCTCAGCAGATGGGAATTCAGGCACTGGCGGTACGATCTCTGTTATTTCGAACTCGGGCACCATCCTCAACGAAGGGACTCTAGCGGCCAACTCATTCGCTAATAATAGTAATGCTGGTCCCGGTGGCAATATTATTATTGCTTCAGAAACAGGAAATATTTTACTCAACGGTACCATCAGGGCAACTTCCCAATCAGAGAACGGTAGCTCTGGTCCCGGTGGCAATATCTCTATTTCTTCAGGTTCCGGTGATATTGTCACTAATACATTAATAGATGCATTTTCATTTGCACCCTCCCTTGTAAATGTTGGCAATGCTGACAATGGTGGAAATATTTCTATCTCCTCTAATTCTGGCAATATTATACTTAACGAAAGGATAAGCTCATTTTCATCATCGGCATTAGGAAATGCCCGTGATGGTGGAGACATTTCTATCTTGTCAGTATCTGGCGATATTTCAACCAGTAATATAGATTCGTCATCATCTTTGTTTGTACAAGATACCCCTACCGGCATTACAACAGCAGATACGTCTACCAGCGATGGTGGAGATATTTTCATTCGTTCTACATCAGGAGATATCGTGGCTGATGGGTTCTTATCTTCTTCTTCATTTTCACGAGATGGAAACGTGGGTAGTAGCGGTAATATATCTCTGGTGACTGGTGAGGGAACCATTCGCGGTGACGCTCAGATTAGTGCGATCTCTATTTCAGAGATAGATGGCATTACTGGTGATGGTGGCGATGTCACGCTGCAAGCCAACAGAATCTCTGATTTAGAGATATCTACCATATCCAGTGCGGGCGCATCGGGAAATGTAGCCATCCAAGGCACTGCCGACGGTGTAACGGTTGACAATCTGCGTTTGATTACCAGCGGTCAACTAGAAATTTCGAATCCTATCTTTCCCGATCAGCCTATTTCTTTAGATCTGAGTGATTTTGATCAGTCCGGCAAGACAACCATAATCAGTTCTAACAACCTGATTCTCAATAATGTTGAGCTTCTGAGTGACGCCAACCGGGTCGCTGATGCCGGAAATGTAGAGCTGAGAAGTAACGGAACTATCCAACTCAACAACAGCCGAATTTTTAGCGATACTAACCCCCAGAGCGTTGGTAATGGGGGCGATATCATTATCGTAGGCGATAACGATATTGTCTTAAACAATAGCATTATCACGACCGGCACCGATGGCAATGGTCGTGCCGGTAACATTCTGATCACGGCCCCTCTATTAACTATTCAGAACGATACACAGATCATTGGTGAGACCAGCAGTCTAAACCGTGAAGGCATTGGCGGTGACGTCATGGTTCAGGCTAATGGCATCAATCTTTCAGGAGATAATACAAAAATATCGGTTAATACCAGTCGTGCTGCTGCGGCTGGCAATATTACATTAACCCCTCTAAACAGAGGTGATCTTCAAATTTCTACCATCGGTGAAGGAGCCGAGATTTCTGCATCCACTGAAATTGGTAGCAGTGGACGTGGGGGGAATATTACTATTCGTGATGCTGATAGTGTCCTTTTGAGCAATACAGAAATTCTCACCAGTGGCGATGGCTCCGGCGCAGCTGGAAGCATCTTTATACAAGATGTGGGTGAGTTTGTTATGCGGCGCACCAGCCTCATTTTGGCGGCGGCTAATCAAACGGGGAATGGAGGAAATGTCGATATTGATGCAGGATTTATTTTGACGATCCCTGAAGAAGACAATGATATTCTGGCTACTGCTAACTCGGGTCAAGGTGGCACAGTTTCGATTACGGCGAATCTGATTAATGGTTTTCGAGAAGTTGAATTATTTGATCCAAGTTTGAGGGGAAATCGTATCAGCGACATCAGCGCTAGATCTAATTCTGGCTTTGATGGCACCGTGACCCTGGAATCTGAACCCAACCCGGAGCTAACGGAACTACCGACAAATCTCATAGATCCAGCTAACCGTATTGCCCAAACCTGTAGTACTGAAGTGGGTGCTATTGTAGATGGTCTCACAGGAGATTTTAGTATGACCGAGCGTGGGGGCCAGCTTCCCAGTCCTGCAGACATTGCTAGCCAGTACGAGCCACTTGATGATTTTGGACCAGTAGCCATAGAAGCAGAAGCATTTTCCACAACAGATTCTTCAACAGAAAACAGGCCGCTTTCTAACACTCTGAAGCTTCAAGCTCCCCTATTAGATGCCCAAGAAGCTGTCGTCACCGCATCAGGCGACATTTTCTTAGTGGCGGAGCATCGCTGGCCGCCGCCGTCATCATGCGCATCGTAGTCTTAACGTCCATAATGCTTTCTCTCCTAGCCCACTATGAAACTTTTTTTCCCTTCTGCACGATTTTTGAAATGGCTTTGCCGTTTGGGGTTAGCTCTGACCACTGTTCTTCTAACTATCATGCTAGGGCACTATGGATCGGCCTTTGGTAATTTTCTGAATCCGGCTATGGCAACAGATAGTTCAGCTATCGCTATCTCTGGAGCATCTCATGAAGGTGGCAGACAAGTACAACAATCGACCAGTCTTGATCAGCTGCTACATAGGGGACAAACACACTACACTGCTGGTCAATTTGTAGAGGCTATTAACGTATGGTCAATGGCGCAAGAACATCTTAGCCAGAATGCTTTCTTAAACCGAGTAGTTGTCTTGAGTAATCTAGCATTAGCCTATCGTCAGCTGGGTAACTGGGAAAAGGCTCAAACAGCCATTGATCAGGGCTTTCAAATCATTAGCCCAGCGGATTCATTAGACTCAGAAGGTCTTAGGATTTACGGCCAACTTCTCAACACCCAGGGAAGCTTACTG
The DNA here is from genome assembly GCF_015207065.1 of Leptolyngbya cf. ectocarpi LEGE 11479. GTDB lineage: Bacteria > Cyanobacteriota > Cyanobacteriia > Phormidesmidales > Phormidesmidaceae > Leptothoe > Leptothoe ectocarpi. The sequence goes on along the minus strand of NZ_JADEXP010000310.1, from coordinate 3,375 downwards.
TTTGCTCAGGGGGATGCGAACAATGCTCTGAACACTTGGGAGCAGGCCGCTCAAGCTTATACGCAAGCTAATTACTCTGAAGGTTTGATCAAAAGCTTAATCAATCAAACTCAAGCATTGCGTAGCTTAGGCTTTTTTCGAGATTCTCAGAATCGTTTACGACAAGCACAGGAGATTTTAGCAAAGTTAGATAGCCTACCTCTAAAGAGTGCTTTGATGCGTAGCTTAGGAGAGACTCAGCGATTAGTGGGTGACCTGGACGCAGCTCAGAAGTCACTTGCTGAGAGCCTGAAAATTGCCAAAGCTTTGCCAGCGCCAGGAGAACTCGCCATTACTCAGCTAAGTTTGGGCAATACGTTACAAACCCTTGCCCATCAGCATGAACTATTTGTTGGTCGCACCGATAATAGCGAGATGCAGGCATTGGTTGATGATTTTTACCAACGGGCAGAGAACATCTATTGGGAGATTTCTGATACTGCACCCTTATCAATTCAAATTCAGGCTCAGATCAGCCATTTAGAGATGGCTATCCGCCACAGGGACTGGTCAACTGCGCGGTCTTTAAAGGCATCCTTACTGCCACAGCTAGGCCGTTTATCTCCAGGTCGAACCAAAACGTTTATCCATATGAGGCTGGCACAGCTGCTGTTAAACCAGTGTATGGCTAGCTGTCCTAAAGACTTACAGCACACCTCTCAACAGATTTATGATCTATTAGCCACGGCTCAACAGCAGGCGCATCAGCTCCAGGATCCAATTGCTGAATCCTATGCCCTGGGATATTTGGGGCGCCTCTATGAGACACAAAAGCATTACTCAGATGCTATCCGGTTTACTGAGGCTGCTTTAGAGCGGGCTAACCATCAGCCAACCCTGGTTTATCAGTGGGAATGGCAATTAGGTAGAATTGATAATCAATTACAGCGTAGCCCAGAAAGTATTCTGTTGCATTATGAGCGTGCTTTTCAGCATGTTCAGGAGGTCCGCAAGGACCTGCGATATGTTGGTCCAGATGTACAGTTTTATTTTCGCGATCGCATCGAGCCTCTATATCGAGAATATATCGGCCTACTGCTTCCCAAAGAAACCGCAGATATTCAAGGTGACCCAGCCCAGCTAATTCGGGCTCAAACCGTTATCGATGACCTGCGGGTGGCTGAATTAGAGAGTTTTCTAGCCTGTGGGCTGCTAGAACCTAACGACAATATTCAACGGGCCACCATCCAAGAAATCGCTAATACCCATAAGGCCGCTATTATTTACCCGATCATTCTGCCAGATGGCCCTAATGCAGAGCGATTAGAGGTATTAGTCCAACGACCCACTGACACGTCGGCAGCCTTAGAACGCTATCCTTCCGCAAACGCAAGCATCAGTCTTTCCCCAGGTCGACAAGAAACTAATGAGCCACTAACCATTAACATCGAAGACACCCTAAAACAGTTTTATCAGGCTGTTGACTCGTCTAGAGCTAGCCTGGTGGTTACATCAACCCACACACAAGACCCTGAACAGTTTCAGTCACTGGCAACACAAATTTATGACTGGCTGATCCGTCCCGCAGAACAAGCAGGCTGGTTTGATGACTCCATCGATACTCTCATTTTTGTACTAGATGGGGCCTTTCGTAGGATTCCAATGGCGGCACTGTATGACCAAGAAACCCAACAATTTTTGATTGAGAAATATGCGATCGCAACGACATTTGGCAACTTAGAAATTCCCAAAGCACCTCCAGAAGAAGACTTCAGAGTCCTGGCGGCAGGTTTATCCTATCCCAGTGTTTTACCTTCGACTTCAGTTAACAGTAATGAACTCACTGAAAATAATCAGCCTTCTGAGAGGCCTTTTAGCAGTCTTGTCTATGTTGAACAAGAGCTGATAGCAATTAAGGAAATTATCAAGGACACAGATATCTTTCTAAATTTAGAGTTTAAGAAAGAAGACTTTCAAACCCAGATAGCTTCATCACTCTATAACGTTGTTCATTTGGCCACCCATGGCATATTTGGCTTTACTCGCGATGAAACGTTTCTACTCGTCTCAGCTGATGAAGCTTCAGTCCAGTCTGATCAGGGGGTAGCCGCCTCAATCATTGAACCCATTAAAGTCGAAAAAATCGATCTCAATGATTTTGACAGTTTTCTTCGACCTCGAAAACCAACCCCTTTAGAACTATTGGTGCTGAGTGCCTGTCAAACAGCCACAGGCGATAACCGAGAAGTGTTGGGCATAGCCGGTCTAGCCATTCAATCAGGGGCGAGAAGTACCCTGGCCAGTCTTTGGAATATTGAGGATGCCTCAACGTCCCTACTGATGGAAGAATTTTATCGGGCGTTACTAAATCCTGACGTTTCTAAGGCCAAGGCCCTGCAAAAAGCACAAGTGAGTCTTATTCAGAAAGGACGACAGCCAAATGTATGGGCACCCTACATTTTGGTGGGGGACTGGCGCTAGCTGAGAACCTGGTTTACAGGTCTCGTAGCCAAATTTTAATGGCGGGTGTGGTTCGACTAGCGGTGACAATCTGTCCCGAGGCGGATACCACCACATGGTCAATCAGCATACCAAATCCGGTGAGGATATTTTCGGGAGTGCCGGTTTCCACGGCCCAGAGACGTACGGTTTCATCAGCGCTGGCGGTGCTCAGGGTGCGACCATCGCGGCTAAAGATCATGTCGTTGACGTAGCTGGTGTGCCCGGACAAAATCTGTAACAACTTACCCGTTTTGATTTGCCATTTACGGATGGTGCCATCGGCACTGGCGCTAAATAGAAACCGACCGTCGGGGCTAATGGCCAATGCATTGACAAAGCTTTCATGACCGGTCAGCGTCCGTTCTAGCCGACCGGTGGTGATATGCCAAACTTTGATGGTGCGATCGCTACCGCCGCTAATGATGTATCGACCATCCGAGGTGACCACCAAGCTATTTACCGACCCCTGTTTAGTTACGAGCGGCTGCCCCGCAGGTTCGCCAGTATTGGCCTGCCAAACATGAATGGTGCCGTCGGCGCCGCCGCTCACCAACTGCTGACCGTCGGGGGTACGGGCAATGGTATTGGCGGGGCCGCTGTGGGCCGTCTGATCTTGCCAGAGGAGACGGCCATCCGCAACGTTCCATCCCTGTAGGGCACCATCGGCATTGGCGCTGTAGAGCTGGGTTTCATCAGGGCTGAGCAGAATGGTATTGACAAAACTGGTTTGATTTTCCCAGGTTTCGAGCAGCTTGCCAGAGGTTAAATCCCAGAAACGGATGGTTTTATCGGCGCTAGCACTGACCATACGCAGACCGTCCGCAAATAGCAGCAGGTCATTGATAGGGGCGCTGTGGGCGGGCAGGGTACGCTGTAGCTGAACACGGAGCTGGG
>NZ_JADEXP010000309.1 GCF_015207065.1 Leptolyngbya cf. ectocarpi LEGE 11479 | reverse complement strand
CTCCCTTATACGGCATACCTACATAATCCCAGACCGGTCTATCTGGTAGAAGTATGTGACGCTGATAATCAGGAAAAAATACTGCCTTATTATCTTTATATTCTTGGCTTTCAAATAGAAATTCCAGATTACACACAGGAAAGCAGTCGGCATCAATCAGCATCACTTCCCGAAGGCGTGTCTTGAGAATCGCAGCAGTTTTAATGGGGAAGCCGCGCATCTGCTTTAGGGGGCGATTTTGGCAATAATCCATGATGTCGTGGAAAGTCGCATCATGTTCAATAAATGCGGGTCTTGCCCAAGCTGGAACCTCATCTTCCCCAGCGTGCCAAATTTCGATAGGTAATGTTGCACCGTAATGACGTAGAAGACGAACTACAACGTATGCACTCTCTAAATAGGGGCCACCCGCACAGACTATAAAACCTTTTCCAGAAAAGTCTCCTAGTGGGGGCGCGGGTGCTTCAACCTGCTGAGCAAATAAATCTGCAGCATTCTCTGCATTGATATCGTAAGTATCGTATTCTAATAAATCATTCATAGATTAATCCTTCAATGTAATAAAACTGCACCATTGATTTTTGCAAATAGCATACGTAAGAAAACTAGTGCTAGTGTTTTCGAAACGGAGCCTTACGCAGAAAGAAAACCCACCAGGTAGAATTGAGTGACTATCTGGAGCACCGTGAGAATACGGGAAGATATTTGCCTTGCCAACATATCTTTAGACGCATTAGACAATGCAAAGTTTCTATTCTATTAATCAAGCTTTTTTGGACAAAGACGATATTTGAGCCAGATCCGATAGGAAAGATGTGACTGATAACGGAATTTTGAAGTCTTAAATCACGCTCTAATCTAGATCTAAAAAGTATTTTCTCTAAAATAGAGTTCTTTTAGTTGTGGTCTTCTGGTTATTGGTTAAACGGGATAACCACCTGTCAATTTTATTGAACGCCATCCAAAAAAACGTTAATAACCTGACCTCAATCTAAATTACGACAAAAGCTTGTCCCTGTTTAGTTGGCCTTAGTTGGGTAGAGTTCAAATATATTATGCCATTTACCGCCCTTGAATAAACATTATTGAAGAGCATGCCTTATTCTCATAAATAGTGTTATTCAATAGCCATTAATAGAACCTTATAGGCTACTTTATTCCAAGGGGAATCAATATAGATTTACTCAAGCACAAACTCAATCTGAATAGACGTTATATTTTATGAGCACTATCATTCGCTGGGGTATTTTGGGGACTGGTACAGTAGCGACTCAATTTATCGAAGGCCTTCAGTCTATTTCTGATGCTCAGCTATGGGCCATAGGCTCTAGAACACTTGATAAGGCACAGAAGTTTGCAAATATATTTAATGCCCCTAAAGCCTATGGCAGCTATGAAGAACTAGTACAAGATCCAGATATAGATGTTGTTTATATTGCGACTCCTCAAACACGCCATAAAGCTGATAGTATGTTGTGTCTCAATGCAGGAAAAGCCGTTCTTTGTGAGAAACCATTTACAGTAACATCCCAAGAAGCCCGAGAAGTAATGGCTGTAGCCAGGCAGCAAAAATTGTTCTGTATGGAAGCCATGTGGATGCGGTTTATGCCGTTAATCCAAGAGGTACGCCGATTGATTCGAGCGGGTGAGATTGGTGAGGTGCGGTTGCTGACAGCTGATTTTGGCTATCCAACAGAATTTGATCCGAAAAACCGTTTTTTTAACCTTGAGCTAGGCGGCGGTGCCCTGCTAGATCGAGGCGTTTACCCGTTATCTCTAGCGTTTATGTTGTTGGGTAAGCCTCAACAAATCAGTGGAGAGCCCTGTATTGGAAAAACAGGTGTGGATGATCAATCGGCCATGATCCTTCGCTATGCTAATGGTGCCATGGCTATTTTGCACTCTACCTTGCATACCTACAGTTCCAATGAAGCTTTGATCGTTGGTACTCAAGGTAAGATTGCTATTAAAGAACCATTTTATAAACCAGAAAGTATCACAATCACTCGGTTTTCCGGCAAACCAGTGGTCGTTACATCTCAGCAGAAAACGATTGAGGTTGGTTGGAAACGCTCTATCATCAATCAGCTAAAGCAAAATCAATTGATTAAGACTTTGGCTAAATTTCGTAAAGAGAAATCTAAGAGTATTGGTCAACGACTCTCTGGAAATGGGTATAACTATGAAGCAACAGAAGTTGTTAAATGTTTGCAAGCAGGAAAATTAGAAAGTGATTTAATGCCACTTTCAGAAACAATTGAAATTATGGAAACTATAGAATCACTGTTGCTGCAGTGGCATCAGAAACCTTAATCTAGTTCAGGGTCAGTTCCAGCGTTGGCCAACTGACCCTGAATAGTGGCTCGTTTGCTGTAAAAGAGCACTGCTAGCCACAGGGTGATCAGCTTAAATGTCTCAGACGTTAAGGTCGCCCAGGCTGCGCCTTGCCAAGAAAAACGAGGAATTAGATACAAGTTTGCCCCAAAGTTAATAAATGCAGCTGTTACTTGCAATATACTTCTGACTCTGTGAAAACCTGAACCCGTAAGTGTGTCAGCTGCGATAAATTGCAATGTAGCAATCAAATGAATAGGGGCTAGCCATAGTAGCACGCCTCCTGATTGGGCATATTCTTCACCTAAAATATTGGCTGTAAATGGAGCAAGGCTCACTAATGCAATTGCGGAAATTATTCCGTAGCCTACTGAAACAGGGACTAATTTCAGCGCAAATTTGAGGCCAGCCTTAATCCCAGAAGCTCCATGACGCAGAAACCGCGTGTAGGTGGCACTCATTACCGCAATGATAATTATGTATCCAACATCAATAAAGCGATAACCGGCTGCATAGATACCGGCTGCGTCGGCAGAGGCTAGACTGACCAACATAGTTCTGTCAATCTGTCCATTCACTGTTTCTGCTGACTGTGCAATGGCAAAGAAAAATCCTTCAGCAAATTCAGGTGGATACTTTTTAAGATTGAAGATGGGGTTGCCAAATAACTTGTTAACCGTTAGCACTGAGGATAGGGCTGGAAAAATTGAACCTAAACAATATAGTCCCCCCCAAGCAACAACATTACCGTCCTCGAAAAAGACTAATAGACCAATAGCTGCAATTAATTTTCCTAGCCCATAAAGAATCTTGCTTTGAGCAACAAGCTTAAATTGATCGCAGGCAACAAAAGCCCCTGCAGCCAAGTCCCATATTTTTCCTCCTAATAAATCTGCGAGCAGTACAAATAAGATAAGCAGCAGCGATGTGCCGGGGTTAAAAACTAACCTTGATAGGCCTAGCATTAAAGGGATTAGGCCCAGATTGAAAATCAGACAGGTGAGTAGTGTCGTTCCCCAATAGCCTCTAAAAAGCCTCTGGTCTCTTGAAACATGCTTGAGAAAAATATCAGCATTGCCAAGTCCGACAAACGGCACAACTAGTTTGACAAATGAGGCAATACCGATAAATATGCCATATGCCCCAGCTCCTAATACTCTAGCAACAATAATAAAATAGGCACCTTGAATAAAAATACCAAGGATCTGAGATGACAGCATCCAAAAGCTATCTTTAACCAGAGAGCCGCTAAAGATTTTTTTGACTTTAGAAATAATCTTGTTCACTTCGTTAACGGCATTAAATATTAGTATGAGCGTTTACTGGAGGCTTAACTTTGCCCATGATTTGATCTGCTCTAGGCTTATTCTTTCCTACTAGACCAAATCTATCAAAATCGACTAAATATTTTGCCTCAAAGGACGTCGTGAAACTTGTTGTACAAACTAAAATCCAGAATATACTATTAGGTGCTAGCAACGATGACTCTGATAGATTAACCAGCGAGAGATAAAGCACATATACCGTCGGCCAGCTGCTCACCCATGACTTAAACAAACGGACCCTCGCAACGCCTCTAAGCAGCGTTTGCCACATGACGAGGCATACCATGGAAGCGCCAATAAACCCAATTTGGAGCGTCAGATCAAGAAAACCCTGGTGTGAATCTGGCACATTCCAACGAGCTCGTTGAATAATATACAAAGATGGACCATCTGTCCCATTCCAAAAACCGCCAACACCGTACCCTAGGGCAGGACGCTTGCCAATCATGGTATGAACATATTCCCAAATGTCTGTGCGCCCTGTAAACGTTGGATCTTTACCAATCAGTCCCAGGGCAAACGTCATGATCGGAACATAGGCCATAGATATACATATAGTGGCCGATGTCATAAAAATAAGTGACAGGAGGAGCTTGCGCGGTTTTGTCTTAAATACCTGGGTAATCAGGACGATCGCCATAATAAAAATAGAATTGACTAACGCGCCGCCAGAGCCAGTCTTTTTGATCATGTAGAGTGAAAGCAATAACCCAATCAGATACATCCACTTGAAACGAATATTTTTTACATCGTTAAACATAGTGAACATCACACCGCAGGCTAGTACCATCAGTCTTCCAGCCCCGTTTTTATGGGTAAATACACCTCGCCAGGCCCCAGTATGTACTGGCGGTCCCATAACGCCATACTGCGGTAATCCTTTAACGAATAGAATATTTAGCACCGCTATGCTAAACAGAACATAGCTCAGTATTGTCAGCTGTTGTTTTAGAGTAAATCGCCCCGCTAAGTAAACCGCAAACAACATGTTGCAAGTTGCAAATACTCCTCCAGTAAGTGAGTCATCAGGGGAAAACGACCAGAAAAACGATGATGCGATTAAAACGCTAGTGGCAACCATCAAAGGGTTGCTCAGAAGTACATAAATTGTTCGTTTATATCTGCAAACTAGAAAAAGAAGCGTCAGACTATAGTTCAGCATATAGAACAGTTGAACAGGCGCAAAATTTACTGAGCCATAGTCAAATCCATCACCTTCACTGGCTCCCCCACTAAGGATAACAATCAGTACTGCATCGGTAAAAAGAAAAAGTGAGATAAAGACAAATGCATATTCAAATTTTTCTAATAATGATTCGAATAAGGCTCTGCGAGCCAAGATTGCATCTTCGCTTCTAGAGAATAGATTTCTCACTGCAGCAGGTTTAGATACCATAAGGCAACATGCCTATTTAGATAAAGACGGATTGATAGATTTTTTGAAAGTGGGACTCTAAATCAGACAATGATCGCTTCTCGATCAAAGACCTGAGGGCATATTATATGCATCCGGGTCATAGACTTTGTTAGCACCTTTGACATCTACAATAAAGAAGTCAATGGCAACGATGATAGCTAAGCCAAGCGCAAAGCCAGCAACAACACCCATAGCCAGAATTTGTATGGCTACCTGAGAGGAAGGATCTTCTGGAGGAACAGCCGGTTCAATAATTTGAATAAAGTTAGTGAGCTGATTTTCTCTAACCTGCAGCTCTTGACGTTTACCCAATAGTTCCTGATAGGTTTTTTGAGCGGCTTCTAAATTACGCACTAAATCTCGCTGACGCTGTTCCAGTTCTGGAAAGAGGTCGATACGTTCTTGATATCTCTGAGCATTAGATTCAACAGCCTTTAGACGCTCCTCTAAACCAATTGTCTTCAGGTTATTAACAGCATACTCTTCAACCAGCAACTCTCCGACAGCCCCCATTTGAAGAAGCGATTCTTGAACAGAACCACCAGCTACATCCCGCACGCGCTCATCTAAGAGACTGGTAAGAGATGCTTCTTGAGCTCGCAAGCGCTGAAGAATAGGGCTTTCTTCCGTAAACTCCACCTGCTGTACAGCTATCAAGCGACGAACTTCATTGAGATCTGCCAAGATATCTTGAATTTGGGCAGATTGACTTAAGGTATTGGCCTTAATCGCATCGGATACGTTAAGACCAAGCTGAGCACCCAACGTCTCTTGTATACCGTACAGTGAACTCAGTTCTGCTCGTACAGAGTCCTGATCTTTACGTAAATCATTCAAGGCAGCAACTGCAATACCTTGCTCATCCGCTAAGTTGACAACGTTATAGGTTTCTCGAAAAACACGCAGCTCATATTCTGCTTTTCTAACTTTTTCGGCATTTAAAGGTAGCTGCCGGTCTAGGAAATCTCCTGCACTAGCAGTATCTACCTGGGTACTGGTCAGTTTCTGTGACCGATACAATTCCATCAAGGTATTGACAACATCGGCTGCTATTACCGGGTCTTCATCCAGATAGGAAAAGGATAAAACATCTGTTTGAAATACAACGGTGACTGCAAGATCTGCCCAAAGATCCTCAATCTTCAAGGGTTCACCTTCATCGTCTTTTAGCTGGAGCGTATCAATCGTTTTCTGGATTAGGGGCTTTGAGGTGATAATTTCAATCTCAGAGTTTAGCTGAGTTCCAAAACTAATGGTTTTTAGAGGTCCGCCTTCCTCTGCTTTTTCTAAACCTGTCAATGCAGCGGCTCGGTCAGGTGTAAATAGGAGCTTTCCTTCAGATAGATAGGTTGGCTTCGTCAACTTTGCAACGGTAGCAGCACCTAAAACCGTCAGAATAAATGCTGCCGTTGCCGGAACGATACCACGGCGAGTTGCTGCGAACAGATACTGAAGGTTGAGATCAATAACATTACGAATAAAATTCATAGTAAGTCAGGCTGCCATCTAGACATATCGATAAAACAAAAACAGTAAATAGGGCGCCAGAGCGCCACTAGTCCAATCAGTATCAGTTATTGAATACCGAAGATCCCTAGAAGTAAGTCAGTCAAGGGTGAGAAAATTAGACTAGCCGTATCTGAAGTGGCAGCAAGACCTGAACGACCGACAATAATAGTGTCTCCGTCCTGAAGAACTGGGTTTTGTTCATCATTTACATCCTGAGCAAGATTAACGCTAACTGATTGTTGAGATACATTCCCGTTGGGGTTGAGACGAATCAGCTCTACACGGCTAGTGCGAGCACGGTTATTGAACCCACCAGCTGTCAGGACAGCTTGATTTAGCAGCGTGTCTGGTGGAACTGAAAGACTTCCAGGAGATTCAACTTCACCCACGACATTCACCGTTATAGTAGCCGGTGCAAACGTTGTGTTGGCTAGGGCGATCACTTCTGAGTTATCAATGGTCTGTGCGGTCGGAACGATGATTTGGTCGCCATCTCGTAGTAATACATCTTGGCGCAGGTTACCACTTTCTACTAAATCCCAGAGATTGGCCTGAATCAGGTCGGGCACTCCTTCTCGTTTGATCTGTACAGAACGAACATCTGCAGAACGTGTAATACCCCCTGCAGTAATAATAGCTTGGGTTAAACTGGGCCAAAAGCGAGTACGGCTTTCACTGGCTTCAGATTGTTCACCTGCTTCTGAACTGACCTGTAGTGTATAACCGCCGGGACGGTTGATCTCCCCTACAATACCCACTCTTAGTGGACGTGGCTGTAGCAGCTGAAAGGTAAGTCTTGGATTACGAATGTATTGACTATAAGCGGCGGCAACCTTGGCCTCAGCTTCAATAGGGTTGAGGCCAGCAACATCGACCTTGCCAACCCAGGGCAGTGTCAGAGAACCGTCCAACAACACAATTTGGTCAAATGGCTCTTCAAAAATCTCGAGTTCGACTAGCACCTCAACTCTGATTTGATCGCCAGGACCTAGGGCATAGGTTTCTAAGGCAACTGTTGAAGGGGGGGAAGCCTGAGGTCTCAGGACACCTTGACTACGGATGGTGTCGGGGGAGTCTAAGGGGGGAAGCTGGGCCCATGTGGGTAAAGCCACCAGACTAGCGGTAATACCGCTAAGCATTAGGACACAAGTAGTTTGAGCTAGCCTTAACC
>NZ_JADEXP010000308.1 GCF_015207065.1 Leptolyngbya cf. ectocarpi LEGE 11479 | reverse complement strand
CTGCTGCACCACGGGCTTAACCCAGGTGGAAACCTCCCCTGGCCCGTTGGTCAAAATTAGGACATCTACCGCCATCGGTCTATGGGTTGTGGTTTGAGGCATCTGCTAACGCATCACTCAGATCACCCTGGACCACTGCTGCTGTCTGCCGAGCCCGCATTTCAAAACTAGCCGTAGGCGTCGTAAAATCCAACTTTAGCGGAAAGGCCGTCGGGTCGTCACTATCCACTGCCGGGTCCAAACCAGTCACCAAAAATGAAGAGACACCACCATCCTCCAGCTTGTCTCCCAAGACATCACCATAGTCACCAAACGTTAGTGTGTCATTGGGACCAAATTCCCCAAGCACCACACCATCCACCGAGACCGTAAACCGATCATCGTCGTCAATGCCTCTAGGAAAACCGCTAATTGCCGCAAATTTAGCATCGTCCGCTGCACGACGACCGCTTAACCCAGGGAAAACCCGACTGGCTACACCGATGGGTATGTCCCTAGGCTGCATCACATATTCAAAGCCGTCGGCCATCGGCGGGTCATACCAGACTCCGCTGGGCACATTTTCAAACACAAACACACCTGTAATAATAATGACCGGCAGGACCGGGTCGTCCTGATTCATGCCAACATCATTATCATCCTCGTTGCCAGCGTCATCTTCGTTAATGTCGCGATCGTTGATGTCGCGATCGATAATGACAAAATCATTAAAACCAGAAATAAAGATGGCAATGGCGGTGCCCGTATCACCACTCCCCACTTCCGTACCCGTGCTACCATCGGGACTAAATCCAGGCGGGTTGGGCACTAGGACCTCGCCGCCGGTAAAGGTGAGGTCTAAATTTGCGGTGCTGTAATTAATCCCCTCGGTTGTCTCAGTGTACAGCTCTGCCGGAATCTCATTGCCCAGGACAACCTGATCCGTTGGCATACCATCCCTAGGACCATACTGCACCAATAAAACGGGGGTGCCCCGAGCCACCACCCCAAGAGAAGACGGCGATGTCACAGTCCCCACTTCAGCTAATTGAAAAAGACCCGTGCGATACTCATTAAAGTCTGTCGCTGTGAGGTTTCCAATGGCAGTCACATCGAATTCTAGCGTTGTGGGAATATTGGCAAATACAGCCGGTTCACCCAATGCATTAAACCCTCGAAAAGAGACCGTACCTTGGAGTCTACCAGAGTCATCAACAGCTGGTTCAGCCCCTGGCTCCGTGCTCAACGTTGGAATAACAGAATCTCGATAAATTAGCGTAACCGGCAGGTCTCCCTGAGTGGTCCGAATTTGCAAACTACCGTCCTGGATGGTCCTGTCATAAATGAGGCTAGGGCCAGCCAAATCAGGTCTAGCTACATCAGGAACAAAAATCTCTGCGTTTTCTAAGATAACCTCGCCCCCGGTCACATCAATTTGGGCAGTCGCAGCTGAAGCGCCCCCGACCACTAGCAATGAACCAACCAACAACGAGACTAAAGGATTAGAGCGACAAGACACATTCAACATGACTACTAGAACCCAACTGAGTGCAACAGGAGAAAACAAAAAACACGAACGCCTGAGGTGTCTTAACCGACACAAACCTATCATTCTCAACGACGGCTAGCTATTCACATAGAACCTTGTCAAGGGCCTCCCAGCCGTCAACGTAGCAAATCCTGAACCAAGAGGCGTCAAAAAGTATCAAAATGTAAATGTGCCGCGAATAGCCCCCACAAACACATTCTCACTATCGGACGTGTGGGCTGGGTTGATAACGTAAAAGAAACCAGGGGTGATTGTAAAAGAATCACTCATCCGATGGCGATAAAACAGCTCAATGTGAGTGGTCGTACTAGGCTGATCGCCAGGATTGCCCAATCCTCCAGACAAAATATCAGGAATATTCTGGCTTTGTCGCAGCGTACTCTTGGTAATTTTAGGCGGCTGCCCAACGTATAACCCACCCATATTACCTGGCTTAAATAAATCAGGAAAATTCAGAAAGACCATCCAGTTAGTCGTTTCCACATGGCCGGACTCGCCTGGGGTTGACGATGTTGTAAACCCACCCCAGCCGCCCAGAGTAATGTCAGAGCTAATATCCCAGGCCGCTGTCGCACCAAACGCATGGGTATCCAGGGAATCCCCAGCCGTTAGCTGACTGTCGCCAATACCCGTGCGCAGATTTCCCGACGGCGAATGGGAATAAACATAGTTCAAGGCTAAATCCAGGCTGTCCACGGGTACCGCCGATAGCTGTAGCGCCAGCGTCTTATCACCATCATTACCAAATAGGCCACTACCAGCATCTGCAGCATCGCTGGCTGAATAAACGGTCTGCAAACTCAAGCGATCCGTCATTTGCCAATCAAACCCTAGGCCAGCATCGCCACCACCAATGGCAATAATCGGATTGCGTTGAGCAAAGGCAGACAAAGGACCAAATCCAGCACTTTCCACACGGTTGGTTCCTCGAAAGGTATTAATAGCATTCACGCCCTCTGCCCCAGCAATGAGGGCCAGGTTATCACTTACCAAATGACGTAGGGTTAAGTCGCTAATAGATACATTAAAATCGCTATCTCCTTCGTAGCTGAGGCGAACATCATTGTTTAACCGGGGTGTGGTGCTACCATCTCCGGCCTGAATGCCCGTTAATAGAAAGGTATCGCGGTTTAACTCGGTTAACAAACTCAGCTGCACATTAGAAATCAGATTGATAGCCGTCCCTGGATCTTCAGTATCTCTGACACCATCGACAGGGAAAAAGTCAGCTGTATTCTCTGTCCGGGTTTGGATACCAAAAATAGCTTGACCAAACAGACGTGTCGTTTCTGAAAACTGATTTGCTTCTAACTCAGCAACATTCGCCTCCAGAGAATCCACACGAGCGCTAACGGTGGCAATGTCGACTGAAAACTCTTCCGCCAGTCGTCGTATTCGTGCCCAATCCGGTGACGAAGCATCAATTCCGGCTCCCAGCAGCCCATCTAGACAAGATTGCACAGCCGCTGCAAACTCATAGCGCGTGAGTGACTGCGTTCCCCGAAACTGCCGACTAGGATACCCCTCTAGACAGTTGTACTCTTCAACCAATCGTTGCAAAGAATAGTAAGCCCAGTCAGTGTCTGATACATCGGAAAGCTCATCAACACTGGTAACCTGAGCCAGAAGTGGAGGCAATGGGTCCGATGCCGCCACCTTAGCTGTGGAGGAGGCCAGTAAATCATCCAGCTCAGGACTGCTAGCAGGCGACGATGCCTGCGCCACACCACCCGTTAAATTAACAGCAAGATTCAGTGCGCTTAAAGCGACAACTGATGTAGTATAAGCGACTACAGATGAGAAACGAACACCTAGGAACACACTGTTAAATCTCCTCACACAACGTAGGCACTCAGTCAATCTAAGCAGCCAGAAAAAACTGTCGGCAATACTTTTTTGACAACAAAAAATCAGCAGGTACAGTGACAACATCTATAACCTGCTAGATAAAAAAGCTAATGGAATGAGATCGCACTAGAGCACGTTACAAGACCAGCATGTGTACTTTTTGAGAATAGAGATTTACTTTGACAGTATTAAAACATAAACCCGTCCTAAAGTCCATCTAAGAATTTCTACTGACGTTATCGTTATTAACCATCCCAATGTCGCCTAAAAACGTTAGTCTATATTCGTCAAATTCCACCTTCTGCCACCGTGACCCAGCCCGCCGCATTACGAGACCTATTAACTGCCGTTGCCCAAGGGCAGATCAGCCCAGATAGTGCCTTGAATAAACTCAAACACCTGGACTATCAGCCCGTTGACAGCTTTGCCAAAATCGACAACCACCGAGCGCTGCGAACAGGTTTTCCAGAAGTCATCTGGGGACAAGATAAAACAGTAGAACAGCTAGTCAAAATCTTTCGGGCAATGGAGCCAGAGAACCTTGTTGTCATGGCGACTCGGATTGTTCCCGAGGTATATGCTCAGCTACACGAGCGGCTACCGGCCCTGCAGTATCATGACACTGCTCAGATCTGTGCCCTGCAGCCAGAATCTGTTGCGGTGGAATATCCCGGAACAATTGCCATTCTCACGGCAGGCACTGCCGATTTGCCCGTAGCAGAAGAGGCGGCTGTCACATTAGAACTGTCGGGCTTTCAGGTGACACGACTGTGGGACGTAGGTGTGGCAGGGATTCACCGGTTACTGAACAATCGGGCGGTGATTGACAGTGCCGATGTGTTGATTGTTGTGGCTGGAATGGAGGGAGCGTTACCCAGCGTTGTTGCAGGCTTAGCGGACTGTCCGGTAATTGCGGTGCCGACAAGTGTTGGCTATGGGGCTAGCTTTGGTGGAGTTGCAGCCTTGTTAACGATGTTAAATTCCTGTGCAGCGGGGATTGGGGTCATGAACATTGATAATGGATTTGGGGCCGCTGTGCTGGCGGGGCAGATCATTAGAATGGCAGCACGGCGGTGTGGGTAGCGGCGAGTCACTTTTGTAGCACAAACAAGGCCAGATGGGTTAACCCGTAGCGCTTTGTGCGCTGTAGTTCTAGGCCATGCACAGACTCTGGCAGCCAGAACTCAGGCGTGTATTCAGCGGCAACGGTGGCCCCAGGAGCCAGGATAGATTTTTGGACCAGCGTTGCCAGAACTGGCTCGTACAGGTTAGCCGCGTAGGGTGGGTCAAAATACACCAGGTCAAATGGGGGAACATCCAAGCTTTTCAGCCGTTTGGTTACGTCTCCTCGGATAACTTGAAACGTCTGTTCGGGCGCTGCCACCGTTTGCCAGTTGGTTTGAATAATGCGACAGGCAGCGTTAGACTGCTCCATACCTACGACAGCACTGGCCCCACGGCATAGCGCTTCGGCTCCCATGGCCCCGCTGCCCGCACAAAGGTCTAGCCAGCGGCTGCCGCTAACCCGACCCTGCCAGATGTTAAACAGCGCCTCGCGCACCTTGGCCGGTGTGGGACGGGTTGCGTTACCCGGTAGTGTTTTAATCGAGCGGTTTCCATAGATCCGAATAGACATAACAGTCCAGAATTTTGTTGGGGCATGGTCGGGGCACGGCGGGGCACTACAAATATGAGCACCAGTCGCTCCAGCCGCCTGGGTAAAGCTTGCCCATGGGTTTACCCGCCACCATCTGAGAAAACAGATTTACACAGGCGGTAACCCCCGAACCACAGTAGACAATCACGTCGTCGGCATCATCAATGGCTTGCCAATGGTGCGCTAATTCCGCTGGGGGTTTTAACAACCCGGCCTCAGTACTAATGTCTTTCCAAAAATAGTTCACCGCACCTGGGACAGAGCCAGCAACCGGGTCAATGGGCTCCCGCTCACCCCGAAAACGGTCACCAGAACGCGAATCGATCACCATCGTATCCAGTTTGTCTTTGTGCTGACGGACATAATCAATGTCTACAATCCAATGGGCCTGGGGCTGGGGCACAAATCGGCCTACCTGAGGACGTGGTGTTGTATTGCTCAGGGGCAAACCGGCTTCAATCCAGGCATTAATGCCCCCATCTAACAGTGCAACATTTTCGTGGCCTAGATAGCGCAGCATCCACCAGAGACGAGCTGCAAAGGCAAACCGCGAGGCGTCGTAAATAACAACAGGCGTCTGCGGACTGGACTGAATACCCAGCAGGTTTAGGGTATCGACAAACGTTGGCCAGTGAGGCAGCGGATGACGCCCCCCATGGGCTTGCGCAGGGCTGGAAAGATGGCAGTTGAGATCTAGATAGTAAGCGCCGGGAAGATGCCCTGAGCTATATTGCTGCTGACCTAGATCGGGTTCAGGCAAAGAAAAGCGACAGTCAATGACAACCAGGTCGCCACCAAGATGATCGGCTAGCCACTGAGAGCTGACGATGTGGGTATTAGTCAGGTCGATCGGTTGAGCTGGCGATGCAGGCAAGGCTCTAATGCATAATCAAAGATGGTGTTTATTATAATTCTGAGGGTGGTAAACGGTCGATAATTCATGGTTCATGATGGTGCCCAAGCTTTATCTAACGGGTTGACCCTGGAGGTAACGGGGGATGGCTCGGCCAAGTTTTACTCAGAGGAGTTTGGCGAGCATTTTCACTGTCGCCATGGTGCCTATACGGATGCCCAGCGCAACTATGTGGATGCGGCCAACATTCCTGAGCTGGCCCAGGCAGCCCAGCTGTCTATTTTAGATGTGTGCTATGGCCTGGGATATAACACCGCAGCGGCGCTGGATACGATTTGGCGGGTGAATCCTGACTGTCGAGTGACGATTCGGGCGTTGGAGATCAATGCAGCGGTGCCGAGGGATGCGATCGCACACACACTAACAGCTCAGTTCACAAACGCCCCCCACTGGAGCCCCACAACCCAGGATATCCTTAAAACCCTGGCCACTGACCATCACTACCAAAGCCCTACCGCAGATATCCAGCTACTCATCGGCGATGCCCGCCAAACGCTACAGCCCCTGGCCTCGAAAGGCTACCAGGCCGACGCCATCCTATTTGACCCGTTTTCCCCCACCCGCTGCCCCCAGCTGTGGACGGTGGAGTTTTTCGCACTGACCGCACGCTGTCTGGCCGCTGACGGTATTCTAGCCACCTACTCCTGCGCCGCTGCGGTCCGCTCTGCTATGACATTAGCTGGACTCACCCTGGGATCATTCCCCGGAGCCGGTCGTCACTGGCCCTGCACCATCGCCACCAAAGACCAGCGCCCCTTGCCCCCCCTATCACCCCAGGAGCAAGAACACCTGCAAACACGGGCGGCAATTCCCTATCGCGATCCCACACTGAGAGCAACGGCTGAGACGATCATGGCCCAGCGTCAGCAGGAACAGCAGCAGTCTAACCTGGAACCAACGGGCGCTTGGCGACGACGTTGGTTAGGGGGCAGAGGCACCCTAACGTAAACCAGCACACTTAACCAGCACACTTGGGCAGGCTAACCGCTGCGCGGTATACTCCTCCCGTAATTTTCGACGTTCTAACGCTAACGTTTATTCTTATAATTCCTATGACTAACTCATTGGCCGTGGCAGTATTGGCAGCAGGTAAAGGAACTCGGATGCGATCGCATTTGCCAAAAGTGCTCCATCCCCTGGGAGGTCGCACCTTAGTCGAAAACGTGTTGGCCAGTTTGAGCCAGGTGCAGCCTGAGCGCCAAATCGCCATTGTCGGCTACCTGGCCGATGAAGTGCGGACGGCCCTGGCCCATGTGAGCGAGTTAGAATTTGTTGAGCAAACCGAGCAACTAGGCACCGGTCATGCGGTACAGCAGGTCATTTCTGCCTTGGAGGGATTTGAGGGCAACCTGCTAGTGCTCAACGGCGATGTTCCCCTACTACGGCCTGAAACCATTGCCAAAATGGTCCAGACCCATGTGGACAACAATAATGCGGCCACAATTCTCACCGCCCAGTTTGACGACCCCACGGGCTACGGTCGCGTCTTTTGCGATGACAAGTCTATCGTCTCTGAGATTATTGAGCATCGCGACTGCACCCTCGAACAGCGAGCCAACCCGCGCGTCAACTCAGGTATTTACTGCTTTAACTGGCAGAAGCTGATGACGGTGCTGCCTCACCTAAAGTCGGACAACGACCAAAACGAATATTACCTCACCGATGTAGTCAAGGAACTGTCTCCGGTGATGGCCCTTGATGTTGATGATATCGAAGAGATTTCTGGCATCAACAACCGCAAACAGCTATCAGATGCAGCCACCGTTCTGCAGCGCCGCATCAAAGATGATCTGATGCTGTCTGGCATTACCATGATCAACCCCGACAGCATT